>DWWN01000041.1 GCA_019119685.1 Candidatus Faecalibacterium faecigallinarum
TTCTTTCTTCTTTGTCCGTACCTGCGCCAACTCATCACTAAGCGCAGACATTGTCATCTGTTTATCCATGGTCTTATTATATCACTTCTGGCAGTATCGCGCCTACTTTTCTGTGCGGTATTGCCTTAGATAAAGGAGGCTCTACGGAATGGCAGAGTACCGTCTGGTCATGCGAGACGTCGTCAAGGTCTTTCCCGGCGTCAAAGCTCTGGATCATGCCCGGCTTGAGCTCCGCCCCGGCTCGGTCATGGCCCTGATGGGCGAGAACGGCGCCGGCAAGTCCACTTTGATGAAATGTATGTTCGGCATTTACAAGATGGACGAAGGCGAGATCGAGTACGAAGGACAAAAGGTCACCATCCCCACCCCGCTGGACGCTCTGAAACGCGGCATCGCCATGGTGCACCAGGAGCTCCAGCCCATCCCGGCCCGGACCGTCGCCGAAAATATCTGGCTGGGCCGCTACCCCACCAAGCGCTTTGGGCCCATCGTCACGGTGGACCACGCCAAAATGTACCAGGATACCGAGAAGCTGCTCAAGCGCCTCAAACTGGAGATCAACCCCCGCGCCAAACTCGGCTCCCTGAGCATCGCGCAGATGCAGATGGTGGAGATCGCCAAGGCCGTCTCGGCCAACTGCAAGGTGCTGATTTTGGACGAGCCCACCTCGTCTTTGACCTCCCACGAGGTCGATTCCCTGTTCCGCATCATGCGGGAGCTGAAAAGCCAGGGCGTGGCCCTGGTCTACATCAGCCACAAGATGGACGAGATCAAGGTGATCGCGGACGAAGTCACCATCATGCGCGACGGCCAGTACATCGGCAAATGGAACGTCGCCGACATGACCAAGGAGGAGATCATCGCCAAGATGGTCGGCCGCGAGCTGTCCAACCAGTATCCGCCGCTGGAAAACCGCCCCTCCAAGGATGTCATGCTCAAAGTCGAGGACTTTACTTCCATCCATCCCCGCTCCTTCCGCCACTGCAGCTTTGAGCTGTACAAGGGCGAGATCCTGGGCGTGGCCGGCCTGGTGGGCGCCCAGCGCACCGAGCTGATGGAGGGCATTTTCGGCCTGCGCGCCCACACGTCCGGCAAAGTCTGGATCAAAGGGCATGAGGTCCACATCAAGCAGCCCCGCGACGCCATTTCCAAGAGCCTCGCCCTGCTGACCGAGGACCGCCGCGCCACCGGCATCATGGGTGTGCTCAGCGTTGCCGACAACATCTCCATCGCCTCCCTCGACGCGCTGCGCAAGGGTCCCATCTTCCTGGACAACAAGAAGATCCTGGACCTGGTCCAGACCAACAAAGAGAAAATGGCCATCAAAGTGCCCAGCCCCAAGACCCAGATCAAGAGCCTTTCGGGCGGCAACCAGCAGAAAGTGCTGATCGCCCGGTGGCTGGCCAACAACCCCGACATCCTGATCCTGGACGAGCCCACCCGCGGCATCGACGTCGGCGCCAAGTATGAGATCTACTGCATCATCGCCGAGCTGGCCAAACAGGGCAAGAGCATCATCATGATCTCCTCCGAAATGAGCGAGATCATCGGTATGTCCAACCGGGTCATGGTCATGTGCGACGGCCGCATCACCGGCTTCATCGACGGCAAGGACGCCACCCAGGAGAACATCATGGCGCTCGCCACCCAGTTTGAGACCGCACCCGAAAAGGCCGCGGCCAATCAGTGAATAAGGAGGCAGTCTAATCGTGGAAGCTACCAAGAAATCCACCGGCCAGATCATCAAGAGCTGGCTCGGCAATAACGCCATCATCGTGCTGATGGTCCTCGTATCCATCATTGTCGGCATCATCCACCCCAACTTCTTTGGTCCGACCAACATCATCAACCTGCTCAAGAACGTGTCCATCCGCTACATCATCGCGCTGGGCATCTCGGGCTGTCTGATCACCACCGGCAACGACCTGTCGGCCGGCCGTCTGGCTGGCTTTGCCGCCTGCCTGGCCTGCATCTTTGCCCAGAACGCAGACGCGCCCAACAAGTTCTATCCCGGCCTGCCCACCCTGCCCACCCCGGTGGTCTTTATCCTGGTCATGGCCATCTGCGCCGTGGTCGGCCTGTGCAACGGCCTGGTCGTCTCCTACCTGCGGGTGCAGCCCTTCATCGCCACCCTGGGTATGCAGCAGGTGGTGTACGGTATCTGCCTGGTCTACACCGGCGGTACCCCCATCGGCTCTTTGAACTCGGGCTTCACCTCCATCGCCATCGACAGCTTCCTCGGCATCCCCATCCTGATCTGGATCGCCGTCATCGTGGCTGTTTTCTTCTGGTTCCTGTACAACAAGACCCGCCACGGCAAGTATATGTACGCCATCGGCGGCAACGAGTCCGCTGCTGAGGTCGCCGGCGTCAACGTCGCGGCCACCAAGATCCGCATTTACGCCCTGGCCTCCTGCATGTTCGGCCTGGCCGGCTGCCTGCTGGCTGCCAAGTCCGGCGGCGCATCGGTCAACACCGCCCAGAGCTACGAGCTGGACGCCATCGCGGCGGCCACCATCGGCGGCGTTTCCACCACCGGCGGCGTGGGCACCGTCCCCGGCATCCTGGTCGGCGTGCTGGTCTTTGAGCTGATGAAGGTGGCGCTGCAGTTCATGAACGTCAACTCCTCTTACACCTACATCGTTCAGGGCCTGGTCATCATCCTGGCTGTCGCCATCGACATCCGCAAGTACCTGGCCAAGAAGTAAATCTTTTCCGCACTGTCCGACAGAGGGCCACTAAAAAAACGTCCCGCCCGGACGACATGTGCGTCCGGGCGGGACACATACAGGGAAATTCAGCGCAGAGAGTGTGCGAGCCGCCTTGCGGCGAGTGCGCGGTTCTGCGCTGAATTTTGTCCCCAGGGGAATATTAGGGGGAAGGAATTTCTGTCGCGCTGCTGCGCGCAGAAATGGGTTCCCCCTAAAGCGTGGCGCTTTTGCGCCACGCTTGGGCGGCCCTCTTGCATTTCCCTTCCACAATATTTATACTAAGCTTAAAGGAGGGAGTTCCCATGACTGAACACGACGCCCAGCCCGCCGCCCAGACGGCAGAGGAGCGGGAGGCCCAGCTGGCCGCGCGGGAAGCCGCCCTGGCGGCCCGCGAAGCCGAACTTGCCGCCCGCGAGGCCGAGGCCGCCCAGGGCTCCGCCCCGCACAAAGGCGGCCTGCTGAACAACGGCGACCCCCACTTCAAAAACGAGAAGGAAAAGATCTACGACCACTTCCCCCTCAGCGTCCACCAGATGGACATCCTGATCGGGGTGCTGGTGGCGCTGATCGCCCTGTTCGTCTTTCTTGGGGTCAACCACATCAGCTTTTTCGGGCTGTTTTGAATGGAAAAGAAATTGGCGGGACCGCGCCCCGAAGGGTACGGCCCCGCCGCTTTTTTGCTTTTTTGTTGGTTCTTCAGGCTCAGACCAGGCCCTGGATCAGGATCACCAGGATCAGGATGGGCAGCACGAACTGCAGATACCGCTTGAACCACTTGGACTTGGGCAGCTTGATGCCCTCGCCGGTGTTGGCCTCGGCAAAGTACTTGTCGTAGCCCCAGCCCCACTTGCTGACGCAGAACAGCAGGAAGATCAGCGAGCCGACCGGCAGCAGCAGGTTGCTGACCAGGAAGTCCTCGGTGTCCAGGACGTTCTTGCCGCCCAGGAAGGTCAGGCCGCTCCAGACGTTGTAGCCCAGCACACAGGGCACGCTGGCCACCAGAACGATGATCATGTTGATGAGGCAGGACTTCTTGCGGTCCCAGCCGAAGCAGTCGCAACAGATGACCAGAATGTTTTCAAACACCGCGATGACGGTGGTAAAGCTGGCAAAGGTCATGAACACGAAGAACAGGCTGCCCCACAGCCGCCCGCCGGGCATATTGACAAACACCTCGGTCAGGGTGATGAAGATCAGCGAGGGGCCCTGGTCCGGCTCGATGCCGTAGGCAAAGCAGGCCGGGAAGATGATCATGCCGCTCATCAGGGCGACGAAGGTGTCCAGCGCGCAGATGCGGATGGCCTCGCCGGGCAGGATGTTGTCCCGCTTCATGTAGCTGCCGAAGATCTCCATCGCGGCAATGCCCAGGCTCAGGGTGAAGAAGGACTGGTTCATGGCGGCCATGGCCACATTGCCGATGCCCACCTCAGCGGCCCGCTCCACGCTGGGCAGCAGGTAGAAGGAGACGCCCGAGCCTGCGCCGGGCAGCAGCACACTGTTGACAGCCAGGATGACGATCAAAATCAGCAGGGCGATCATCATCCACTTGCTGATCCGCTCCAGGCCGTTCTGCAGGCCGAAGCTGACCACCGCAAAGCCGGCAATGACGATCACCACCATCCAGATGCCCATTTCCACGGGGTTGGCCAGCATGGCGTTGAAAGCGTCCACCGCATGGCCGGACTCCATGCCCACAAACTGGCCGGTGGCAAATTTGGCGAAGTAATCCAGCATCCAGCCGGCCACGGTGGTGTAGTACATCATCAGCAGGTAGCAGCCCGCCATGCAGAACCACCCGTGGATATGCCACTTGGAACCGGCGGGCTCCAGCGCCTGGTAGCCCTGCACCGCGCTCTTGCGGCTGGCGCGGCCGACGGCCAGCTCCATGGTCAGCACCGGCACGCCCATGATGACCAGGAACATCAGGTAGAACAGAACAAACAATCCGCCGCCGTTCTGCCCCACCAGGAACGGGAACCGCCACACGTTCCCGATGCCGATCGCACAGCCCGCGCTGACCAGGATAAAGCCCAGCCGCGAACCAAAGGTTTCACGTTTCATGATTTTCCTCCTAAACAACAAGATAGCGCCGCAAAGCGGCCCCTCTATTGTATCCGCCTGAAGGACAGGATGCAAGAGGAAACCCGCCTTTTTGCCCTGCCGCGGCAAAAAATCGTTTGATTCGATCATATCCATCGAAAAAAGTAAAGGCCCCGCCACCCGGCAGGGCCTTTTGCGATGTTGATTTCAGGTTCGTACCAACACCACCGCGTAGACGGCGCGGCCGTCCTGGCCGTCCTCCACGCTGAGGTAGACCTGACACGCCGTGTCCGCCGTTTGCGCCGCGCTCATCTGCTGCAGCACCTCCGACATGGTCACAGCGTCCAGCCCGCTCTCGCTGGCCGCTGTCCGCAGCAGCACCACGCAGCAGGCCGTCTCCTCCTTTGCAGCCAGCAGGCTGGGCAGGTCGCTGTAAACGGCGGCGTCGATGCCTGCCCGGCGCAGAGCATCGCGCAGCGTCCGCGCAAAAGCAGCCTCGCGGCCTTCAACCGCCGTCCGCCGGTTGAGGGCCTGGTTCAGTGCGTCCTGCACGCGCTGGTCGGCGCCGGCCTGCAGGCCGCTGTCCGCCAGGGCATCCTGATAGATGCGCTTCAGCGTCTCGGTCCCGGCCTCGCCCAGGATGGCAGAGGTGCCCACCCCTGCGGGGTCCTCTACGTCGGACGTGTCGTACATTGCTCCGCATCCGGCCAGACAGCCGGCGGCAAACAGGGCCGACAGGATCAGGGCGGTACATTTTTGGTGTTTCAACAGAAAAGCCTCCTTTCAAGCGCTTACTTTATATGGATTCTAGTTTAACATAGAGTTTATATAAATTCAACTTTTTGTTACAGCCCTCTCTAACCTAGCGTTACATATTTCTTTATACAATGGTTAAAAACTGTTATAAAGAGGCTTTTTTTATGTACGAGTTTGACCTTGGGTTAAAAATAAAATCCTACCGGCTTTCCATCAACTTAACACAGGCGCAGTTCGGTGAGCGGATCGGCGTGTCGGGCGCGGCGGTCTCTTTCTACGAGACCGGCACCCGGACGCCCTCCCACCGCGTCCTGGTGCGGATCGCCAATGTCATGGGCGTTTCCATCGACTCTCTGCTGGGCAAAGCGGCTTTCGATCCCGTCAGCCTGCCAGCGGCCAACACCGTTACGCTGGACATCACCAACCTCACCGCCGAACAGCGGCGCATCATCCAGCGCACCGCAGAGATCTTTGAAGCCAGCAACCGGCTCCAACAGGACAGCGGCCCGCCTGCCCCCGAAGAAGCGGAAGCGCAGGCGCAGGAATAGCGCCTGGCCGTCCCGGGCATCCTGAACAAAAAAGGAGGCCCGCAGATGGACAAAAAGGACAAGAAAAAGACCAAACACGCCCCGGAGGCGGCCACAGAGCAGCCCGCCGGCGGCAGCGAGGAGACCGAGCGCCGCGCCTTTGCGCAGGACCAGCTGGAGGCCATGGGCACCGTCAGCCTGACCAAGGGCGCCCACGCCATCCACTGCCTGACTGTCATCGGCCAGATCGAGGGGCACGTGGAGGCCCCCCAGGGCCAAAAGACCACCAAGTATGAGCACGTCATCCCCCAGCTGGTGGCCGTCCAGGAGGACCCCGCCATCGAGGGGCTGCTGGTCCTGCTGAACACGGTGGGGGGCGATGTGGAGGCCGGGCTGGCCCTGGCCGAGCTGATCGCCAGCATCTCCAAGCCCAGCGCCACGCTGGTGCTGGGGGGCGGGCACTCCATCGGCATCCCTCTGGCGGTCAGCGCACGGCACAGCTTCATCGTGCCCACCGCCACCATGACCGTCCACCCGGTGCGCCATTCGGGGATGATCCTAGGGGTGCCCCAGACCATGCGCTGGTTCGAGCAGATGCAGGAGCGGATCACCGGCTTTGTGGAGCGCCACAGCCAGATGCCGGCGGGCCGCTTCAACGAGCTGATGCTCCACACCGGCGAGCTGGTCATGGATATGGGCACCGTGCTGGACGGGCGCCGCGCCGTGGAAGAAGGGCTGATCGACCAGCTGGGCGGCCTGTCCGAGGCCATGCGCTGGCTCTACCACGAGATCGAGATCCAGAAATAGGAACCGCTGTTTGAGGGCCTCTGTCTGCGACAGGGGCTTTTTGCGTTGTAGCAGGGACGCATGGGGGCAGTTTGTGAAAGAAAGCGCAAAAAACATTGTCAAGGGTTTGACATTCATCCCGTTTGATGTATACTTATATTACATCATTTGAGAAGAAAGCGTCTCTTTCCGGCCAAGATATCTAAAATTTACAGCGCCACATACAGAGGAGGTCTTGTCATGAATCCATCCGCCAAGGCTTCGGTGCCGGTCATCCGGCGCCTGCCCAAATATTACCGCTACCTGCGCGCCCTCAAGGATGCCGGTGTGAACAGCATCTCCTCCCGGGAGCTTGCCGCGCAGATGGGCACCACCGCCTCCCAGGTCCGCCAGGATTTCAACTGCATCGGCAACGTCAACGGCCGGCAGGGCATCGGCTATTCGGTGGACAAACTGCTGTCCATCCTGGAAGGGCTGCTCTTTGGCGGGGGCGACCACCTGCCCGCCATCCTGCTGGGCTGCGGCCGGCTGGGCACCGCCGTCAGCAGCTTTATCGCCAACAACAACAATGGCTTTACATTGATCGCCGCGTTTGACGTCAACCCCGCCCTGATGGGCCAAACCATCAGCGGCATCCCCATCCGTCCCCTGGACAGCCTGGAGGACTTCTGCAGCCAGCGCCACCCCCAGATGGCGGTGCTGTGCCTCCCCCGCAGCGGGGCCGAGCAGATCAGCGGCCGGCTGGTGGAGCTGGGCATCCGGGGGTTCTGGAACTTTTCCCACTACGATCTGTCGGTGTCCTACCCCGACGCCGTGGTGGAAAACGTCCACCTCGGCGACAGCCTCATGAGTCTGGGCTACCGTCTGCGCAATGATTGAACCAACGAAAGGTATGCTATGGCAAAACTTTATTTCCGATACGGCGCGATGAACAGCGGCAAGAGCACCGCCCTGATGCAGGTTGCGCACAACTACGAAGAACAGGGGATGCGGGTGCTGATCCTGAAACCGCAGGTGGACTCCAAAGGCGGCGGCGAGCTGGTCAGCCGGCTGGGGGTGCGGCGGAAAGCCGACCTGCTGATCCGCCCCAGCGACGACGTGTTCCTGGCGGTGGAGGCCGACCGCGCTGCCCACCAGACCCCGCTGGCCTGCGTTTTGTGCGACGAGAGCCAGTTCTTCACCCCTGCCCAAGCCGAGCAGCTGTTCATGGTCACGGTGGACCTGGGCATCCCGGTGATCTGCTACGGGCTGCGCAGCGACTTTTCCCTCCGGGGGTTCCCCGGCTCCACCCGTTTGATGGAACTGGCCCACACCATTGAGGAAATGAAGACCATCTGCTCCTGCGGGCGCAAAGCCATCTGCAACGCCCGCAAGGTGGGGGGCCGGTTCGTTTTCGAGGGCGAACAGGTGGCCATCGACATGGAGAACGACGTCCAATATGTCAGCATGTGCCCCCAGTGCTACTTCCGGGAGCGGCGGGCTTTTTATGCCGCCCGCGGCGAAAAATAACTTTCCATCGCCGGGGCCGCTCTGCACAGCGCGTCCCATCCCGTGCAAATGTTGCCCACACAGGCCCTGTGCGCCGCGGCTGTCCGCCGCGGCGTTTTCGCGCTGGTTTTAAGCGGCGAGCAGCCGGCGCGCTTTTCGGGCAGTCCATAGAAAGGGCCGGGCAAAATCGTTAATATATCAGCAATTTAAAAACGAATCCCGTCACTTTTCCCTAAAATCTGTGCAAATCGCTGTTGTGTACAAGTTGCACAACTTTTTGTTTCAAGTTTGGATATTTCGGCAAAGGCTCCGAAAGGCCCGGTTTCAGTACAGCAAGATATGCGCGTTTTTGCCTTTCAAACCACAATTTGCGTCTTTCTTTTCGCGCAGTTTTTTGTTATCATAGTTGTATACAAAGGGGGTCTGCGATAGCCCCCTGAGAGTTTTGTGTTTTACAATTAGGAGGAGAAAAAAATGAGCAACGCAATTTCCCGTCGTGACTTCCTGAAGGTCACCGGTGCTGTAGGCGCAGCCGGCCTGTTGGCTGCCTGCGGCGGCGGCAGCAGCTCTTCTACTGCAGCTGCCAACTCCGCTCCCGCTTCTGTTGCCGCTCCCACGGGCGACGCCGTCGAGCTGAGCATCAGCTGGTGGGGCGGCGAGTCCCGCCACGAGGCCTACCAGAAAGCCATCGCCGCTTTCAGCGAGGCCAACTCCAACGTCACCGTCAACCCCACCTTCGCCGCATGGTCCGGCTGGGAGGACACCATGTCCACCAAGTTCGCCGGCGGCGTGGCCGAGGATGTCTGCCAGGTCAACTGGAACTGGCTGTACAACTATTCCGGCAACGGCCAGACCTTCATCGACCTGAACAGCGTGTCCGATTACATCGACCTGTCCCAGTGGGATGAGACCGTCCTGAACACCTGCGTGGTCGCCGATATGCTGCAGGCCATCCCCGTTTCGATGACCGGCCGTATCTTCTACTGGAACATGACCACCTTCAACAAGGCCGGCATCACCGAAGTGCCCAAGACCCTGGACGACCTGATGGCCGCCGGCGCCGCTTTCCAGAGCCAGCTGGGCGATGACTACTATCCCCTGCACCTGGGCGGCTACGACCGCATGATCATGATGGTCTTCTATCTGGAGTCTGTCTACGGCAAGGACTGGGCTGATCCTGCCACCTCCACTCTGAACTACACTGCCGACGAGATCGCCGAGGGCCTGGACTTCATCAAGAGCCTGGTGGACAACCACGTCGTCATGCCTCTGCCCACCTACTACGGCAACAACGGTTCTACCGCCGCTCACCAGTCCAACGAGTGGATCACCGGTAAGATCGCCGGCATCCTGGAGTGGGATTCTTCCGCTTCCAAGTATCAGGACGCTCTGGACGACGAGAACAAGGCTGGCTTCACCGTCGGCGAGGAGATCAAGTTCGGCGATTACAACGGCGGCTTCACCAAGGTTTCCATGGGCCTGGCCATCACCCAGACCTGCCAGCATCCCGCCGAGGCTGCCATGCTGGTCAACTACCTGCTGAACGACGAGGAAGGCGCTGCCATCATGGGTTCCGAGTGCGGCATCCCCGCTTCCAAGGCTGGCCTGGCCGCCGCTGAGGCTGCCGGCGCTGTGGACGAGCTGGTCAACGAGGCCAACAGCAAGGTCATGGCCTTCTGCGCCTTCCAGCTGGACCCCCTGTTCGAGCACAACAACCTGAAGGCTGACGGCACTGGCATTTACCAGGAAGTCTTTGATACCATCGATTACGACGGCGTGTCCGGTGCCGAGGTCGTTGACGTTCTGCTGGACGGCATGGAGAGCGTCGGCTACACCATCAACGCATAATTCGTTTTTGTAAGGCTCCTTTTGCAAAAAGGCAGCTGTGCGGACAATGCGCCAACGGGAGGGGCGCCTGCATCCTTACAAGATTCGGGTGCCCCTCCTTTTCCGGCGCAGCTTTGGGCTTTTTGCCTGATAGTTTTGCGCTTTTGACCAGTGTTTTGCGGCACGATGCTGCTATTTTGAAGAAAAAACACACCTAAAAAGGAGGAATCCCCTGATGAAAGCAAACAATGCGCCTGCGGTCGGGCGCACGCCGTTTCAGAAGTGGTGCGACAAGTACCAGGGCCTTTTCTACCTGATTCCCTGGATCATCGGCTTTGTCGTGTTCAAAGCAGTTCCGTTCGGCCAGTCGCTGTACTACAGCTTCACCGACATGAACTTCTTCAACGGCATCAGTGAATACGGCCTGATGAACTACATCGAAGCCTTTACCAGCGACCGTATCACCAAGTCGCTGATCACCACCTTCCAGTATTCGTTCATCACCGTGCCCCTGAAGCTGGTCTTTGCTCTGTTCATTGCGTACATCCTGAACTTCAACATCAAGTTCGTCAACCTGTTCCGCACCGTCTACTACATCCCGTCCATCCTGGGCGGCTCGGTGGCCATCGCCGTGCTGTGGCGCGCGGTCTTCCGTGACGACGGCCTGATCAACACCCTGATCAAGATGCTGACCTTCGGCGCTTTCGACGGCCCGTCCTGGCTGTCTGACCCCGATTACGCCCTGTGGGTCATCTGCCTGCTGCGTGTGTGGCAGTTCGGTTCCGCCATGGTGCTGTTCCTGGCTGCTCTGAAGGGCGTGCCCGCCGACCTGTACGAGGCCGCCACCATCGACGGCGCAGGCAAGTGGCGTCAGTTCTTCTCCATCACCGTCCCCATGATCACCCCCATCATCTTCTACAACCTGGTTACCCAGATCTGCCAGGCGTTCCAGGAATTCAACGGCCCCTACATCATCACCAACGGCGGCCCGCGCAACGCTACCACGCTGATCGCCCTGCTGGTTTACCAGTACGCCTTTAAGCAGAACGAAATGGGCATGGCCTCCGCTCTGGCCTGGATCATGTTCATCATCGTCTGCGTGCTGACGATCATCGCGTTCACCAGCCAGAAGAAGTGGGTCTACTACTCGGATGAAAGGTAAGGTGAACTAGTATGGGAATGAAAGCTGCGCACCGCATCGCTACCTTTTTTAAGTACTTCGTCCTGATCCTGGTTGGCCTGATCATGATCTATCCCCTGCTGTGGATGGTCAGCGCCACCTTCAAGGACAACAGTGAGATCTTTGCAGGCATCAGCCTGTGGATCAAGAACCCCACCCTGGAGGGCTACCGCAACGCCCTGAACGACTTCGGCGGCTCCATCAACATCATCCAGGCCATGATCAACACCTACAGCTACGTGATCCCCAAGGTGATCCTGACGGTGGTCTCGGCCTGCATCGCCGCCTACGGCTTCGGCCGCTTCGACTTCCCCGGCAAGAAGATCATGTTCAGCATCATGCTGTCCACCCTGTTCCTGCCCCAGGTCGTTCTGAACGTTCCCCAGTTCCTGCTGTACAACAGCTTCGGCTGGATCAACAGCCCCTTCTACCTCGCCATCTGGGTCCACTGCGCATTCGCTACCGAGACGTACTTCGTCTACCAGCTGATCCAGTTCCTGCGCAATGTCCCCCGTGACCTGGACGAGGCTGCCTCCATCGACGGCTGCAACTCGTTCCAGACCCTGTACAAAGTCATTGTCCCCATGCTGCTGCCCGCGCTGGTCTCCTGCGCGCTGTTCCAGTTCATGTGGAGCTGCAACGACTTCATGGGCCCGCTGCTTTACGTCTCCACCCCCGCCAAGTACCCCATGTCCCTGTTCGTCAAGCTGTCGATGGACGGCGATACCGGCTTCGCGTGGAACCGTATCCTGGCTTTGTCCCTGATCTCCATCCTGCCGCAGCTGATCGTCTTCTTCTGTGCACAGGACCAGTTCGTCGAGGGTATCTCGGCCGGCGCAGTCAAGGGCTGATGTTCCCCTGCTGAGCGGCGCCCCGGCGTCCCGCTGAAAAAGATCCCCTGTGCTTTACCGGCACAGGGGATTTTTTGCGAGGTTTATTCCTTGCCGCTGCGGCAGGCTTTGCGGTACTGCATAGGGCTGACCCCCACCTGTTCCCGGAAGACCCGTCGGAAGTGGGCCGTGGTGGAAAAGCCCGTCTCCTCGGCCACGTCGTTGATGCCGAGGTCGGTGCTCTCCAGCAGGCGGCGCGCCGCCTCGATCCGCCGCACGTTGATAAAGTCCACGATGGACTGCCCCGTCACCCGCCGGAACAGCCGGCTGAGGTAGTAGGGCGACAGATAGAACTGCGCCGCCACGCTGCTGAGGGTCAGCTTCTGGTTGTAGTTGGCGGTCAGGTAGGCGCAGATCTTTTCGATGGTCTCGTTGCGGGGCTGGGACGCGCTGCCGCCCTCGGCGGCGGCCTCCTTGCCCACATAGTGCATCAGCAACGACAGGTACAGCCTGCCGGGGCAGTCCGGCTCCTGCCAGGCCCCGGCTGCCAGTTCCAGCAGGGTGTGCACCCGGTTGGACCACACCGGGTCCCCCAGCAGGACCAGCGGGCCCTTGCTGCCGTCCAGCAGGCGGGCTTTTTGCACCTCGGTCATCATTTCCAGAGGGAAGCGGCAGCCCAGCAGTTCGGCGGGCCAGCCCCCCGCGGGCTCGAAATCGCAGTCCCGCCGGCCCAGCAGCAGCACGCTGCCGGGGCCTGCGCCCACGCCGCCCTCCGGGCCCTGGTTCCAGAACAGCATCCCGCTGCCGCTCAGCACCATGAACAGGCACCCTTCCCCGCTGCCGGCGCTCAGCAGGCGGGCCGGGCCTGTCAGCTGCAGCGCCTCCACCTTCAGTTTGCCGTCCTGGCCGCTCTTTTTGCTCCCCGCGTCGTTCTTCACGACGTTCCCCCCTTTTTCCGTTTTTCTCATCATAACACATTCACACCACGCGAAACAATAGCGAGAGGATGATTTTCTATGAAATTGACCTTGATCCGCGCCATGACCCGCAGCGCCGTCTTTGAGCTGGAGAACGGCCTGTGCTTCCGCCCGGCCGAGCCCTTTGCCGTCTTTCTGGACGGCCAGGAAGTCTACGCCGCCTGCAACACCAACGTCTTTTCGGTCTATTCGCTGCTGCCGGGCCGCACCTATACCCTGACCGTCCGGGCCAGCGGCGAGGAGCTGACCCTGGACTTTGCCACCCGGACCGAGACCTTCTTTGTGGACGCGTCCCGCTACGGGCTGGTGGGGGACGGCGTCACCGACAACACCGCAAAGCTCCAGGCGGCCCTGTCCACCTGCCCGCCGGGCGGCACCGTCTACCTGCCCGCCGGCCGCTACCGCTCGGCCAGCCTGTTCTTGAAGAGCCACACCACCCTCTACCTGGAAAAGGGCGCGGTGATCCTGGGCGACAACGACCGCACCCACTACCCCATCCTGCCCGGCGTCCTGCCCAGTGAGAACGAGGTGGACGAATACTACCTCACCGGCTGGGAGGGCAACCCCCTCGACAGCCTGGCCAGCCTCATCAACGTCACCCAGGCCGAGGACGTGACCATCACCGGCGAGGGCGAGATCGACGCCGACGCCCAGCACGGCGACTGGTGGCAGGACGTCAAGAAAAAGAAGATCGCCTGGCGGCCCCGCACCGTCTCCATCACCGACAGCCGCTATGTGGTGCTGCACGGCGTGACGGTCAAAAACAGCTACTCCTGGACCATCCACCCCATGTTCTCCACCGGGCTGGACCTGCTGGACTTCAAGATCCGCAACCCCTACAACGCCCCCAACACCGACGGCATCGACCCCGAGAGCTGCGTCAATACCCGCATCATCGGCGTGGACATCCACGTGGGCGACGACTGCATCGCCATGAAGGCCAGCAAGGTCTTTTTGGGCATGAAGCTGAAAAAGAGCTGCAAGAACACCGTCATCCGCAACTGCCTGCTGGACAAGGGCCACGGCGGCATCGTCATCGGCAGCGAGATGTCGGGCGGCGTCAAGGACATGGTGGTCACCCAGTGCCTGATGGACCACACCGACCGGGGCCTGCGGGTCAAGACCCGGCGCGGCCGCGGCAAGACCGCCGTCATCGACGGGCTGGTGTTCCACAACGTGGAGATGCAGGGCGTGAAAGCCCCCTTCGTCATCAATATGTTCTATTTCTGCGACCCCGACGGCCACAGCGACTATGTCCAGTGCCGCCAGGCCATGCCGGTGGACGACTACACCCCCCGGCTGGGCAGCCTGACCATGGAGGACATCCGGGCCACCGGCGCCCAGTTCGCCGGCTGCTACTTCGACGGCCTGCCCGAAATGCCCATCGGCGAGATCATCATGCGCAACGTCCACATCACCTTTGACCCCAACGCCCAGGCCGGCCAGGCCGCCATGGCCGACGGCCGCCCCCTGGTCAAAAAGCTGGCCATCTACGCCGAGAACGTCAAGAAGATCGAGCTGCACAACGTCCAGATCGAAGGGTACGAGGGCGAGCGGCTCCAGTTTGCCAATGTCGGCAGTTTTGAGGAGGATTGAACACCATGACACACCAGGAAATTCTCACCATGCTGGGCGAATACGTCGATTATCTGATCGCCCATTCCAGCGCCGAGGCCCCCATGTGGAACATCGAGAAGGTGCGCAGCGGCCAGCCCAACAAGTGGAACTACATCGACGGCTGCATGATCACCGCCTGCCTGAGCTTGTACCACACCACCGGCGACAAAAAATACCTCGACTTTTCCAAAGACTTCATCGACTGGTTCGTCCAGCCCGACGGCAGCATCAAGACCTATGACCCCGAGGAATACAACCTCGACAACGTCAACCAGGGCAAGAACCTGTTCATCCTCTACGACATCTTCGGGGACGAGAAGTACCGCAAGGCCATCGACGTCATCGACAGCCAGCTGAAAGGCCAGCCCCGCACCAAGGAGGGCAACTTCTGGCACAAGAAGATCTACCCCTGGCAGGTCTGGCTGGACGGCGCCTACATGGCCCAGCCCTTCTATATGGAGTACGAGACCCGCTTCAACAAGATGAGCGGCTGCATCGACAGCTACCGCCAGTTCATGAACATCCAAAAGCATATGCGGGACGAAAAGACCGGCCTTTACTACCACGGCTACGACGAGAGCCGCCAGATGTACTGGGCCGACCCCGTCACCGGCTGCAGCCCCAACTTCTGGCTGCGGGCCATGGGCTGGTTCATGGTGGCCATGGTGGACGTGCTGGAACGGATGGACGAGCAGCTGTACAACGAGTACCGCGGCATCCAGGCCATGCTCAAGCAGACCATCGAGGACATCCACAAGTACCAGGACGAGGAGACCGGTATGTTCTGGCAGGTGATCGACCACGGCGGCGAGGAGGGCAACTACCTCGAGACCAGCGGCACCGCCCTGTTTGCCTACGCGGTGCTCAAGGGCGTGCGTCTGGGCCTGCTGCCCAAGCGGATGCGCGCCTGGGCTGAGAAAGCCTTCTACGGCGTCTGCGACAAGTACCTGTCCAAGAACCCGGACGGCAGCCTGCAGCTGGACGGCATCTGCCTGGTGGCGGGCCTGGGCGGCCCCCAGCACCGGGACGGCAGCCTGGCCTACTACTACAGCGAGCCGGTGGTCTGCAACGACGCCAAGGGCGTCGGGCCTCTGGTGCTGGCCTACACTGAAATGATCGCAAAGTAACCTTCGCACAAAAAGCCCCTGCTGTTCGTGAATGGACAGCAGGGGCTTGTCATTTGCAGGCAGATATGCTATTGTATAGTTGGATACTGTCGATTTGGCGGCAGCGGTGCGTTCCCCTCTCTTTCTACTTCGTGTTGTTTGCAGGGGGCGCTTCTTTGCCCCCTGTCTCTTATTTTGGTAAGAAAGGGGGGCTTGTCATGGTCACACTTTCCGAGCTTATCCAGGTTGGAATCCTGGTCGTCGGCGTGATTGAATTGGTCCTCCATCTCATTGAGCTGGACAGGCACCATCGGCAATAAAAAAGAAGTAACCGCTCTATGCTCCCCAGCTGACGGTTACTTCTTGTAACTAGAGGGGGAACCACCGTTCAAATCGGCAGTACCCTTCTTCTATGTTTATTATATCCTATATCCTGCGGATTGTCAATCAAAAGCCCTTGCCTCTTTCCTGAGATCATGGAAAAGACAGGGGCTTTTGCTCTATCTCGATTTTTGTTTTGCAGGTTTGGGCAGATACGTTTCAGTACATACGGAACTGGATGACCGGCTCGACGGCCACCGGGTCAGCAAAAACGACTTCCGGGGCTTTGGGCACGTCTGGAATGACCGGGTCTGCCCGCACCACATCGGCCGGGTCTGGGGCCTCCGGCGCTTCGGGACTTTCCGGGGCGCTGGGTGCTTCCGGGGCGGCGCTTTCTTCCGCATCGGTCCCGTCCAGCCCGCTGTAGGCCGAGCCGCTGTGGCTCGAATCTTCGTCCAGCCAGACGTAGGTCTGTTCTGTCATTTGTTCAGTAGTCCAGTTCATCTGGACCTGATTTCGCAGGCTGATGCTCATTCGGACTGTTTCTTTTGCGTCCTCCCACTCGAACTCAATTTGTTCGGGCATCGGCCCCCATTCGGCCGCCACTTGTTTCACAGCGTCGCGCAGCACGGCACAGTCATTCGCAAAGTCGGCTGTCCGGTCATAAGGCCCATATAGTTCAATCGACAGCGACAAGAATACGCCGGGCTGGTTCAGCTCCGCAAGGGTCTCCGGTTGCACGCCATATCCTGTATCCATATATGTGTGCACTGTAAACAGTCGGATACCCGTATCTTCCAGCGCATCAAAAAGAGCTTGTTCATATTCATCTTTGAGCGTT
This sequence comes from Candidatus Faecalibacterium faecigallinarum, assembly GCA_019119685.1. GTDB lineage: Bacteria > Bacillota > Clostridia > Oscillospirales > Ruminococcaceae > Faecalibacterium > Faecalibacterium faecigallinarum. Next base: position 17,008 of record DWWN01000041.1, read on the forward strand.
TCGGTCTGGATGCGCCGTTCCGGGTCGACCTGCTCCCAGAACAGGGGCAGCAAGGTCAGGCAGAAGGCTCCGCCCATCAGCACCAGGCAGCCGAACACGGCCAGGAAATCGTATTTCCAGCGGCCGGGGTGGGAGGCGCACCACAGCACTTCCACGCCCAGGGCCACCAGGGCCAGGGGCGCGCCCACCTTGGCCACCAGCAGCCAGTCAAAGCCGGGCACAAAGTAGTACAGCAGGAAGCACGCGCCCACCGCCATCAGGCACAGGCCCAGGGTGATGCTGCCCACCCGGCGGACCGGCTGCTTTTCCTCTTTGGGCGGCCGGCCGGCGGGGGTTTTAGGGGGCGTCTGCGAGTTAGGCTGAGGGTTCGGGGCAGAGGCGGCCCCGGCGGTTTTCTCATTGTGCATCTCCGTCATGGTTTTCGTCCTCCTTTTCGCTGTAGCCGCTGAACGCGTCCAGCTGGCCGGGCAGCTGCTCAAAGGGCTCGAAGGGGTCGCCGGCGGGGTCCTGCTTTTTCTGTTGGGGACCGCGCACCAGCCATGCGCCCAGGGCGATCAGGGCCAGGCAGATCAAAACGGTGGGCACCTCGTCCATGATGTTGTAGATCACCCGGATGATCCAGTTGTTTTCGCTGTTCCAGTACAGCTCGCGCAGAAAACCCATGATGAGCTCGTCGTAGAGGGTGTACAGGCCCACCGCCACCAGCACCCAGCCGAACAGTTTGTGGCGGGTCTTGAGCAGGCGCTCCAGACTGACGTCATAGCCCAGATGGAACAGGTAGTCGTCCTCGGGGGCGGCGCCGGCCAAAAGCTGGCTGCGCAGGTTGAAGGTGTCGAAAAAGCTGTACATCCACACGACGCAGCAGACTGCAAAGGCGAAGCCCACCAGCGGGTAAAACAGCGAGCCCAGCGCAATGGCCGCCGCGCAGATCATCACCAGGGACAGCCCCCGCTTCATATACCCCTGGTACATTTCCCCTGCGCCCGGGATAAAGGCAAAGCAGAATGTAAGGATACCGTTCTTTTTCATGGCAACTCTCTCCCATCAGTTGGTCGTACCGGCGTTGCCGGTCTTTGCGGCAAAGCCGCTCAAAAAGCCGCCGACGGCCTGCTGGACCTTTTCGGCCATCCCGGTCTTGTCGCCGGGACGGGGCGGCGTTATATAATTCGATTCGGGCACCGTGTCCGAGGCCGGCGGCGCGATCTGTTCCGGCACATACGCTTCCAGCGCGGAAGCGTTCCGGTCCAGAATCAGCTCCAGGCTGCCGCTGCGCCAGATGGTCAGCGCCAGCACGGCCGCCACCGCCGCCACCGCCGCGCGGCCATAGAAATTGGCCATCAGGTGCACCCAGAGGGCGCGGCCCAGGGGGCGGCTGAGGTCCCGGGGCGGCGTTTCCAGCTTGTCGCCGGTGAGCAGGGCCGTGTAGCGGTCCAGACATTTGGTGCAGTAGCTCAGGTGTTCGGCTGCTTCCAGCCGGCCCAGTTCATCCAGCTGCCCGTCGATCAGGGCCTGCAGCCCTTCGTCGGTCAGGCAGCCATCCTCTCTAAACAGTTCCATCCCCAGTCCTCCTTTCCTGTTCACGTTCCTGTTCGATCTCGGCCCGCAGCATCTTTTTGGCCCGCCACAGCTGGGCGTTCAAGGTCTTTTCGGGGCGGCGGCAGAGGCGCGCGGCCTCCGCCGGGGTGTACCCTTCCAGCAGGCAGAGCCGGCAGGGGGTCTTGTAGGGCTCCCGCAGGCTTAAAATCTTCTGCCGCAGGGCCTCCTGCCCCAAGTCGGCCAGGGCCCGGGCCTCGGGCCCCTGGTCGGGCGGCGCGCCGGCCAAGGCCAGCACCTCGTCGCCGGGGGTGCTCATCTTGCGGGCCCACCCGCTGCGCAGGTGGTCTTTTGCCTTGTTGGCTGCAATGCGGGCCAGCCACTGCTTTTCGCAGCCGGCCGGGCACCGGTCCGCCGCCCGCCAGGCCGCCAGGAAGGCTTCCTGCGCCAGGTCCTGGGCGGTGTCGGCGTCCTGCACCAGCTGGTAGCAGACCGTATAGACAAGCCCCTGGTACTCCCGCACCATGGATGTAAACTCCTGTGTCGTCATACCACTTCACCCGCACCCCCTTTCCCGTTTGTTGTGAACGGCCCGTTCTGTCTACTAATACGAAGCAGGGGCCGGATTTTCCGCAAGTTTTTGAAAAAATTTTCTGCACCGCAAAAAACGCCCCGAGAATGTACCTCAGAGCGTTTTTTTATGTATTCTTATTCCTGATAGGGCAGGGCGGGGCCCATCTGCGCGGTGGAGAGTACCTTGACCCCCTCCCGCTCGCAGACGGCGCGGATGGCCTCGGTCAGGCCGGCGCGGCCCAGCTTGTCCTGAATGCAGAGGATCAGCTGGCCGTGGAGGCTGGCCACCTCGTACCCCACCGAAGCGCCGTCGGGCGGCACCCAGACCTCAAAGTCCCGGATGTAGTCCAGCAGGGCGGCCGGGTAGCGGCGGTCGGGGTCCAGCGGGTCGCCCAGATAGCTGATCCAGAAGTCCGCCGGGAAGTTGCCCATGGCCTCCCCCATGCTGAACACCCGCCGCTTGATCTTGAGGGGGGCTTTCAGGGCGTCCACCCGGACCACCCAGTTCATCATCTTGGCCATCTGGCCCAGCTGGGTGGAAGGCACCAGGCTGGCCTTCAAATCGGCGTCGATGGCCGGGACGATGTCCGCCAGGCGGACCTTTGGCCCAGCGTCCACCCCGTAGCGGAAGGAGGCGACGCAGTTGTAAAAGGCGTCGGGCACCTTGAGGGTGCGGCGGGTGTCGGTGGAATAGCAGTACTCCACCCGCTCGCGGCCCACCAGCGGCTGCATGGCCAGGCTGAGCAGCCCCAGCAGGGCGCTGACCGGCTTGACCCCGCAGGCCAGGGCTGCGTCCACCAGGCTCTGTTTGTCCAGACGGACCATCGAGCGGCAGAGCTGCCCGGCCTCAGGCTGGACCGGCTCGATCTCGGGCAGGCGCTCCTGCCCGGCGGTGGGGTCCAGGGCCACCAGCGCGTCCATGTCGTAGGCCAGGGCCGACGGCAGGGGCGGGCAGTCAAAGCCCGCGCCATACCGGCGGTTGCAGTATTCCATCAGGATGCGGGTCAAAAAGCGGGAGACCCCGTGCCCGTCCGCCAAAAAGTGGAACCAGTCGAAATAGACGGTGTCCCCCTCGCAGGAGACATTGAACAGATACCCCCCTGTCTCCTCGGGCATGGCCTTGAGCTGGCTGCCCAGGCTGACGGTGAAGGGCTGGTCGTTCTCCACGAGGTATACATCCCGTTTTTCCCGCACCAGTTTCATCTTAAAGTAATCGGCGGCGTCCAGAGCGGCGTCCACCGCCTGCTGCAGCAGGGCGGGGTCCACCGGGTCTTTCAGGGCATACTGGTACCGGCAGTAGATATTTTTCTCCCGGTAAAAGTACATGGCACCCTGCGGGAGAAATTCGCTGTAGCGGGTCAGTGTCTCGGTCATAGATCAGCCCACCCGCGCGCTCAGGTAGTCGGCCAGGTCGCTGATGGTGACAAAGCTGCGCAGCTCCTTTTCGGGGATGCGGATGCCAAAGGTCTCCTCCAGGTCGGCCACGATGGTCAAAATCTCCATCGAGGAGAGGTCCAGATCGTCCATCAGGACGCTGTCTTCCGTCACTTCGTCGGGGCTGATCTCCGCGACATCCTCCAGGATGCCCACGATCTGTGCAATGATCTCGGTACGGCTCATAGTAAATGCTTCCTTTCGGTAATATTCGATGTTTTCTATACAAGGCGGCCCTTATAGTATCCCAAGGGGCCGCGCCCATATGCGTTATTTGCGCTGCAGTTTGCCCACGGCGGTGCGGGGCAGCGGCCCTTCCGACAGGTGGACCGCCGCGATCCGCTTGTACAGGGGCAGGGTGCGGTTCAGCTCGGTGACATACGCCTGCACCGCCGCCTGCTTTTCCTCCGCGCTGCCGCCCTCGCCGCACCAGACCAGCGCGCCGATCTTGTCGTTCTCCTCCCGGACCAGGCTCTCGGTGACTTCCGGGCACTGGTTCAGCTTGGCTTCCAGCTCCTCGGGGCTGACGTTCTCGCCGCTGCCCAGGATGATGACGTTCTTTTTGCGGCCGGTGAGGAAGATGTACCCCCGTTCGTCGATGCGGGCCAGGTCTCCGGTGTGGAGCCAGCCCTCGGCGTCCAGCACCTCGGCGGTGCCCTCAGGGTCCTTGTAATAGCCCATCATCACCGAGTCGCCCCGGATGCACAGCTCGCCGTTGTCCAATTTATATTCCCGCTTGGGGTCCCGCAGGCCTACCGAGTGGATATCAGCCAGGTCCTGGGAGTTGTTCCAGGCGCCGTCGCCCACCGTTTCGGTCAGGCCGTACATCTGGCAGATGAAAAAGCCCGCCTTGATCAGATCGGACATGGTCTCGGCGTCCATCGAGGCCGCGCCGCAGGTCAGCGCTTTCAGGCTGCCCAGACGGTCCCGACGGCCGCGCACCACATCCCGGTGGATGGTCTGCAGCAGCACCGGCACCACCGCCATGACTTCGCTGTCCATGGCGGCCAGGTCGCGGTAGAAATATTTCAGGTCGTTGCACAGGTTGATGGTGTTGCCCATGATGGCCCAGGAGATGGAGCTGGTCAGGGCCGCCACATGGAACATGGGCAGCACCGAGAAGGAGCGGAACTTGCTGGTGTCCCAGCCGGTCTGCTTCTTGATGTCCTCAAAGGGCAGGCAGTAGAAGTCCATCGGGGCAAAGAGGTTGCGGTGGTTGATCATGACGCCCTTGCTGCGGCCGGTGGTGCCCGACGTGAACAGGATCACCGACAGCGCGTCCCGGTCGGCGCACTCGGCGCAGGCATCGCTCCACTGGGAGGTCTTGTACCCGTCCACCGGCAGCAGCTTGTCCCCGTAGGCGGCGGTCAGGGCCGGCTCGCGTGCGGCGAACTCGCCGTCGTGCAGGATATAGACCGGCTCCACCAGGTCCAGCTCATACTGGATCTCGTCCCAGTTCTTCTGCAGGTTGAGGGGCACCAGCACCGCGCCGGTCAAAAGGACCGAGAACATATTGATCAGAAAATCGTAGCTGTTGCGGGCCAGCAGGCAGACCTTCTTGCCCCGGATGTCCGGGTCGCGGTGGAGCAGCAGCCCCGCGGCGCGGCGGATGTCCTGGGCGTACTGCCCGTACCGGATGCTGACCACGCCCTGCCGGGCCTCGTCATAATACTGGATGGCGGTCTTGTCGGCGTAGTTTGCCTCCATGTTGTTGACCAGCTGATAGACTGTAGAGATCATCGTTCATCCTCCCATCTTGCGGCGCATGATACGCCCCGGTTTTATCGTATTCATTATATAGGAACACAGATGCCTTTGCAACCAAAAAGCCGCCGCCGGGCCGCGGCGCGGCAACCTGTATTACAGGTCATATCAACAGGATACCACGCGCCCGCCCGGCTGTCAATGCCCGGGGCGGGATTTTTGCGGCGCACACTCCCCCCTGTTTTTGCATACGATGCACCAGCACAGCAAAACAGGGCCCCATCCGCCCGGAACGGCGTCCGTTTTGATGCAAATGTTCCCAAATGCTTGGACAGGACGGGATTTATGCTAAACTAAATTTCGTCAGGCCCCCGGCCGGCGCAAAATGCCGATTCAAATTGACAGCCGGGTGAAAAAGCATTATACTAGATTTGAACAAATCTTTGTGCAAACCAAAGGCACGATGTGTATAACCTGCCAATCCTTCCTTTTTCGCCGGGCCTGCTGGAAGGAATTTTTGATTTCTGCGAGGAGGACCCTTCGATGAAAGGAACCAAAGCGCGCACGGTCAACACTCTTGGAATGTTCGACCTGTTCAAGGGCATAGGCATGGCCACCGTCATCTTTGTGCATACGGCCGAATCCTATTCCATCGATCTGGGCGGCGGCCTGTCCGTCACAAGTTTTCTTCTGTTCATCTACCGGGAGGCGCTGATGTCCGCCTTCTACATAGCCAGCGGGTACGGTTTCCGCAAGCGGTCAGTGGGCAAATGCGTCCAGCAGCAGCTGCGGGGCATCCTGCCGCCCTTCCTGTACACGGCGCTGGCTACGGCGGGGCTGCATCTGTTTTTGCACCACCACTTCTTCGGCTCGTGGGAGGTGGCCGTCGCCGAAAGCGAGAAGGTCCTGGCGGGCTTTCTGCTGGGGCTGCCCCACACCTCCGATTATTTCGGGATGAACATCTTCTCCTGCGGGCCCATGTGGTACCTGCTGACCATGGCCGTAGGCTGGATCATCCTGGACATCCTGTTCAACGCCTTTCCCGAGCGGTACATACCCTGCGCGGTGGCCGTCACAGCCATCCTGGGCTGGGGCACCTGCCTTGTGTGGGAGCTGCCCTTCTGCCTGTCCCAGGGCATGACGGTGGTGCCCTACCTCTATCTGGGCCACATCATGAAAAAGCGCCGCTGGCTGGAGCAGCCCCGGCTGCCTTGGCTGTTCCCGGCGGCGGCGGTCTGCATGGCGGTGTCGGCGATGGGGTCCATCCTGTCCGGCGCCACCGACAACATGTCCATGGGCGAGTGGACCCTGGGCCCCGTGGGCATCTTCGTCAACGGCGTCATTGGCCTGTGGATCATCACCCTCTTTGTCCGGCTGGGCAGCCGCTGTGAAAACGCCCTGACCCACTTCCTGGACGGGGTGGGCCGCCGGTCCCTCCACATTTTCTGCCTCCACACCATAGAGTTGATCGCGGTGCCCTGGTATCTGTTTGCGGCCCAGTTTGCGGCAAACCCCATCGTGGGGCTGCTGGCCCAGTATCTGCTGCGGTGCACGCTCATCGCGGCCGGGTGCCTGCTGCTGGAACTGCGCAAACGGGTCGCCTCGCCCCGCACCCGGAAAGCCCGGCTGGCGCGCCGGCAGGAGCGGGTGCAGCGGTACGTCGCCCGCCACTGAAAACACATCCATCTTCTTCTGCGGCAGGGTCCGCCCCGCCGCAGAAATTTTTGTTCCTCTGCGGCTTCCAGAATCTTCCAAAAGATCCGGTTCTCAATTTCTGACGGCAAAACGGATTCCCGGGCCCCGCGCCCGGGCAGACTAAGGATATGAGGTGAAGAATCATGCCCCCTGCAACCAAACCGACCCCCGCCCAGCGGATTGCCGAGCTGGAACAGCAGCTCGCCCTTTCCGATCAGGGCGTGTCCAAACTGGCCCAGCGCTGCCTTGCGCTGGAACAGCAGCTCGCTGCTCTGGAAAAGCACGAGACCTACGACAACATGACCCTGTTCCGCCTGACCCTTTACCTGGACTGTGGCCTGGGCTTTTCCGAGCAGGACACCCTGGCCGCGCCGGTGTCGGCCTATTCGGCCAACACCCACAGCGTCTCGGCCGTCTTTGAGCTGCCCCGGGAGGTCAAGGCCATCCGCATCGACCCCGGCGAGCTGCCCTGCTATGTGGCCGGGCTGGCCCTGTCGGACGAGCGGCTGGAAGCCGTCCCCAACGCCGCTTTAGCCCTGGATGGGGACAAGACCCTGTTTTTGAACTTTGACCCCCAGTTCTATGTGGACTGCCCCGACCGCCTGCCGGCCGGGACCAAGCTGGCGGTCTCCTACACCTACTACCCTTTGCAGACAGGGACCGACGACACCGTTTTTTACGCCATGCGCCGGGGCATTGAGCTGGCCCAGGAGCGGGCCGCCTCCTCAGCGGCCGCCGCCGACGAGCAGCGGGCCCTGGCCCAGAACTACGGCGAACAGCTGGCCGGGCAGGAACGGCGGGCCCTCCACCTGGAAGAACAGCTGGAAGCCGCCATCACCGAAAAGGAACACTTCCGCATCAGCTACGAGGCGGTGCTGTCCAGCGCCTGCTGGAAGCTGACCGCCCCCATCCGCGCGCTGTTCGGGCGGAACAAGTAAGCCGAGGTAAGCCATGTATTCCACGTACAGTCAATTCCAGCAGTTCCAGCTGTCCACCCAGCCCTACCAGGACACCCAGCGCACCTGGCTGGCCGTCTATGCGCCGGGACGCTGCGTCAGCCTGACGGCCAGCCTGGAGCTGCAGCTCCACCGCAAATTCCAGCTGACCCGGGCCCTCGGCGATCTGCCCGCCGGGGTGGACGGGGTGGTGGTGGCCGCAGAGGACGCCGAATGCCTCAGCACCGCCCTCTCTTACTTTGCGGCCGCGCTGCAGAGCGGGGCCGACTGCGCTTTCTGCGACGCTGTGTTCGGCTTTGAGGGGGACACGGTGGTCTACCGGGCTGCCGGCCGTCCCGAGGGCTGCAAGTGCGCCGTCCTCTCCCGGCCGCTGCTGGCCCGCTGCCGCGCCCAGGCCAAAGACCCCGACGATCCCGCCGCCCTGTTGGAGCTGGCTTTCCGGCTGGCCCGGCAGCCGGTCCATATCCCCCAGGCGCTGCTGCGCTACCGCCGCCAGCCCGGCGCGGAGGACCTGTTCTCCCAAAACGGCAAGCGCGTCCTCCTGCTCAGCCATGTGCTGGACATGACCGGCGCGCCCATCGTGCTGGTCAGCGCGGTGCCGGTGCTGCGCCAAATGGGCTACGAAGTGGCCGTGATGGGCCCGGGGGACGGCGGTTCCCTGCCCCTCTTTGTGGAGGCCGGCGCCACCGCCATCACCCACCCCGACTGCGTCAGTTCCTCCCTTCTGTGGGGGCTGGCCACCGCCGCCGACCTGGTGGTCGCCAACACCATCGTGGAGGTAAAAGCCATCCGCGCCCTGAACGGCGGGCCGGTGCCGGTGCTGTGGTGGCTCCACGACGCCTTTGTGGGGTACGGGTATCTGTCCCACCTGATCCCCAAAGAGCTGGAGCGCAACATCCGCGTCTGCGCGGTGGGCAGCCACGCCACCGCCGCCATGCACGCCCACCGCCCCGGCTTTGCCATCGGGCAGCTGATCTACGGCCTGCCCGACTACGCGCAGGACCGTTTTGCCCCCTACGACATCAGCTACGCCGGCGGGCGGCCCCTCTTTGTCAGCGTGGGGGCTTTTGAGTCCCGCAAGGGCCAGGACATCCTGGTGGACGCCATCCGGCTTTTGCCCGACGAGATGCGCAGCCAGGCCGCCTTCCTCTTTGTGGGCAAGGGGGCGGACAAGCGCCTGCTGGCCCAGGTGCAGGAGCTGGCCGCCGAATACCCCCAAAACGTCTTTTACGTCAGCCGGCTGAGCCGGGACGAGATCAAGTCCCTGATGCAGCAGTGCGCCTGCACGGTGTGCAGCTCCCGGGACGACCCCATGCCCACCTTTGTCACCGAGGGGCTGATCTTCGGCAAGCCGGGCATCGTCTCGGAGCACACCGGCACCGCCGGCCTCATCACCGAAGGGGTGGACGGCTTTGTCTACCACGGGGACAGCCCCGCCGCCCTGGCCGAGACCATGACCAAGCTGATTGCCCATCCGGGGCTCGCGGCCCGGATGGCTCCGGCCTGCCGCGCCCTCTACGAGCGGTACTACTCCAAACAGGCTTTCGCCGACACCCTGCAGGCCCAGGTGGAAGCCCTTTTGCAGCAGAACCAGCCGGACGCAGCGGAGTAATGCACAGGACTCAAACGCACATTCTAAAACGCATCGCGCAACAAAAAGGCGGGCGCCCGGGTGGTCAAGCCGGGCTGCCCGCTTTTTGTTCTGCCGTCCGGGCGCGCGGCGGCGCAAACCAAAACCGCCCGCGGCCCTCTCAGAAGGTGAGATAAAAGAGAGAATGGAATGGAGGAGTTCTCGTATCGCAAAAGCCCCCTGCCCCTTGCTGCAGGAAAGGCTTTTGTTGTGGTACGCCAGGTTAGATTATACTAACCTCGGCGCACCCATATCATACCATAGCCGTGGGTCTGTGTCAAGCCTTCTTTTGGAAAAATTTTGCGCCTCGCCTTTCCGCACAATCGGCGCGGCGCAGCTTGGGCGCATTTGTGCATTGTAACAACCTTTTTTGTTTGTGACCGGATTACAGGTTTTGCCTCTTGATTTTTCCTATTTTCATGGTATGATATATAAGGCCGGGACGGGTGGAGCACAAACCACCTGCTCCCGCCAGACAGCGCACGCGCTGTCCGAAGGGGCTGTCCGGTGGTCAGTGCCCTTTCTCTTACGCAAGACAGTTAGGTTTTACTAACTTTATCCACGCCCGATCTGATCTCGATACTAAGGAGGTAACCAATGAAGGAGTATACCCAGTGGGAAGGCTTTGAGGGCCGCATCTGGAAGGAAGAAGTGAATGTCCGCGACTTCATCCAGAAAAACTACACCCCCTATGAAGGGGACGAGAGCTTTCTGGCAGGCCCCACCGAAGCGACCGACAAGCTCTGGGGCGCTTTGCAGAAGCTGCAGAGGGAAGAGCGCGCCAAAGGCGGCGTGCTGGACATGGAGACCGACGTGGTCAGCGGCCTGACCTCTTACGGTCCCGGCTACATCGACGAAAATCTCAAGGATCTTGAACAGATCGTCGGCCTGCAGACCGACAAGCCCCTCAAGCGGGCCTTTATGCCCTACGGCGGCATCAAGATGGCTGAGCAGGCCTGCACCACCTACGGCTACCAGCCCAGCGCCGAGCTGCACAAGATCTTTACCGAATATACCCGCACCCACAACCAGGCCGTCTTTGACGCCTACACCCCCGAGATGAAGCGGGCCCGCCACAGCCACATCATCACCGGCCTGCCCGACACCTACGGCCGCGGCCGCATCGTGGGCGACTACCGCCGCGTGGCCCTGTACGGCATCGACTACCTGATCGAGGCCAAGCAGAACGACCTGGCCAACTGCGGCGACGGCACCATGACCGACGACGTCATCCGCCTGCGGGAGGAGATCGCCCGCCAGATCAACGCCCTCAAGGGCATGAAGAAGATGGCCGAGATCTACGGCTACGACATCTCCCAGCCGGCCAAAAACGCCAAGGAGGCCGTCCAGTGGCTGTACTTCGGCTATCTGGCCGCCATCAAGACCCAGAACGGCGCCGCCATGAGCGTGGGCCGCATCTCCACCTTCCTGGATATCTACATCCAGCGCGACCTGGACAACGGCGCCCTAACTGAGACCCAGGCCCAGGAGCTGATCGACCACCTGGTCATGAAGTTCCGCATGGTCAAGTTTGCCCGCATCCCCAGCTACAACCAGCTGTTCTCGGGCGACCCCGTCTGGGCCACCCTGGAAGTGGCCGGCATCGGCATGGACGGCCGCAGCATGGTCACCAAGACCTGCTACCGCTTCCTCCACACCCTGGAGAACATGGGCCCCGCCCCCGAACCCAACCTGACCGTCCTGTACTCCCCCGCCCTGCCCGAGGCCTTCAAGAAGTACGCCGCCAAAGTCTCGATCGACACCAGCTCGGTGCAGTACGAGAACGACGACGTCATGAAGCCGGTCTGGGGCGACGACTACTCCATCTGCTGCTGCGTGTCCGCCACCCAGACCGGCAAGGAGATGCAGTTCTTCGGCGCCCGCGCCAACCTGGCCAAGTGCCTGCTGTACGCCATCAACGGCGGCGTGGACGAGAAGAACCACGAGCAGGTTGGCCCGAACTACGCCCCCATTACCAGCGAGTACCTGACCTACGACGAAGTGCTGCCCAAGTACGTCCAGATGCTGGACTGGCTGGCCGGCCTCTACGTCAACGTGCTGAACCTGATCCAGTATATGCACGACAAGTACTACTATGAGGAAGCCGAAATGGCCCTCATCGACACCGACGTGCGCCGCACCTTCGCCACCGGCATCGCCGGCTTCTCCCACGTGATCGACTCCCTCAGCGCCATCAAGTACGCCAAGGTCAAGGCCATCCGGGACGAGAGCGGCCTGGCTGTGGACTTTGCCATCGAGGGCGACTTCCCCAAGTACGGCAACGACGACGACCGCGCCGACGACATCGGCGTATGGCTGCTGCGCACCTTCCTCGAAATGATCAAGAAGCGCCACACCTACCGCAACTCGGAGGCCACCACCTCCATCCTGACCATCACCTCCAACGTGGTGTATGGCAAGTACACCGGCGCGCTGCCCGACGGGCGCAAGGCTTACACCCCCTTCGCCCCCGGCGCCAACCCCAGCTACGGCGCAGAGCAGAACGGCCTGCTGGCCTCTCTGAACTCGGTGGCCAAGCTGCCCTACCACTGGGCGCTGGACGGCATCTCCAACACCCAGACCATCAACCCCGACGCGCTGGGCCACAGCGAGGGCGAGCGGGTCGAGAACCTGGTCCAGGTCATGGACGGCTACTTCGGCCAGGGCGCGCACCATCTGAACGTGAATGTCTTTGGCAAGGAAAAGCTGATCGACGCCATGGAGCACCCCGAGAAGGAAGAGTACGCCAACTTCACCATCCGTGTGTCCGGCTACGCGGTCAAGTTCATCGACCTGACCCGCGAGCAGCAGCTGGACGTCATCAGCCGCACCTGCCATGGCCGCCTGTGATCCCCGCCCGGAAGGGCTGGTCCACTCGCTGGAGAGCTTCGGCTCGGTCGATGGGCCCGGGGTCCGGTTCGTCGTGTTCCTGCAGGGGTGCAACCTGCGCTGCCGCTACTGCCACAACCCCGAGACCTGGGCCTGCGGCTGCGGCCAGCGCTGGACGGCGGACAAGCTGTTCGCCCACGTCTGGCGCTACCACAACTACTGGGGCAAAAAGGGCGGCATCACGGTCAGCGGCGGCGAGCCGCTGCTCCAGCTGCCCTTCCTGACCGAGTTTTTCCGGCTGGCCCATCAGAAAAAGGTGCACACGGCCCTTGACACGGCCGGCGAGCCCTTCCGCCCGGACGACCCGGATTACCTGGCCGCCTTCGACCAGCTGATGCAGTACACCAGCCTGGTGATCCTGGACCTGAAAGAGATCAACCCCGAAAAGCACCGCCGGCTCACCGGCAAATCGAACGAGAACATCCTCGCCATGGCCCGGCACGTGGCGGAATTGGGTGTGCCCCTCTGGATCCGGCACGTCCTGGTGCCCGGCCTGACCGACGACGAGGACGGCCTGCGCCGGACCGGCGCGTTCATCGCCAGCCTGCCCACCGTCCAGCGCGTGGAGGTGCTGCCCTACCACACCCTGGGCCTGTTCAAATGGCAGAAACTGGGCATCCCCTACACCCTGGCGGACGCCGTCCCCCCCACCGACGAACAAGTCCGCCGCGCCGAGGAACTGCTGATGGTCGGCCGCTATCCCGGATAATTTTCAACGCAAAAGCCCAGAATCTGTGCAAAACAGGCTCTGGGCTTTTTTGACGTCTGCGGCTTGTTTTTTCTGGCCGCCTATGGTATTTTATAGGTGGGTGTTGTCGATAAACGGCAAGCGGTGTGTCTTCCCCTGGCTCATACTGGGGCGGAAGGCACTTCTTTGGGCCCTCCGTTCTACGGAAGGGGGGGCTGGCTTATGGTAACATACTCTGACTCCATTCAGTTGGGTCTGCTGATCGTCGCCATCATTGGCCTCGTCCTCAAGATCATTGAGATGGACCGGAACCACAGGCAATAAAAAGAAGTAACCGCCTTAGCTTCCCAGGCACGCGGTTACTTCTTCATCCAAGCCAGGGGAGACTACCGTTTGTCCGGCAGCACCCTTTCTATTGATAGTATAACGCATATTCGCCAATTTGTCAACCGCAATCCGCCCGGTTTTATCTACCAAGGAGGCCACGCCATGCCCAGCTCCAACGAGAAAGTGTACGCTATGCCTTTTGCCAAAGTCTACCCGCTGTTGGTGAACAAAGCTGTCAAAAAGGGCCGCACCGCCGCCGAGGTGGACCAGGTCACCAGCTGGCTGACCGGCTACAGCCCCGAACAGATCGCCGCCGCCACGGTCTCGGGCCTCACCTATGGGGACTTTTTTCGCCAGGCCCCGGCCCTGAACCCTGCCCGCGAGCTGGTCACGGGCGTGGTCTGCGGGGTGCGGGTGGAAAACATCGAGGAACCTCTGATGCGGGACATCCGCCGCCTGGACAAACTGGTGGACGAGCTGGCCAAAGGCAAACCCATGGAAAAGATCCTCCGCAAGATGTAAAGGGGGCGCAAGACGATGGACTTCGATACCCTGCACTTTTTCGAGCTGCAAAAGCACCCCGACGCCGTGCCCCTCTACGAGGCGCTGGAAACGCGCATCCTCGCCGAGATCCCGGACGTGCGCATCAAGGTGCAGAAAAGCCAGATCACCTTTTACAACAAGCACCTGTTCGCCTGCGTATCCTATGTGCGGGTGCGGAAAAAGGCCCAGCTGCCGCCCTGCTACATAGTGGTGACGGTGGGCCTGGCCCGCAGGGTGGAAAGCCCCCGCATCGCCGTGGCGACCGAACCCTACCCCGGCCGCTGGACCCACCACATCGTGGTGTCAAGCCTTGAGGAGATCGACGATGAACTGATGGGCTGGATCAAAGAAGCCGCAGCTTTTGCGGCCGCCAAATAACGCCAAACAAAAAAGACGTGCTTGCGCAGCACGCCTTTTTGTTTTTGCTTTTTAGCCGAACAGCTTTTTCTTGTTGTGCATATGCACCGACAGGACCAGACCGACGCAGATATACAGCATCAGGACCGAACTGCCGCCCGCCGAATAAAACGGCAGCGTCACGCCGATGACCGGCAGGAGCCGCAGGTTCATCCCCACGTTGACGGCGATCTGGGCCAGCAGCGCGCCGCCCACGCCCGCGCAGATGAAGCTGCCCAGCAGGTCCTCGCTGCGGGCACCCACCGCAAAGGTGCGGACGACCAGGGCGAGCAAAACCCCCAGCACCACCATGCAGCCCACAAAGCCCAGGGCGTTGCCCACCCAGCTGAAAATAAAGTCGTTGTGGGCGTTGGGGACGCTGTAGTATTCCCCGCTGAACATCCCGTTGCCGAAGATGCCGCCCGCGCCCAGAGCCACCTCGCCCCGGTCCTGCTGGTAGACGATGTTTTTCCACACGTCCTCGCTGGGGGCCCAGCCGGTGGCGTTCTCGGGGTCGATGACCGCGAGGATGCGGTACCACTGGTAGCTCTTGCCGATGCTGTCGCTCAGGAACATGAAGGCCGCCGACACCGCCGCGACGCCAGCCGACAAAGCCCCCACGATATACTTCCAGCTCAGTCCGGCGGTGAACATCATGCAGCACCCGATGATACCATAAATGATGGCTGTGCCGTCGTCGCCCTGGATGTGGATGAGCAGGATGGGCGCAAAGAGATGCGCCAGCAGTTTGAGCAGCTCTTTGGGCTCGTTGATGCGGCTGCGGACGTTGTTCAGGTGCATGGCAAAGGTCAGGATAAAGCTGATCTTGGCCAGCTCGGTGGGCTGGAAGGTGAACCCTCCCAGCCGGTACCAGGAATAGTTGTCGGTGTCGCCGGCGTTGTAGCCGATGGTCAGCGGCCCCAGCGACAGGTTATGGATGAACAGCGTGGGCAGCACCAGCCCCCAGGTGAACGCCACATGGAAGGGCCACACCTTGACCAGGCTGCGGTAATCCACCGTGGACAGAGCCAGGGCGATGAGCACCCCCATTCCCGAGGCCGCCGCCTGGACCAGCGCCCGGCGGTAGTCCCCGATGCCGGTGATCCGGCCAGTGATCTCGTCCACCGCAAAGCCGCCGCCCTGTTCTGCCGCCCAGGAGGCCAGCATCAGCACGGCCATGGCGCTGCTGAACAGGCACAGCAGCAGATAGACCTTGTCGGTCCGTTTCGCATATACCCGAACCGTTTCGAGCACAAAAGCACCACCTTTCTCCCAAAATCCCTCTTTACGTGATTTTAGTCATTATACCTCACTTTATCCCCCGGCGCAAGCGGATGGATATGGCCAATCTGTGACAGGTTTGCAAAAAGAAGGTAAAACGAAACGCCGATTCTTGACAAAGCCGCCGCCGGCCTCTACAATGGGGACAGGCGAGCCGGATATGCGGCCGCCCGTGAGGAGGATAGAACCATGGATCGGAACCGTTTACAGCTTTTCCGGCGCACCGTCTGCGCCGTTTGCGCTTTTGCTCTTGGATTGACTCTGGCCGGCCCCGCCGCCTTTGCCGCCAACGAGGCCACCCCTGCCGAAACCGAACTGACCCAGGCCCAGGCCGCCGAGATGGCCCAGGCCGACGCCGCGCTGGACCAGCTTCTGGACAGCGGCAGCTACGCCGCCATGACGGTGGACGAGCGGCAGGCCGCCGCCCAGGCCCGGCTGGACCGGCTGGCCGGGGAGGGGCTGGTCCAGCCCGGCTCGATCCGGTACGACGAGGAAAACGGGATGCTCTCCTTTGCCTATGACTGCGGCGTGCTGGGCGGCGTGCTGCTCACCGACTGGGAGGACGAGCCCTTTGTGGACCTGCCCCTCGAGATGCCCGAAGGGCTGCCCGGCCCTCTGGACGCCGAGAACGACGTCCGCCCCCTGGGCAACGCCATCATCTACTACGCCTTTGACGATACCGTCAACTCCACCCGCTACCCCAACTACCTCACCATGCAGGAGGCGTGGAATGGCTGGGGCCTTTCCACCACCCTGGACACCGACGTCACGGTGGCCGACCTGCGCCATATGGACGACTACGACCTGTGCATCATCAGCACCCACGGCGCTTACTACACTTACACCACCGGCTGGCTGTTCAAGCAGGTGCGCACCTCGCCGGTGCTGCTGCTGCGGGAGGAATCCTCCTTCTGGGACGACCTGCGCTACGGCTTTGACCTCTTGACCCACCGCGTCATCAAGGTGAACGGCAACTACTGCATCACGCCGGACTTCTTCTCGGCGGCCTACCGGGGCGGCCAGCTGAACGGCACCATGGTCTTTTCCGAGACCTGTGAGTTCTTCGGCGGCAACAACATTTTGGACCTGTCCATGTCCAACGCCCTGCTGGACGCCGGGGCCCGGGCCGTGGTGGGCTTTGTGAACAACGTCTATGCCGTCTACTCCCGCAGTATGCTGTGGGGCACCGTCAACCAGCTCATCATGGGCAAGAACATCCTGCAGGCAGTGGATGCAGCCGCCGCCACCTACGGCCCCGACGACATCTACTGGTACCTGTCCCAGGGCGGCACCCAGCCCCACCGCTACGCGGCCTTCGCCCTGGTCCACGGGGACGACACCGCCGTGCTGTATGATTTGAACGAGAGCGCTGCGGCGGCGTAACGATTGCAAAACTTATACAGTTAAAAAGAAATTATAGATTCGATGTCAGCTGAATTGGTGTTTTTTTGCTTTTTTATTTTAATTTTTTGCCTCATATTTGCTGCTACAATTTACGCACTCTACGATTTTTTTGTAGCTTCAAAATCTCGTTACAAAAAGACTGATTACTATGATCAAACGCACAAAAGCTTTTGGAGTATGCAGTTTGATAAAGGTTCTCAGGGTGAATATCTGATTTGGGATTCCTTGCAGCAGTTACCTGGATATAAAAAATTCCTGTTTAATTGCTACCTTCCTAAAAGAAACGGTGAATCCACTGAAGTCGATTTGATTCTTCTACATGAATCCGGGATTTATGTCTTTGAATCCAAAAACTACAGCGGATGGATTTTTGGAACCGAAACCCAACAGTATTGGACACAGTCCTTGCCGGGACGTTATGGTCAAGCGCATAAGGTAAAATTCTTTAACCCCATTCTGCAAAATCAGGCGCACCTGAAATGGTTGGGCGAATATCTTGGCATTGACTCTCATTTTTTCTATTCTTGCATTGTTTTTGGCGATGAATGCACTCTCAAAGATATTACTTTGACAAGCGGCCGGCACTATGTCACGAACCGAAGCAATCTCTTCGCCGCAATCAGCTCCCATATCCAATTATCCATCACCAAATTGTCACCAGAACAAATTGACTCCCTATACGCAAAGCTGTTTCCGCTCACGCAAGTCGACGCAGAGCAAAGAGCTCAACATATTAAAGAGGTCAAAGAAATTCAACATAAGCAGGAAGTGGCTGCCCAAGCACCTGTAGCAAGTGCGCAGGGCTCTCAAGATGGAATTTGCCCCCTTTGCGGAGGCCGCCTTGTTTTACGGACTGCTACAAGAGGCGCAAATGCCGGAAATAAGTTTTGGGGATGTTCCAATTTTCCAAAATGCAGATACATCAAAACCATTTCATCAAGTCACGAAGAAAAGCAACCCCCAGTCCAGTAGTAATCAGCTGATTGCACTTTTCCCTATTTTATACTATACTTAATGCGGCAGGTCCGTTCCCCTGCCGCATTTTGCGTTGTTTTTGAGGTATCAACCATGGCTGAATTCATCACCCGCTCCCCCGAGGAGACCGCCGCGCTGGGCCGCCGCCTGGCCGCCGCGCTGCCGGGCGGGGCGCTCATCGCCTTCACCGGCGGGCTGGGGGCCGGCAAGACCGCCTTCTGCCGGGGGCTGGCCGAGGGCCTGGGCTGCACCGACCCGGTCAGCAGCCCCACCTTTGCCATCGTCAACTATTACCGCGGGCCCCGGCCCATGGCCCATTTCGACCTGTACCGCATCCACACCGAAAACGACCTGGCCGCCGCCGGCTTTTACGATTACCTGGACCAGGGGGCGGTGGTGGCCGCCGAGTGGAGCGAGAATTTTTCTGCCCTCCTGGCCCAGGAGGACCCCATCCGGGTGGACATCCAGATCCTGGACCCCTCCACCCGCAAGATCACCATCGAGGGGGTGTCGCTGTGAATATCTTAGCCGTGGACACCGCGGGCAAGACCGCCGGCGTGGCCCTCCTGCAGGACGGCCGCCTGCTGTACGAAGTCTATCTGGACGGCGGGCTGACCCACAGCGAGACCCTGCTGCCCCTGATCGACACCTGTCTCAAGCTGTGCGGGCTGACCTGCGCCGGCATCGACCTGTTCGGCGTCAACGCCGGGCCCGGCAGCTTTACCGGGCTGCGGATCGGGCTGGCCGCGGTCAAGGGGCTGGCCTTCCCCCGGCACACCCCCTGCGCGCCGGTCTCCACTTTGGAGGCCCTGGCCGCCGGCCATGTGGGCCAGGGCACCGTCCTGTGCGCGCTGGACGCCCGGCGCGGGCAGGTCTACTGCGCCGCCTTTGACCTCGAGACCCATGCCCGCCTGCTGGAGGACGACGCCCGCGCCGCCGCCAGCCTTGCAGATTTTGTAAAAAGCTGCAAAAAGCCCCTGTTTTTTGTTGGTGACGGGGCTTATCTGTGTTATAATATCTATAGTGAGGCAGAAGGCGTCCTGCCGGTGCCCCCTGCCCTGCGGGGCGGGCGGGCTGCCGGGGTCGCCCTGGCCGCCCAGCGGATGGCCGAGGCGGGGCAGACCGTGCCCCCCGAAGCTCTGCTGCCCGACTACCACCGGCTGAGCCAGGCCGAGCGGGAGCGTGCCGCCCGCCTGGCCGCCGGCCAAAATGAACAAAAGTGAGTGAGGTATCCCCAATGGAAAAGCCCATCGCGCTGGCCGCCGACCACGGCGGCTTTGAACTGAAGGAAGCCGTCCGCGCCCACCTGGACGAGGCCGGCATCCCCTACATCGACTTTGGCACCCACAGCACCGACAGCGTGGACTATCCCGACATGGCTGTGCCCGCCTGCGACGCCGTCGTCTCGGGCCAGTGCGGCAAGGCCCTGCTGTTCTGCGGCACCGGCGTGGGCATCAGCATGGCCGCCAACAAGATCAAGGGCATCCGCGCCTGCTGCTGCTCGGACAGCTTCAGCTGTGAGTACACCCGCCGCCACAACGACGCCAACGCCCTGTGCATGGGCGGCCGCGTGGTGGGCCCCGGTCTTGCCTGCCAGCTGGTGGACCTGTTCCTGGCCACGCCCTTTGAGGGCGGCCGCCACGAGCGCCGCATCGAAAAGCTGATGGCGCTGGAAAACCGCTGAGACGTTGTATTTCAAAACCTTCAAAGGAGCGTGTAGTTATGAACCCGATGATCGTTGAGCATCCCCTGCTGCAGCACAAGATCAGCCTGCTGCGCAACAAGCAGACCGGCACCAAGGAATTCCGCGACCTGGTCAGCGAGATCGCCACCCTGCTGTGCTACGAAGCCACCCGCGACCTGCCCCTGGAAGAAGTGCAGATCGAGACCCCCATCTGCATGGCCAAGACCAAGGTGCTGGCCGGCCGCAAGCTGGCCCTGGTGCCCATCCTGCGGGCCGGCATGGGTATGCTGGACGGTATGCTGAGCCTGATCCCCGCCGCCAAGGTGGGCTTCATCGGCCTGTACCGCAACGAGGAGACCCTGCAGCCTGTGGAATATTTCTGCAAGCTGCCCTCCGACATCAACGAGCGTGACGTGCTGGTGCTCGACCCCATGCTGGCCACCGGCGGCAGCGCTGTGGACGCCATCACCATGATCAAAAAGCGCGGCGCCAAGCACATCAAATTCATCGGCCTGATCGGCGCGCCCGAAGGCGTCGAGGCCCTGCGCACCGCCCACCCCGACGTCCAGATTTACCTGGGCGCTCTGGACGAATGCCTGGACCAGAAGGGCTACATCGTCCCCGGCCTGGGCGACGCTGGCGACCGCATTTACGGCACCAAGTGATTCCCGCCCTTGCCTGAAAAAATAAAGCTGCCCCTTCATCCGCCGTTTGGGACCGGATGAAGGGGCAGTTTTTGCGTTTTCGTGTGGAAAGGGCAGTGTGCCGTCAGCGGCCGCGGCCGCCTCCGCCGCCATGGCTCCGGCCGCCGCCCATGCCGCCGAATCCGCCGGGACGGCCGCCCATCCCGCCGCGGGGAGGCCGCGGGCCCATGGGCGGGCGAGGACCACGCGGGCCGCGGAAACCGCCGCCCATCGGCGGACGGGGCGGGCGGGGAGGACGGGAGCCATAGCCGCCGCCCCAGAACCTGCTGCGCGGGGGACGCGGCGGAGGCGGAGGCCCGTCATAGGGGCCGCGTGGGCCGCGCGGCATCAGGATGGCCAGCAGGACCACCACGATGATGACCACGATCACAATTTCCATGGCATTTCCTTCTTTCTCACTGCAAGCGCAGCGTTACCGGCCGCGGCCGCCACCGCCGCCATGGCTGGAGCCGCCGCCCATGCCGCCGAATCCGCCGCCAAAGCCGCCTCCACCGAAGCTGCCGCCGCCGAACCCGCCAAAACCACCGCCGCCGTAGGGCGGGCGGGGTCCCCTGGGGGGACGCGGGGGCGGGGGCGGCGGAGGACCGCGGCGCGGAGGCCGGGGCCCTCTGGGCGGGCGCGGGCCGCGGGGCCCGAAGTGGCTGCCCAGGCACCAGCCAAAGCAGAAGGGGAACGTATTGCCCAAAAAGTTGCCGAACACCAAAATCAGCATCACCACGGCCAGCGCCCCCACCAGGACGAACACGCCCAGGTTCATGACGCTGCCATAGGGCGGGTCTGCGGGGGCGGGCTGGCCGCTGGCCAGGTCCACGCCGTAGATGTCCGCGATGGCGCCGGCCACCGCATCGGCGCAGGTGCGCACCGCGGCGTCATAGTTGCGGGCGGCGAAATCGTCCTCCATCGTCTGGGACAGGGTGCTGGCCTGCCGGTCGATGGTGGTGTTGCGGAAGCCGTCGCCATAAGTCAGGTAATAGTCGCCGTCGGCATAGAGGGGGGACTCCATCACCAGCAGGAGCAGAACGCCGTTGTTGTGCTCCTTGCTGCCGATGCCCCAGGCGTTGAACGCCTCCAGGGCGTATTCCTCGGTGGAGGCGCTGCCGGTGTACTGGACCGTCAGCACCCCGATCTGTGCGCCGGAACAGCTGGCTTCCAGCTGGCCGTTCAGCTGTTCGAGGTAGGCGGTGGTGTCCTCCGAGAGGACGTCCGCGTCATCCACTACGCACTCGCTCTGGGGCAGGTCGGGCAGAGTGACGGCGGCCCAGGCCGGGACGGCCAGCCCCACCGCCGCCACAACGGCCACGGCGCAGGCCGACAGCCGCTTCAAGATCGTTTTCATCCAAACACCTCGACTTCCTTGATCCCAAACAGCCCTTTCAGCACGCTGGCCCAGGGGCCGCCGGTATCCTTCTGATAGTCCAGAACCGCTTCATTGTAGTGCAGGCTGCCCAGCACCGTGCCGGCGCTGTTGAACCGCCCGTACTGCTGGCCCACCGCGCCCATATCCAGCGGGTCGGCGGCCAGCTCCTGCATCTGGCCGTACAGCAGGTTGATGGCGGAGTCCAGCGCCTCGTCGGCCCGGTACATCTCAGACATCCCCGCGCCGCCAGCGGCCACCGCTTCCTGACAGGCCGTAAAGCCGTCCAGCGCCACCTGCGCCGCCTGCACCGCGCCGCTCTCCGCCCCCAGGCCGGGGGTGTTGAGGGCGGTTGTGATGACGTTGGCGGCCGTGTTGGCCCGCTCGTTCAGCTCATCGCTGAGGGTGTAGCCGTTGTCGGCGGGGACGCCTGCTGTGTACCAGCTTGCCGCCTCGCGGGAGCGGGCCGCCAGCTTTGCCCCGCCGATGCCCACGGCCCCGGCCGCCAACAGCACCACCGCCAGCAGCAAAGCCGCGGCCCGGGTGCGCAGCGCTTTGGGCAGGGCCTTTTCAAGGGCTGCCAGTTTTTGCTGCAGGGGGGTCAGTTCCCTGGCCTCGCCGCCGGGCTCGGGCGCCCGGTAGCTGGCGCTGTCAAAGCCGCCCTGCCTGCTGTTCCGTTCAAATTCTGCCTGTGCCATATCAGCCGCGGATCTCCATCATCTTTTGTTTCAGTTCGTCCTCGATGCGGGTCAGTTCCTGCTCGGCGGCCTGGCGCTTGGCCCGGCCCTCGGACTGGATCTTGTTCAGTTCGTCCAGCGTTTCGATCAGGCTCTTGTTGGTCTGCTGCAGCGTCTCGATGTCCACCACGCCCCGCTGTGTCTCCCGGGCCGTCTCGAGGGTGCCCATCTTGAGGGCCTCGGCGTTTTTCTTGAGCAGGTCGTTGGTCATGTTGGTGACGGCCCGCTCGGCCTCCATGGCCTGCTGGCTGTGGACCAGGCCCAGCGCCAGCACCATCTGGTTTTTCCACAGGGGGATGGTGTTGACGATAGTGGACTGGATCTTTTCCGCCATCATGCTGTTGTTGTTCTGCAGCAGGCGGATCTGGGGGCCCATCTGCAGGCTGATGTTCCGGGTCAGTTCCAGGTCGTACAGCTTTTTCTCAAACCGCTCGCACTGGTCGGCCAGGTCCCGGGCCGCCTGGGCGTCCTCGGGCAGGCCGCTGCGCTTGGCCTTGTCCATGGCCTGCTGCAGCTCCCCGGCGCGAACTTCGGCCAGCTTTTTCTTGCCGGCCAGGATATACATGGACAGTTCCTTGAAGTAGGCCATGTTCAGCTGGTACATTTTGTCCAGCATGGCGATATCTTTCAGCAGCTGCACCTGATGGTTTTCCAGCATGGCCTGGATGTTCTCCACGTTGGTCTCGGCCTTGTTGTACTTGGCTTTCAGGTTGTCCAGCTGGTTCTGCTTTTTCTTGAAGAAGCCGAAGATCCCCTTTTCCTCCTCGGCGGCGTCGAAGCTCTTGAGCTCGCCGATCAGGCTGGTGATCATCTCCCCCACTTCGCCCAGGTCCTTGGTAGAGACCTTGGACAGCGCCGCCTCCGAGAAATCGCCGATCTTTTTCTGGCTGGCTGCGCCGTACTGCAGCACCTGCTGGCTGTTGGTGATGTCGATCTTTTCGGCAAAGTCGTCCACCATCTTCTGTTCCTCGGGGGAGAGGCGGACTTCCTCCGGGGCGGGCTGGACGGGCTTTTCCTCCCCGGCGGGCTTTTCGTCAGCCAGCTCGGCCGAAGGGTCCAGCGTCAGGCTGGGAGCTGCGGGCATCTCGAAGTCAAAGTTCAGGTTGTTGTCTGCCATAACAAGATTCGTCCTTTCTCAAAATAAATACCATCGTACCTTGTGGGACGCCGCTGCGCGCCCCCCAGCGGGGGGCTGCCGCCGCAGGCGGCTGGGGGGGACTCCTCTAAACGGTGCGGGACTGCCAGGCTCGCGGGCAGGGCGGCAGTCTGCCGGCCCATCTCCCCGGCGGGGAGATGCCGCGCAGCGGCAGAGGGGGTTCCGCTTGGGGTGGGCGGGCGGGTTTACAATCCCTGGTTTTTCATCAGCGTTTCCAGGACCGCCAGGTCGGCGGAAAGGTCCATGCTCTCGGCGGCGTAGAGGGCGTCCAGCTGGTGCTCGAAGGCGGCGGCGATCATCCCCACGTTCTTTTCCACCTCGCTGCGGACCGCAGCGGCGTTTTCTCCCCGCACCCCCTGCCGGGCCATGACCGCATACTGTTCCAGCACGTGGACCGCGTCGGGCAAGTAATAGTTGGCAAAGCGGCGGATCTGCTTGGCCTTGGCAGGAGCCTGCTCCACCACCTCGATGATGGAGCGCCCCGCCTTTTCCATCCGGTCCATGGCGGCGGAAAGCTGCGGGTCGGGCAGCGCGTCGTTCAGGGCGTGGAGGGTGTCCAGCTGCTTCTGGATGCCGGTGAGCATCTCGTCCACATCCCCGCTGCCGGTGTGGAAGGGCACCTCCCGCTCGATGACCTGGGGCGGGCAGACCCTGCGGGCCGCGATAAAGGCCGCCGCAGCCCCCGCCAGCACAACCAACAGGGCCCACAGCTTATACACCGGCAGCGCCGCGCACAGCACGAGCCCCGCGGCCCCCGCCGCGTAAAAGGGCAGGACGCTGGGCTTTTCGGTGCGGATGATCTTGCTCATGTTCGCATCTCCTTTGGAACAAAGTCTGTTGCTTCTACTATAAAGCCTTTTAACAAAAACGCAAGGGTTTGGGCAAAGATTTTACAGCTTGGAAATCATTTTGCCTCATTTTTTGCAAGATAGGGCGCCAGCGCCGCGCCCCATGCCTCCCGCAGGCGGGCCATGGTCCAGGCCGCGTTGGCGGGGCTGGTGCTGGGCAGGCGCACTGCCGCGATGCCGCTGACCGGCTGCATATACTTGACGTAGAGTTTATACGCCGCCGCGCCGTTGCAGAACACCGCCTCGATGGGGGCCCGCGCCAGCAGAAAGCCGATGTCCTCGGGGACGGCGTCCCGGATGGAGGCGTCGGAGGCCCCCTCGATGGTGCAGCTGGCCAGCACGTCCCAGAGGGCCAGGCCGTGCTGCAGGATCAGCTGCCTCTTGGCCGCAATGTCCTCCCGGGCGGGCGCCGGCGCGCCGGTCAGGCCGGCCAGCAACGGCCAGAAACGGTTTTGCGGGTGGCCGTAATAAAAGCCCATATCCCAGCTTTTGGGGCTGGGCCAGCTGCCCAGGATCAGGGCGCGGCTGCGGGGCCCATAGACAGGCGCAAAGCTCATCCTTTCAGCATCCCTCCCCAGGCGGAACCAAAGTCCCGCCCCGAGGGTTCGGCCCGGGGGCCGCCGAACCACAGTTCTTCGATCAGGGCGGCCAGTCCATCCTCCCGCACGTCCCCGATGATCCGGTCGGCGGCGGCTTTGGCGTCGGGGCTGCCGTTGGCCATGCAGCACCCGAGGCCCGCCGCTTTCAGCATCCCCACGTCGTTGGCCGAGTCGCCGGCGGCCACCGTCTCGGACAGGTCCAGGCCCATGGCCCTGCACAGGCCGGCCAGACCCGCTCCTTTGTCGATGCCCTGCCGGACCACGTCGTAGCAGCACCAGCCGGTCTCGGTCCGGCCGCCCACCCGCATGAAATGGAGTTCCAGGTGGCCGAACTTGGCCTGGAAGGCCGGCACCGCCTCCTCGGGGCAGACCATAAAGGCCGCGTGGGGCATATCAATGAGATGGCGGTCCTGGTCCTCGCCGTCCAGGCAGGCAAGGCCGGGGCTGCCCATCTGTTCGTACCGTCTGCGGAGGGCGTCGTAGCCGCAGTAGGCGTAGTAGCCGTCCTTAAAGTTGAACTGCAGCAGATAGTCGTAATCCTCGCAGAAGTCCACCAGGGCGTACATCTCCTCGGGGGTCAGGGGGCACTCGTAGACCGGCGTGCCGGCGCGGTCCACCACATAGGCACCGTTGCAGGTGATGGCGTAATCAAAGCGGATGGCGCCCAGCTGGCCGGGGTTTTTGACGGCCGGCCAGGCCCGCCCGGTGCTCAAAACGAATTTGCCCCCCGCGGCCTGCATCCTGCGGACGGCATCCTCCACCGCCGGGCGGGGCCGCTTTTCCCCAAAGGGGACCAGGGTGTTGTCGTAATCGCTGGCAAGTAATTTGTACTGCATGGTTTCCTCACTTTTGGCTGACGCCGCTCAAATCCCGTATCACTTCGCCCGCCAGCACCAGCCCCGCCGCCGAGGGCACAAAGGCCACCGAGCCGGGGGCGCGCTTTTTGGGTGTGCCGGGCCGGGCCGGTGCGCCGGCAGGCGCGGTTTCTTCCGTTGTTTCCTCTGCGATGGGGGCCAGGGGCGGCTCTTTGGAGTAGACCACCTTCAGATGATCAACGCCCCGTTTGCGGCACTCGGCCCGCATCACCCGCGCCAGCGGGCAGACCGACGTCTCGTAGAGGTCGGCCACCTCAAAGCGGCTGGGGTCCAGCTTGTTGCCCGCCCCCATGGAGCAGATGATGGGCACCCCCGCCGCCTTCGCCTGCATGACCAGGGACAGCTTGCCGGTAACGGTGTCGATGGCGTCCACCACATAGCTGTACTGGGTAAAATCGAACTGGTCCGCCGTCTCGGGGGTGTAAAAAGTCTTATAGGTGCGCACCACGATCTCCGGGTCGATGTCCCGGACGCGGGCCGCGGCGGCGTCCACCTTGTACATCCCCAGCGTGGAGCGTGTCGCGATGATCTGCCGGTTCAGGTTGGACAGGCAGACCTTGTCGTCGTCGATGAGGTCCAGCGCCCCCACCCCGCTGCGGGCCAGGGCTTCCACCACATAGCCTCCCACCCCGCCGACGCCGAATACCGCCACACGGGCTTTGCGCAGCCGGTCCAGCCCGTCCTGCCCCAGCAGCAGCCGGGTGCGGGCATACTGTTCTCTTGTCTCGTCGTTCATAGCTTCTCCTGTTCGCACGTGGTTTGTCGTGTTTGCAGCCAGCCCAGCAGGGCGGCCCGGTCGTTGGGCAGTTTTTCTTCCACCACCTGTTCCAGGGCGGCCGACAAAAGGCGCCCCACCGCCGGGCCGGGCCGCACCCCCAGGGCCAACAGGTCCCGGCCATTCACCGCCAGCTGGGAAACGCGGCAGCAGGCGTGTTCTGCCTGCAGCTGGTTTGCCGCGGCGGCCACGGCGGCAAAGCCCTCGTCCCCGGTCTGGGCCCTGCGCAGCGCCAGCAGGCGGCGGACCGTGTCCGGGGCCAATCGGGCCAGCAGCCGCCGGGCCTGGAGCCGGGGCGGGTCCCCGGTCAGCGCCAGACTGCTCTCCGCCGCCAGGGTGCAGACCTCGCCGGCCTCGGCGCGGGAACAGCGCAGCCGGGCCGCAGCCGACACAGCCCCCGCCGGGCCGGCAGGGGCCAGCAGAGCCGCCAGCCGCACCAGCGGGTCGGGCGGCAGGGCGTCCACGGCCCGGATGCAGGCGGGATAGGCTCCCCCGTCCAGCTCGGGCAGGATCTGCCGCAAGATCTCGGGCGGCATCCAGCGTCCGGGCCGGCGGGCGGACAGCAGCTTGTACAGCTCCTGCCAGATCCGCTCGGCCGAAACGCACCCCAGCCGCTCCCGCTCCTGCAGGGCGGCGGCCGCGGTGGCAGGGTCGAGGGCCAGTTCTTCCTTTGCGCCGAAGCGGTACAGCCGCAGGATGCGCAGCCCGTCCTCCTCAAAGCGGCGGGCCGGCTCGCCCACCGCGCGCACCACCCGGCGGACCAGCAGGTCCTCCCGGCCCCCAAAGGGGTCGATGAGGCCCTCGGCCTCGTTGTAGGCCATGGCGTTGATGGTAAAGTCCCGCCGGGCCAGGTCGGCCTCCACATCGGCCACGAACTCTACCCGGTCGGGGTGGCGTCCGTCGGCATAGCCGCCCTCCACCCGGAAGGTGGTCACTTCGTAAAAGCCCCCGCCCTGCCGGACGGTGACGGTGCCGTGCTGCAGCCCGGTGGGGATGCAGTGCTTTTCCCCAAAGACGGCCATCGTCTGCTCGGGCCTTGCGCTGGTGCAGATGTCCCAGTCGTGGGGGGCGCGGCCGGCCAGGCTGTCCCGGACACAGCCGCCCACCAGATAGGCTTTGTATCCCGCCCGGTGCAGTCCGTCCAGCACCTGCGCCGCGCCGGGGTCTAGGTTGATCTTCTCGTTCATGTCTCTGTAAACCGCAGGGTGACGGCCTTGCCGTCAAAGCCGCACTCAGCCGCCGGGAACACCGCCTGCGCCAGAGGCAGGGCGGCTTCCGGGTCCTCGATGCGGGGGGAATAGTGGGCCAGCCAGAGCCGCCGCACCTGTGCGCGGGCGGCCAGAGCCGCCGTCTGCCGGAAGGTGCTGTGGCCGTACCGGGCGGCCTCGGGGGCCAGTTCCTCGGTGTCGTAGGTGGCGTCGCAGATCAGCAGGTCAGCGCCGCGGGCGGCTTCTTCCAGGGCCGGGCAGGGGGCGGTGTCCCCCGAAAAGACCACCTTGATCCCCCGCCGGGCCGGCCCGCAGACGTCGCCGGGGGCCACGGTGCGGCCATTGACCGTCAGGCTCTCCCCCTGCTGCAGTTTTTTCCAGTCCCGAACCGGCACGCCCAGCGCGCGGGCCTTGTCCGGGTCGAACCGGCCGGCCCGGGGCAGCTGGAAGCAGTAGCCCTGGCTGGGCACCCGGTGCTTGGTGGGGACGGCAGTCAGGGTGGCCCCTCCCTCGAACCAGAGGCCCTCGGCGGGCATATCCACCGGGATGACCTGGTAGGGCAGCGGCCCGGCCAGCAGCCGCATGACCGCCCAGAAGTTTTCCAGCCCTTTGGGCCCGGCCAGCAGCAAAGGCCGGGTGCGCCCCTGGCAGGCGATGGTCTGCAGCAGGCCCGGCAGGCCAAAAACGTGGTCGCCGTGGTAGTGGGTCAGGCAGACAGCTTCCAGTCGGGACAGGCCCACCCCCGCCCGCATGGCGGCGGCCTGGGTGCCCTCACCGCAGTCGAACAGGAGGCTGTGCCCCTCCCAGGACAGCAGGGCCGTGGTCAGGGCCCGGTCGGGCAGGGGCATGGTGGCGGCAGTGCCCAGCAGGGTGACGGTGACCATCCGCTCAACCCTCGGCTGGCTGCCAGCCCTTGCAGACGTCCACCCAGGCGGTGTAGCCGGAATACTGTTCCAGCTCGGGGATGGTCAGCTCGATGGCCGAATTGCTGCTGCCCGCCGCCGGGAACACCGTCTCGAACCGCTTGAGGGACTCATCCAGGTACACCTTGACCCCCGGGTTGACCGCAAAGGGGCAGACCCCGCCCACCGCGTGGCCCACCAGCCCGGTGGCTTCCTCCGCCGTCAGCATCTTGGCCTTTGTGGCAAACTGCTGCTTGTATTTGTGGTTGTCCACTTTGGCGTCGCCGGCAGCCACGATCAGCACCGGCCCGCCGTCCACCATGAAGGACAGGGTCTTGGCGATGCGGGCTTCCTCACAGCCCACCGCCTGGGCGGCCAGGGCCACCGTGGCGCTGGAAACGTCAAACTCCCGGATGCGGTCCTCGATGCCGCAGGTCTTGAAATATGCTCTGACTTTTTCGATGGACATAATCGTTACCCCTCTCTGAAATTGGGCGCCAAACGCGTGTCTCTTATACTATAGCACACCACAGCCCAAAACGCCAGATTTCGCCCCCTGTGGGAAGCTTGACTTTTCTTTGATTTCTGCTACAATAGGCCCTGTACTAAAAAACAAGAATGTCTCACCGGAGGGCCGCGTATCGCAATACGCCAAGGGGCTTTCGCTCCCGGATCGGCCGGATAAGGTGACGAGTGCGCTCGGTTGTTGTGTTTGCAATGGCCGGGCGCTTTTTGTCGGGCCTGCGGCCTCTTGTGAGGCGAGCCAGGGGCGCGCGGGCGCGTCCGAATGGCAGAAAGGAGACGATCGTACACAGTATGGATTCTACCGCGCTTTTTTCCAAGACACCGCCGCTGAAGCTGTTCTTCACGGCGGCTCTGCCGGGGGCTGTCAGTATGCTGGCCTCCTCCCTTTACCAGCTGATCGACGGCATTCTGGTGGGCAACTTTCTGGACGGCACGTCCTTTGCCGCCCTCAACCTCGCCATGCCCTTTGTCATCATCAACTTTGCCCTGTCGGACCTGGTGGGCGTGGGCTCGTCGGTGCCCATCTCGGTGGCCCTGGGCCGCGGGGACCGCAAAGAGGCCAACAACGTATTCACCTGCGCCTGCATCCTGATCCTTGCCGCGGGCGTGGTGATGGGCGCGGCCATGTTCACGGCGGCCCCCTTCCTGATCGGGATGATGGGCGCCGAGGGTGAGTTCGCCTCCCTGGCGGTGGAGTACCTGCGCACCTACGCCATGTTCTCCCCTTTCACCACCATCCTTTACGCCGTGGACAACTACCTGCGCATCTCGGGCTACATCCGCGGCAGCATGTGCATCAACATCCTGATGTCGGTGCTGTGCGTGACCTTCGAGTTCGTGTTTCTGGGCGTGCTGGACCTGGGACTGTGGGCGGCGGCTTTCGGCGCGTCGCTGGGTATGTTCATCTGCGTGGTGCTGGCCTTCATCCCCTTTGTGCGGGGCAAGGCGCTGCTGCACTTCGTCCGGCCCAAATTTGAGCTGCGCACCCTGCGGCAGATCGTGGCCTGCGGCAGCCCCACCTTCCTGAACAACATTGCCGGCCGCGTCACCTCTATTTTGATGAATCTGTTCCTGGTCCGGCTGGGCGGCGAGCTGGCGGTGTCGGTCTACGGCGTCCTCATGTACGTGGACGGCTTCATCCAGCCGCTGCTGTACGGCATGTGCGACTCGCTGCAGCCCGCCGTGGGCTACAACTGGGGCGCCCAGAAATACAGCCGGGTGCGGGCCATTGAAAAATGCTGCTTTGCCGCGGCGGCGGTCATCAGCCTGGCCTCGGTGGCAGTCATCGCCCTGCTGCCCGCCCCCATCACCCGGCTGTTCATCGCCGGGGCCGAGGGCGGCGCGCTGGCCATGGGCGTCACCGCGCTGCGCTTCTTCAGCCTGACCTACCTGACCCGCTGGCTGTCCTTCGCCACCCAGAGCTATATGCTGGCGGTGGAAAAGGCCCTGCCGGCCTCCATCCTCTCGGTGTCCACGGCGCTGGTGTTCCCGGTAATCCTGCTGGCGGCGCTGGGCTCTCTGGGGCTGAACGGGCTGTGGATCAACTTCCCTGCCACGTCGGCCCTGGCGGCGGTGCTGGCCCTCGTCATCCTGCGCCGGACCCGGGCCGACCTGCACCGCCCCGACGCCCCGTAAGCCCAAAGGAGGCATGACTATGAACCGCATCATCACCATCAGCCGCGAGTTTGGCAGCGGCGGGCGGGAGGTTGGCAAACGGCTGGCCGACGCGCTGCACTGCGCCTACTACGACAGCGAGATCGAGGCCAGCATCGCCCAGAACATGGATCTGGACGAGGGCTTTATCGCCCGTTCCATCGGGAACGGCGCCCTCACCAATATTCCCCTCCACTTTGGCCGGACCATCGCCAGCTCCTATCTGTACAAACAGCAGGTGGACATTCTGGTGGAAAAGCGCCGGGTCCTGCGCCAGATCGCCGCGGCCTCCGACTGCGTCATCGTGGGCCGGGCGGCGGACGTCATTCTCGAGGACCTTGCCCCCTTCAAGCTGTTCGTTTACGCCAGCATGGACCATAAGCTGGCCCGCTGCCGGCGCTACGAGGAGACCAGCCGCCTGGACAGCCCCAAAGCCCTGGAAAAGGAGATCCGGCAGGTGGACGCCCGCCGGGCCAAGTACCACGGGATGTTTTCCCCCGTCAAGTGGGGCGACCGGGCCAACTACCACCTGTGCCTCAACACCACCGGGCTGGAGATCAAGCAGCTGATCCCTCACCTGACAGGCTATGCCCAGGCCTGGTTTGCCATGCACGGCCGCTAAAAACAAACGGCGGAGCCGGCTGGACCAAAAGGTCTTGCCAGTTCCGCCTTTTTGTTGTATAATAACTGACACAACGTCAGGCATTGCAGCCTGACTTCCATTTCGTGTCTGTATGGAGGAGAAACCGTATGTCCAAGAACCTGAAAAACATGACCCTCGCCGCCTTGTTCCTGGCGCTGGGCCTGGTGCTGCCCTTTTTCACCGGGCAGATCCCCCAAATCGGCAGCATGCTGCTGCCCATGCACATCCCCGTGTTCCTCTGCGGGCTGATCTGCGGCTGGCAGTACGGCGCGGCGGTGGGCTTCATCGTGCCCCTGATGCGCTCGGTTTTGTTCGGGATGCCGCCCCTGTTCCCCACCGCCACCTCGATGGCCTTTGAGCTGCTGACCTACGGCCTGGTGGTGGGCCTGCTGTACAGCCGGTCCCGCTGGCAGTGCATCCGCGCCTTGTACCGCTGCCTGCTGCTGGCCATGGTGGCCGGCCGCGTGGTGTGGGGCGTGGTGCAGGCAGTGCTGCTGGGGCTGACCGGCAGCGCCATGACCCTGCAGATCTTCCTGGCCGGGGCGCTGCTCAACGCCATCCCCGGCATCATCGTGCAGCTCATCCTCATCCCCGTGGTGATGTTGGCCCTGAACCGCACCGGCCTGGTGCCCTTCAAGCAGACGAATCCCAAGGCCAAAAACGCCTGATTACGCCTGCACATAAACCGCGAAGCCCCCGTTCTCCACAAAGAAGAACGGGGGCTTTGTTCTGTGTTTCAGGCGTAGCGCAGCCGCCCTTTGGGCACAGGGATGGGACGGCCCAGCTCCTGTGCAGTCTCGATCCATTCCTGGATGACCCGTTCGGCCTCGGCCAGCGCTTCGGCCGCCGTCGCGCCGTCGGCCATGCAGCCGGCCAGCTCCGGCACCTCGGCGATGTAAGCGCCATCTTCTTCGCTCCAATACAGAATGATCTCATACTTGGTCATATAGGATGCCTCCCAACTGATAACGCAGGATCACATTGCGCACCTGCTTTACCTGTATGTTCCACCAAAGCCCGCAGGCGGGTGAGGAACAGCTCGGCCGCGGGCGAAAAGACCTGGTACTTTTTCCAGATGATGTCCAGGCCCGATTCCAGCCGGGGCCACAGCGGCCGGAAGCACAGCGCGCTCTCCGGCGAGGTGTCGGCCAGGCCGTCCAGAGTGATGGCGTAGCCCACCCCCGCCTCCACCAGGATGGCGGCGTTAAAGACCAGATTATAATTGACCGCGATGTCCAGCTTGCCGAAATCTTCCCCGAACCAGTCCACAAAGGCGTTCTCGCCGGGGTGCGGGGTGATGACCTGCCGGGAGCACAGCAGGGGCAGGTCCAGCAGGTCGGCCTTTTCGATGCGCTCTTTGGCGGCCAGCGGGCTGTCCCGGCGCATCAGCACGCCCCACACGTCCCGGGCGGGCAGGGACAGAGCGTCGTACTTGGAAATGTCCGCCGGCTCGATGACGATGCCGAAATCCAGCAGGCCCTTGTCCAGCCGGTCGGTGACATCCTGGGCGTTGCCGCTGTACAGGTGGTAGCGGATGGCCGGGCTCTCGGCCCGCAGCTGCCGGATCACCTTGGCGATGGGGCACAGGCCGCGGGTCTCGCCGCTGCCGATGTAGACGTCCCCGCTGACGGTGTCCTCCAGGGCGGTGAACTCAGCCTCGGTCTTGTCCACCATGGCCACGATCTCCTCCGCCCGCTTGCGCAGCAGCACCCCTTCGGGGGTCAGGTCCACCCGGTGGCTCTTGCGGACCAGCAGCGGCCGGCCCAGCTCCTCCTCCAGATCCTGCATCTGGCGGGAGAGGGTGGGCTGGGTCAGGTGCAGAAAATTGGCCGCCCGGGTGATGCTGCCCTCCCGGGCCACGGCCAGGAAATAGCGCAGCGTCCGTATCTCCATTGCGTTGTCCTCCTCCATTGGTTTGACACGTTGTCACTATTATACACCTTTTTGCCATGCCTTGGAAGCATTTGATGGAATAAAAACGAAGTATTTGCTATTTTCCTGCCCGGCCGCTACAATAAAAGCACGCAAGGAGGCATGGAGCATGAGCATGAAGTGGGAGGAACGTGTGTTCCGCATCCGCAGGGTCCTGACCGACGCGGGCTGCTCGGAGGAGCAGATCGCCGCGTTCCTGGAATGGGAGCAGGCCAAAGACCGCTGCCGCCAATATAAATTCCTGGCGCGGCACCGGGCCTGCCTGCTGGACCAGCTGCACCAGGACGCCGCCCGGCTGGACTGCCTGGACCACCTGGTCTTTATCATGCGCCAGGCCGAAAAACAGTACACAGACGAAACGGAGGGCATCTGCATATGGAAGAACAACTGCATCTGACCGAAGAATGGGACAAGACCTTCCCCCGGAACGACCGGATGGACGTCATCCCCTTTGACAAGATGGAAGCCTTCTTCCGCCAGTACCTGCAGTAATCGAAAAGGGACAGCCCCCGCGGAGACTGTCCCTTTAGCTGTTCTGTATTTTTATCCCAAACGATTCCAGGCCATGGTATATTCCGGTTCGCCGGTGTTTGCATCGACGCCTGCCGCAAGGACAACAAAGCCCTCCCGCTGATAAAACGCGGCGGCCCTTTCGTTTTTCCGGTAGACACTCAGGCTGAGCTGTGTCCGGTGCGCTTTTGCACAGTCCAGCAGTTCTCTGCCCACCCCGCGGGACCGGGCGTCCTGCCGGACAAACAGGCCTGCGACGTAGTTTCCCTCCAGCCCCAAGAAGCCGTCGATCCAGCCTGCGGGGTCCTGGTGGACGTACAGCTCCGCCTGGGGCAGCATCTCCTGCACCAGCCCGCGGCAGCCCTGCCAATACTCCGCCGGGATAAAGGCGTGGGCGTCCAGGTTGGCGTCCAGCCAGATGCGCAGCACGGCGCCCAGGTCGGACGGCTCTGCTCTGCGGATCATAAAGCCGTCCCCCTTACTGCATGGCGGAAAAGACTTTTTTCCGGCAGATCAGCCAGCTGGCCGCCGAGGCCGCCACCTCCGTCACCCAGAAGGCGTGCCACACGCCCACCGGGCCCCACAGCAGGTTAAAGACAAAGGCCAGCGGCAGGATGACCACCGCGTACCGCATCAGGGAAATGACGAGGGAAGGCCCGCCCATCCCCAGACCCTCCAGGGTGCCGCAGGAAATGACCGACACCGCCGAGATGATAAAGCCCAGGCTGATGATCCGCAGCGCGGTGCTGCCCAGGGCGATGGTCTCGGCGCTGGTGGAGAACAGGCCGATCAGCTGGCCGGGAATGGTCCAGCACAGGACGGTGCCCAGCACCATGATGCCCGCCGAAAGGGCCAGGCCGGTGAGGAAGATCTTCCGCACGCGGGCGGGCTCCTTGGCGCCGTAGTTGTAGCCCACGATGGGCCGCATCCCCTGCACGATGCCGTTGGCGGGCAGGTAGAGGAAGGTCTGCAGTTTGTAGTAGACCCCCAGCACCAGGACATATACTTCTGACGAGGCCGCCAGGATGATGTTCAGGCAGGAGATGAGCAGGGAGGGCAGCGCCAGGCTGAAGGTGGCCGGGACGCCCACCGCGTACATCTTTTTGGCGATGGCGGGGTCGGCGATCTCCCGGTTGAAATGCAGGCGGATGGGGATCATTTTGGCCGCGTAGCAGGCCAGGTAGATGACCAGGCTCAGGGCCTGGCCGATGCCGGTGGCCAGGGCCGCGCCCTCGATGCCCATCTCCGGGAAGGGCCCCCACCCGAAGATCATCACCGGGTCAAGGATGATGTTGGCCACACAGCCCGACATCATGCACACCATGGTGATCATCATCCGGCCGGTGGCCTGGAAGATCTTTTCCATCGACATGGACGCGGCGATCACCACCGAGAACAGGAACGCGATGCGGGAATAGCGCACCCCCATATCCACGATCATCTCATCCGAGGTGAACATCCGCAGGAAGGCGGGCATCACCGCGATGCACACCACCGTCAGGACGATCCCGTGCAAAACGTTCCACAAAATGCTCTGGGCCGCGGCGGCGTTGGCCTTCCTGGCGTCCTGGGCCCCCAGGTGATAGGCGATCACCGCGTTGGCGCCGATGGAAAAGCCGATGGTCACGGCGTTGATCAAATTCTGCACCGGGTAGACCAGGGACAGGGCGGTCATGGCGTCCTCGCTGATCTTGGCCACGTAGTAACTGTCCACGATGTTGTACAGCGACGACACCATCATGGACAGCACCATCGGCAGCGACATGGACAGCACCAGCGGCAGGACGGGCCGCGTTTTCATAAAGCTCTGCTGCATAGGGCGTAACTCTCCTTTTTCCGTAAAAAGCACAACAAAAAAGCCATATCCGCCCTGTTTATGAATCAGAAACAAGGAAAGATATAGCTTTCGCGCCCGTTATTATAATACACGCCGCGCCGCTTGTCAAGAGGCGCGGGTCGGCTTTCCATTTCCTTGACGCCGTGTTATAATAGGGGCATATTCCAGAACGCTGTTTTGCTGAAAGCAGGCCCGCGCCTGTTTCATCCATACAAAGCAAACCAAAACCCAAGCGAGGTGCAAACCATGAAAGTCCTTATGATCAACGGCAGCCCCCGGGCCGGGGGCAATACGAGTATTGCGCTCGCAGAAATGGAAAAAGTTTTTGCAGAGGAAGGCATCGAGACCGAGACCATCCAGATCGGCGCCCAGGCCATCCGCGGCTGCATCGCCTGCGGCAGCTGCGCCAAACTGGGCCGCTGCGTCTTTGACGATGCGGTCAACCAGGCGGCCCCCAAGTTCGAGGCTGCGGACGGGCTGGTGGTGGCCTCCCCGGTCTACTACGCTTCGGCCAACGGCACCCTTGTCTCCTTCCTGGACCGGCTGTTCTACAGCACCCCCTTTGACAAGACCATGAAGGTGGGCGCCAGCGTGGTGGTGGCCCGCCGGGGCGGCCTGTCGGCCACCTTTGACGAGCTGAACAAGTACTTCACCATCGCCGGGATGCCGGTGGCCTCCAGCCGGTACTGGAACAGCGTCCACGGCCGCCTGCCCGGCGAGGCCGCCCAGGACGCCGAGGGCCTGCAGACCATGCGGGTGCTGGCCCGGAACATGGCTTTCCTCCTCAAGAGCATCGCCCTTGGCAAGGAAAAGTACGGCCTGCCCGCCAAGGAAGCCCCCCAGCAGACAAACTTTATCCGCTAAAGCTGTTAGGGGGAACCCATTTCTGCGCGCAGTCGCGCGACAGAAATTCCTTCCCCCTAATATCCCCCTGGGGACAAAATTTGCCGCTAAACCGCACACTCGGCCTTGCGGCCTCGCACACTCTCAGCGGCAAATTTCCCTGGTTGTGTCCCGTCCATCCGCACATGTCGGCTGGACGGGACTTTTTTGACAAACTGCACCCGCCCCAAAAGGGCGGGTCCTTTTTGCATCTCTTGACAACGCCCCTGACTCTATGCTATCGTGTCAGGGAAACGTGCAAAGGAGACAAACGATGATGCGATACGACGCGGCCCCCATGGAGGGGCTGACCGACCGGGTCTGGCGGCAGGCCCACCAGCGCTGGTTCGGCGGGGCGGACCGGTATTACGCGCCCTTCCTCTCCCCGCCCGAGAACCGCATCCCGATCAAAAAGAAGATGGCGGAGCTGGCCCCCGAAGCAAACCCCGGCGCGCCGGTCATCCCCCAGCTGCTGGGCAAGGACGGCAGCTGCGCCGCCTGGATGATCGGGGTGCTGCGGGACATGGGCTACACCGAGGTCAACCTGAATTTCGGGTGCCCCTCCGGCACCGTCACCGCCAAGGGCAAGGGCGCCGGGATGCTGCGGGACCTTGCGGCCCTGGACCGCTTTCTGGATACTGTGTTCACCGAGGCGGGCGGGCCCATCTCGGTCAAGACCCGCATCGGGGTGGAGCGGCCGGAGGAGTTCGGCGCCATCCTCGAAGTGTACAACCGCTATCCCCTCGCCGAGCTGATCGTCCACCCCCGGGTGATGCGCCAGCTCTACCGCGGCCAGGCCAACCGGGACGCCTTCGAGGCGGCCCTGCCCGCCTGCAAAGCCCCCGTCTGCTACAACGGGGATATCACTGCCCCGGAGGACTTTGCAGCTCTGGCGGCGCGCTGGCCCGGCCTGGCCGGCCTGATGGCGGGCCGCGGGCTGATCGCCGACCCGGCGCTGCTGCGCAGGGCGCGGGGCGGGCCCGCCGCCTCCAAAGAGGAGCTGCGGGGCTACTTTGCCGAGCTGTATGCCGGGTACACCGCCGCTTTCGGCAGCCCCCAGGCGGCCATCAGCCGGATGAAAGCCCACTGGCATGAGGCCGCCGGCCTTTTCGAGGGCTCGGACAAGCTGGCCAAACAGCTGAAAAAGCTCCGCGACCCCTGGGAATACGAAGTGACGGTAGGCCAGCTGTTCACCCTCCCCCTGCGCAAATAAGTCCCACCCGGCAGACACGCGCCGCCGGATGGGGCACAAAAAAGCCCGCGTCCTTTCGGGACACGGGCCTGTGGATTTACACGTCCAGGTAGCTGCGCAGCAGCGCCTGCAGCAGGTCGTCGCGGTCCACCTTGCGGATCAGGGAGCGCGCGCCGTTGTGGGTGGTGATGTAGGTGGGGTCTTCCGACAGGATGTAGCCCACCAGCTGATTGACAGGATTATACCCCTTCTCTTTCAGGGCTGCGTAAACTTGCTGCAGGATCTCGCGGATCTCCTCGTCCTTTTCATCGTGGATCGAAAAAATAGCAGTAGGTTCACTCATATAACAATCCACTCCCTTCTGCCTTGCGGCGCAAGGCTGTCTGCGGCTATGGGCCGCCGCCGAATGCTTCTTTTATTCTACACGAATCAGGGGCAAACTTCAAGTACAGAGACAAATATTTACAAAAGAAATACAAAATGCGGTCCCTCCGGGCCGCGGAAGGAGCGGCAGCATGATCTTTGGCATCGGGTGCGACCTGTGCGCCATTTCCCGGATGGAAAAAAGCCTGACCGGCCCCCACGGACCGGCCTTTGCCCGGCGGGTGTTCGGCCCGGCCGAGCGGGCGGCCCTGGGCCTGGACGGACCGGGCCCCCTCACCCCGCGGCGGGCCGCCAGCGCGGCGGCCGACTTTGCCGCCAAGGAAGCCTTCCTCAAGGCGGCGGGCACCGGGCTGGCCGGGCCCTTTGCCCTGGCCGAGATCGAGGCGGTGCGGCTGGATTCCGGCGCGCCGGCCTACCGCTTTTCGGGACGGACGGCGGACTGGGTGGCCCAGCGCCGCCTTGTCGCCCACCTGACATTGAGCCACGACGGCGGCACGGCCATGGCCGTCTGCCTGCTGGAGGCCGCCGGCGACGAAAACTAAATCTTCCCTCCGCATAAGATAGACCAGGCCGTGCATAGCGGGCGGCGCTTCGGGGCATACTCTCAGTGTCCACAAAAGCGCGGGCCGCCGGCACGCCGACACATAGAGCGGCCAGACACCGCGCCCTTCACACCAGCAAGGAGGGAGTTCCATGGAGGTACACAGAGGAGAAGTTTTCTACGCCGACTTATCACCCGTGGTCGGCTCGGAGCAGGGCGGCGTCCGCCCGGTCCTGATCGTCCAGAACGAGATCGGCAACCGCCACAGCCCCACCGTGATCGCAGCGGCCATTACATCCCGGCTGGATAAGACCCGCCTGCCCACCCACATCAACATCCGTGCGGCGGACACCGGCCTGGCCAAGGACAGCGTGGTCCTGCTGGAGCAGATCCGCACCCTGGATAAGCACCGCCTGCGCCAGCGCGCCGGCCAGATCACCCCCGAGGACCAGAAGCGGGTCAACCAGGCCCTGGACGTCAGCCTGGGCCTGGACGGATACTGAAAAACAAAAGCTGTGGAATACCCCCGGTGAAACCCGCCGGGGGCGTTTTGTTGTCTTTGACACAACAAAAAACGGCGGCCACTGTTGTGGTCGCCGTGGTGCGGTTAAGCAATCCAAATCCGAACCAATTTCCCTTGTCACAGCCTCTGCAGCCTGGGCAAAGGAAACGGTCTCCGTCCCTTCCTTGTAGTTGAAGGTAATGAGCATTTTTTCATCGTACAGGTAGATGGCGTTGATGAAAGTGTCAATCAGCGCCTGACGCTGCTCCTTTTGAGAAAGGTCCAGCTTGCGGAACCGGGTCAGCCAGAACCGCACAAAGTCCTCGCTGAGCTTGGGCTTTGCCAGCCGCTCTTCGGCGATCTTGGCTTCCAGTTCTTTTTTCTGTGTCTCCAGGGCTTCCAGGCGTTCTTTGGTGGAGCTGGTGAGGATGCCGGCCTGGATAGCGTTGAGCATATTCTGGATGCCGGTCTCTGTTTCCCGAAGCTGCTTCTCATAGAGGGGCAGATTGGTGTTTTCTTTATTTTGCAGCTCCATCACGCTGAAAACAATGGAATCAATCACGGTATCGTCCATAATAAGCGCTTTGGTTTTTGCAATCACCAAGTCTTCCAGCCACTGCTTCCGGACAGTCTTCTTTTGACAGGACTTTCTCTTTTTAACCGTCGCGCATTTATAGTACCGGTGCACGTCCCCGGAACGGCTGGTACCGCTCTCCCCGAACATCAAGGAACCGCAGTAACCGCAGAACAGTTTGGTAGTCAGAAGATAGTCATCCTCTGCCTTGCGCCGGGCAGGGGCCTTTTTATTTTTGGCCATCTTGATTTGTACATCCTCGAATAGTTCCGGTGATACAATCGGCGGAATCGCATCTGGAATCAAGATATCCCGGTATTTCAGTTCACCTATATAGCGGCGATTCTTCAGCATATGCTGGACAGTATTGTAGCTCATGGGGCCACCACGAGGATTTTTGACCTGGTGTTCATTCAGCCAGTCCCGTACTTCGGTCATGGTAGCGCCTTCGTTATACATCCTGAAAGCTTCGGCAATGAGCGGGGCTGTGAAAGGATCGGTTTGAAAACGCTGATTCTCATCAATCCGATAACCAACCGGGACGGCCCCACCGGTAAACTTGCCCTTTAGCGCATTTTCTGTCATACCGCGAATGACTTTCTCCGAGAGGTCTGCTGAATAGTATTCGGCATATCCTTCCAGAACAGATTCCAGAATGATGCCCTCCGGTCCGTCTGAGATGATTTCAGTCGCAGACATCAGCTTGACCCCATTCTTTTTCAGCTGGGTCTTATAACGAGCGCTGTCGTAGCGGTTCCGGGCAAAGCGATCCAGTTTCCAGACCAGGACCATATCAAATAGCTTTCGCTCGCTGTCCTTAATCATCTGCTGGAACTGGGGGCGGTTGTCCGTTTTGGCCGAGATTGCCCGATCAATATAGTGCTTTACCACGGTGATATCGTTCTTCTCGGCATAGGCCGTGCACTCGCGGATCTGACCTTCGATGGACTCCTCCCGCTGATTGTCGGAGGAATAGCGGGCATAGATGACAGCGGTCATAGAAAATCCTCCTCCATCATGGAACGAATTATAACGTCAGGTCAGAATGATCCTGCCTGCAATCAAGGACGGCATCCAGATAGACGGTGCTGCCTTCTACCATAAAAACAGCTTTGTACCGCCTGGCAAACAGTGCGGAACGATATTGGGAAGGAAGATTCAGTTCTTCCTCTACTGGAAATTGCATGGGATTCTGTTCCAGACGTTCCAGAAGGTGTGCAAACTCTGCGCGGAACTTTTTGGCAGCGGGAACACTGACATGAGCAAGAAATGAGACGTGCCGCAGGAGCATCCCGTCCACACGCCGCGCCAGGATGATCTGGTAGTTTGGCTGGCTCATCGTTCTGCCTGACTTTCTGCCGCGGCGATGATGGAATCCATGTCCGCAAGGGCATCTTGTGCGCTGCGCCCCACAAATCCCTTGGCACGGTCAGCCTGGGCAAAAAGCAGATCGGCATACAGAGATTGTTCGGCATTCAGGGAGAGGTTCAGTGGAACAGATTTCTCCCGCACAATCTGCTGCAAAAACATATTGATGGTTCCGTTCATAGTCATTCCCAGCTGATTCAGCACATACTCTGCCTGTGCTTTCAGTTCAGGATCAACCCGGATGCTCATGTTAATGGTTGACATTACGTATCACCTCAAGAATAGTATAAGCAACATAGTGTGCAATGTCAATACATTTGAATACAACTTTCAAGACTGGTCCGTAAACCTGTGTTTATGACAGAAAATCTATGGTTTGCTGCATTTTCATAGAAAAAAACACGCAGGTTCTGATACAATAAAAGATCAAGAGGATTGAAATTGTCAACCATTATTGACAATTTCAAAGTGTCAACTAAAATGATACAATATCAGATGTTTTTTCTGAGTTGTTGGGAGTGATGCAGATGAATCTTTTGGTTTGCGACGATGACCGGCAGGATCTGGACCGGATTACCGCTTTGCTGGCGGGACCCTGCCAGGGAATGGGGGCAAACCTGGTGGCAACCAGCCGGCCGGAAGAACTGGAAGATCTGTCCCGTTTTGACCTGGCTTTTCTGGATATCGACATGAAGGAAATCAATGGGCTGACGCTGGCCCGGCGGCTCCGGGCTGCCCGGCCGGATGCGGTGATTGTGTTTATCACAAACTTTGTCCAGTATGCTCCGGAAGGCTATGAGGTACAGGCTTTCCGTTACCTGCTGAAACCAGCGCTGGAAGAAAAGCTGCCCGCCTGCTTTGCGCTCGCGGTGGAAGAACTGCGCCGCAGGCGCCGGTCCATCATCGTCCGCTCGGAAGGGGAAGCGGTGGAACTCCAGCTGCGGGACATCCTCTATTTTGAATCAGACCAGCGGATGGTCACCGCTCATCTGCTCCGAAACCAACGGACAACCTGTCGTTTTTATTTTAGTTTAACCGAGCTGGCCCGACAACTGGAAGGGGCGGGCTTTCTGCGGGTGCAGCGCAGCTATCTGGTTCATATGGTCTATATCCAGCGGTTTCAATACGGGACTGTGGAGCTGCGGGGCGGTGTCCGGCTGCCAGTCAGCACAAAATACTATGCCGAGCTGAAACAGAACTATCTGAAGTGGAAAGGACAAACTTCATGGAAACTCTCTTGGCCCTGATGGAAGGTTGGAAGGGGATTGTTTTATCCGCAGCCGCGCCT
Organism: Candidatus Faecalibacterium faecigallinarum; assembly: GCA_019119685.1. Classification (GTDB taxonomy): domain Bacteria; phylum Bacillota; class Clostridia; order Oscillospirales; family Ruminococcaceae; genus Faecalibacterium; species Faecalibacterium faecigallinarum. The sequence continues at coordinate 59,709 of DWWN01000041.1, forward strand.
CTTTTTGACTGGATCACGTTTCTTGTCTTTATGGGTTCCTTCGGCACCCGCCGCTTTCCGCAGTCTGTGGGCAAGGGCATCGCCTGTTTGTGCGGGCTGTTGGTTTGGGGATGGTACAGCTCATCCGGTGCCCTTTTTGCAGCCCAAGCTACGCCTTTTGGAATCCTGGCAGCCTTTGTATTGTTCTATATCCTGTCGTGTATCCTTTTTACCGGGCTGACCTTTCTATACCGGTTCTTTCTGGTGCTGCTGTGGTGTTTGGGCCGCTGCCTTTACATTGCCGTCCTGCTGCTCGCCTTTTCGGCCCTGTTCGATCTGCCCTATCCGCTGCCCCGTGTCTGGAGAGAGGCATCCGCCCAGGGATGGTTTCTTTTCATCTATGGGGGATTTGAACTGGTGGTGGCTCTGGCCCTCCGCCAACTGCTGCGGCGACCAGACAGGCTGCATCTGAACCCCCGGCAGCTGCTTTTGTATCTTGCTTTTCCGGCGGCTTCTTTTGTGTCGCTTTTGGCTTTTCTGCCCATGCTCAACGGCAGGCCGGTCAACCAATGGCTGATTGGCGGATGCTGCATCGCGCTGCTGCTGGCCAATCTGGCAGTTTTGTTTCTGCTGCGGAGGATGGAGCAGGCCGCCCGGGATCGGGAAAGGCTGGCGGCGCTGGATGAGCAGTTTCAGATGCAGTCCAGGAACATGGAGGCAACCCGGGAGCTTTATGAGGTACAGCGCAAGGCCACCCATGATTTTGGAAGCCAGCTGGAGGTTTTGGGGCAGCTTTTGCAGCATCAGGAATATGACGCTGCCCGGGACTATCTCAAGTCGGTGTCAGACCGCAGGCTGGAATACCAGGCTCTGGTGGACTGCCGCCACCCGGCCCTGAACGCTCTGTTCAACACTAGAGCGTGTTTTAAAACCCGGAAGTTGTGTGCAAAGTGCCAATATGGTAAACTCATAATATGAGAAGACATGAATTAAGCGAAGCACAATGGAACAAAATCAAAGATTTGCTGCCCCCAGAACGAAAA
>DWWN01000042.1 GCA_019119685.1 Candidatus Faecalibacterium faecigallinarum
CCCCCACAAGAAAAGGCGGTACGCTACCCCTCCACGGGGCGCATACCGCCTTTTCTTGTTATCCAGCCCTCCGGCTGTATCGGTTGAGCAAAAGTCAGCGTGGGATTGATGTGGTATCTTTATCTAAGTGAACCCCCCGACTCCCACTTGGAAATAGTCTGGCGGGAGACTTTCAGTTCCGCGCCCAGTTCCTCCTGGGATAGCCCCATGGACTTGCGCAGGCTGATAAGTTTTTCGTTGAATTTCATGATGTGCCTCCTTGTACTGACGGTATGGTGTCGGGTGCGGCCGCAAGACCAGTATGCCAGAAGGCACGCTTTTTGGCAAGCAACCATGGTTGGCAATCTGTCAACCGGGCGTAACATGGCGGAAATTCCACGTTTGCAGGCAGGATTGGAAAGTATGCATCCCGTTTCCGCGCACAAAAAACCGGGAGGCTCCCTCTTTTGGGGGCCTCCCGGTTCTTGTTTTGCCGTTTTTGGCAAAGATTACTTGTTTTTACTGCGGGCCTTCATGCGCTGCTCGTGGTTCAGGATCTGCTTGCGGATGCGCAGGTTCTTGGGGGTGACCTCCAGCAGCTCGTCGGGGGCCAGGAATTCCAGGCAGCCCTCCAGGCTCAGGCGGCTGATGGGCACCAGGCGCAGCGCGTCATCCGAGCCGGAGGCGCGGGTGTTGGTCAGGTGCTTGGTCTTGCAGACGTTGACGTCCACGTCCTCGCCGGTGGGGGTGTAGCCGATGACCATGCCCTCGTAGACCTTCTCGCCGGGGCCGATCAGCAGGGTGCCGCGCTGCTGGGCGTTGTACAGGCCGTAGGTGACCGACTCGCCGGTCTCAAAGCTGACCAGGGAACCGGTGGAGCGGTTGGTGATCATGCCGGCCCACAGATCGTAGCCGTCGAAGATCTGGTTGATGACGCCTTCGCCGTGGGTGTCGGTCAGGAACTGGTTGCGGTAGCCGAACAGGCCGCGGCTGGGCATACGGAACACCAGACGCACCCGGCTGTCGCCCAGAGCGTCCATCTGCTGCAGGACGGCCTTGCGCTGGCCCAGGCCGGTCATGACGGCGCCCTGGTACTGGGTGGGCACGTCGATGACCACCTGCTCCATGGGCTCGTAGGTCTTGCCGTCGATGACCTTGGTCAGCACGTGCGGGGGCGAGACCTGCAGCTCATAGCCTTCGCGGCGCATGGTCTCGATCAGGATGGACAGGTGCATCTCACCGCGGCCCATGACCCGGAACGAGTCGGTGGTGGCGGAGTCCTCCACCTTCAGGGCCACGTCCTTGAGCAGCTCGCGGTTGAGCCGGTCGCGGATCTGGCGGCTGGTGACGTACTTGCCCTCACGGCCGGCCAGGGGGCTGTCGTTGACCGAGAAGGTCATCTCGACGGTGGGGTCGTTGATCTTGACGAAGGGCAGGGGCTCCACCTTGGCGGGATCGCACAGGGTGTTGCCGATGGTGACGTCGGGCAGGCCCGAGAAGGCCACGATGTCGCCGGCGGTGATGTTGTCGCAGGGGACGCGGCCGTTGGCCTGGAAGTCGTACAGCTTGGTCAGGCGGCCCTTCAGGTGGACCGACGGGTCGTGCCAGTCGCAGGCCACCACTTCTTCGCCCACGCGGCAGGTGCCGTTCTGGATGCGGCCGATGCCGATGCGGCCCACAAAGTCGTTGTAGTCGACCGAGGAGACCAGCATCTGGAAGGGGGCGTCGGGGTCGCCCTCAGGGGGCTCGATGGTGTCCAGAATGGTGTCGAACAGGGGGACGAGGTCGGTGCCGGGGACGTCGGGGTCCAGGCTGGCGGTGCCGGCGCGGCCGCAGCAGTAGACCATGGGGCACTCCAGCTGCTCGTCCGAAGCGCCCAGGTCCATCAGCAGGTAGAGCACCTCGTCCACCACTTCTTTGATGCGGGCGTCGGGGCGGTCGATCTTGTTGATGACCACCACCAGGCTCAGGTTCTGCTGCAGGGCCTTTTGCAGCACGAAGCGGGTCTGGGGCATGCAGCCCTCGGCGGCGTCCACCAGCAGGACCACGCCGTTGACCATCTTCAGCACGCGCTCGACCTCGCCGCCGAAGTCGGCGTGGCCCGGGGTATCGACGATGTTGATCTTGACGCCCTTGTAGGTGCAGGAGCAGTTTTTGGCCAGGATGGTGATGCCGCGCTCACGCTCGATGTCGCCGCTGTCCATGACGCGCTCGGCCACGACCTGGTTGTCGCGGAACGCGCCGCTCTGGCGGAGCATGGCGTCCACCAGGGTGGTCTTGCCGTGGTCAACATGGGCGATGATGGCCACGTTGCGCAGATCGTTACGAATCATACAAATCAAACCTCTCTATTTTACAACGACATGGTTCTATGACGGATATTTCAACCGTATTAGTGTAAATCATAGGAGGGCGTTTGTCAAGATTATCTAAAAAATTATTCGGCATTTCGGCGTTTTGACAGAAAAGGCGCGCCCCGGTAGAAAGCCAGCGCACAGAGCACCGACAGCACTTCGGTCACGGGGAAGGTCAGCCAGACGTACGTCAGCCCCGCAAAGTGGAACACCCAGGCCAGCGGCACCAGCAGCACCACCTGCCGCAGCACGATGATGAAGATGCTCTGCCCGCTCTGGCCGGTGCCCTGGAAAAAGACGGTCAGCGTCATGGCGATGCCGGCGGGCAGGAAACTGAGGCAGATGATCCGCAGCGCCGGCGCACAGGTGCAGGCGCACCCGGCCGGTCAGGTCGCAGCTGCGGCACACCGCCGCCAGGGTGATGGCCATGGCGGCCCACTGGCCGGCCACGGTAGCCAGCGCCGCGCCGGTCACTCCCAGGGCCGGCGCGCCCAGCCGGCCGAAAATGAGGATGGAGTCCAGCACGATGTTGATGGCGGCCCCGGTCACCTGGGCCAGCATGGGGACGAGGGTGTTGCCCCGGGCCTGCAGCAGCTTGGTGCAGTGGGACTCGACGAACAGCCCCAGCGACCCGGCCAGGACCACCTGCGCGTACTGGATGCCCTGCTGCCGGACCATGGGCTGGTCCGATGAGAGGGCAAAGTACCCCTGCAGGACGGCCAGCGACACGCAGGCGAACAGGGCGAAGTTGAACACCCCCAGCCACAGGCCGCTCTTGATGGTGTCCCGCTGGGCGGCGGTGTCCCCACAGCCGTCCATCCGCGCGATGAGGATGCCCAGGCCGGTCCCTGCGCCGGTGGACAGCGCGGTGGCGAGCAGCTGGATGGGAAAGACCAGCGACAAGGCCGTCAGCCCGCTGAGGGAATATTGGGCTACAAAGTAGCTGTCTACGATGTTGTAAATAGATTGGATCAAAAGTGCCAGCATCACTGGCGGGGAAAGCCGGAACAGCAGCTTCCCGATGGGCATATCACCCATAACGTTCCATCTCCTTTCCCGCATAGGATAAGGGATGGAGTTACTCCACTGTCAAGCCCCTTTTTGCGTTTTTTCTTTCAGGTGGGCCCGCACCTCGCAGGCGTAGTTGTCCATGTAGGGAAAGAGCTGCAGCCCCAGTTCCTCGGCGTAGATGGCGTCGGCCTCCTCCCCGTGGGCGGCCAGCCAGTCCAGCAGGGGAGAAAAGTCGGCCCGCTCCTGCCGGATGCGCAGGGTAAAGACGGCGTACCGCCCGGCGGGGATGGTGTAGAGCGTCTCGGGGTCGATGCAGCGGTAGGGCGCTTCCATCCTAACATATTCCCGCAGCTTGACCACCCGGCCGGCGGGCATCCCCGCGCCGTCCAGCGGGTAGCCGTACCGCCGCCGGATGGAGGCGGCCTGCTGCAGCTCGGCCTGGGCGGCCTGCTGCATATTGACATGGTATGCCTGGGAGCCCCCCTGGGCGGCCCGGCCCGCGATGACCTGTTCGGCCTCCCGCCAGACCTGGCGGACAAGGGGCGGGTCGTCTTTCTGGGCCTCGATGCGGCGGTGCTCCTCCTTGTACCAGAGGATGTCCTCCGCCACCTGCTGGTAATAGGCGCTGCGGCGCAGGGCCTCCTCCCGGTATTCCATCAGCAGCCGGACGATCTCGGCGTTGTCCTGCAGGGAAAGGATCTGCCGGACGGTGTCCAGCGGGATGTTCAGCTTGCGGCAGGTGGTGATGATGTCCAGCTGCCACAAATTGCGCAGGGAATAATAGCGGTAGCCGTTCTGCGGGTCCACATGGTCGGGGCTCAGCAGGCCGATCTTGTCGTAAAAGTGGAGGGTGTCTTTGGAGAGGCCGGTGGCCCGGCTGACTTCGCCGATGCGGTAATAACTCTGTTCCAAGGGAAGCGCTCCTTTCTGCGGGCGGGCTTTCGGCGTTTTGACGGAAAGCAGCCTCTGATTTTGGCGGAAAAGAAAGAACCTTTTGTGATACAATAAAACCAGTACAGGATCAAATACCACCCGCGGGCCCCGCCCGGGGAGGATGGAGGTAAGCTGCGATGAAGCTCACATTTTTAGGCGCGAACCACGAAGTAACGGGCAGCTGTACCCTGCTGGAGACAGGGGGGCTGCATTTCCTGATCGACTGCGGCATGGAGCAGGGCAAGGATGTCTACGAGAACCAGCCTCTGCCCGTGGCCCCCGGCGAGATCGACGGCGTTTTGCTGACCCACGCCCACATCGACCACAGCGGCCATCTGCCCCTGCTGGCCAAGCAGGGCTACCGGGGCAAGATCTACGCCACCCGCCCCACCTGCCGGCTGTGCGACATCATGCTGCGGGACTCCGCTCACATCCAGGAGTCGGAAGCCGAGTGGAAAAACCGCAAGAACGCCCGTGCCGGCCTGCCGCCGGTGGAACCGGACTACACCGTCGAGGACGCCGAGACGGCTGTCAGCCTGTTCGTGGGGGTGGACTATGACAAGCGGGTGGAGCTTGCGCCCGGGGTGGAGGCCCGCTTTACCGACGTGGGCCACCTGCTGGGCTCGGCCAGCATCGAGCTGTGGGTCACCGAAGGGGAAAAGACCACCAAGCTGGTCTTTTCGGGGGACATCGGCAATCTGAACCAACCCATCCTCAAGGACCCCACCTATCTGACCGAGGCGGACTACGTCATCATGGAGTCCACCTATGGCGACCGCAGCCATCCGCCCCGCCCCGACTACATCAAAGAGCTGGTGGATGTTCTGCAGCGCACTTTTGACCGGGGCGGCAACGTGGTCATCCCCAGCTTTGCAGTGGGCCGCACCCAGGAGCTGCTCTACTTCATGCGGGAGATCAAGGAGAAAAACCTGGTGACCGGCCACGGCAATTTCCCGGTGTACATCGACAGCCCCCTGGCCATCGAGGCCACCCGCATCTTCCGGGATACCAGCGAGGACTGCTTTGACGCCGACACCCGGGCCCTGCTGGACGCGGGGATCGACCCCATCGCCTTCCCGGGGCTGCGGGTCAGCATCACCAGCGACGAATCCCGGATGATCAACTCGGACCTGACCCCCAAGGTCATCATCTCGGCCAGCGGTATGTGCGACGCCGGCCGCATCCGCCACCACCTGAAACACAACCTCTGGCGCAAGGAGTGCACCATCCTGTTTGTGGGCTACCAGGCGGTGGGCACCCTGGGCCGCGCCCTGGTGGAGGGGATCGACGGGGTCAAGCTGTTCGGCGAGGAGATCGAGGTGCAGGCCGAGATCGCCCAGATGGGCGGCATGTCGGGCCATGCCGACCGCGAGGGCCTGCTGCAGTGGATCGGCTCCTTCGACCCCAAGCCCCGGCGGGTGTTCGTCAACCATGGCGACGACGCCGTGGAGGACCTGTTCGTGGACACCCTGCAGAGCCTTGGCTACACGGCCTGCGCGCCCTACAACGGGGCCCAGTGGGCGCTGGGGGCCGATGGCGCGGTCTGCCTGAACGAGGGCAGCCGGGAGCGGGCGGCGTCCAGGGCTTCCACCCCGGCGCTCAGCCGGGCGCAGGCGGTGTTCCAGCGGCTGGTGTCTGCCGGCCGCCGCCTGATGCGGGTCATCGAGCACAACGAGGGCGGGGCCAACAAAGACCTTGCCAAGTTTGCCGACCAGATCAACGCCCTGTGCGACAAGTGGGACCGATAAAGCGTTACTTCCGGGTCAGCTCGTCCAGGTTTTGGGTATAGCAGGGCAGGCAGTGCTCGATGAACCAGTCTGCCTCGGGGCAGGCCATCTCGGCCAGGGCCTTCTTCTGCTGCTGGAGGGCGGCGTCGAACTCGTGGTTGCCGCTGCGGGCCTCCTCCATGCACTTGATGAGGGCCGACAGCCGGTCGGCCGCCTTGAGCAGCCGGCGCTCGGTGTCGGTCAGCAGGTCCCCGGTGATGTAGGGGGTGATCTCCTCCTCCAGCTCGGGGGGCAGCATGGAGGCCATAGAGGCGGCGCTTTCCCGCTCGATGGCCTTGTAGGCGTCCCGCAGCACCTCGCTGCGGTACTTGACTGGCGTGGGCATATCCCCGGTGATGATCTCGGACGCGTCGTGGTAAAGGGCCGCCACCGCCACCGTTTTGGGGCGGCAGGGCGTGCCGGTGTACCGCCGCGCAATGAGGCACAGGGTGTGGGCCAGCAGGGCGGTGTCGCAGGTGTGCTCGCTGAGGGACTCGGCCCGCAGGGAGTGCATCAGGCTCCAGCGGGTGATATACTTCATGCGGGCGAGCAGGGCATTGAACGGATAGAGCATCGGATAACCTCCCGGCCGGCGGCGCGTGTCGCCGGCTTTTTTGTACCCAAAATACCCCCGATCACGCCATCTGTCAAGGCCGCACCAAACTTCGCCCTTTCTTTACAGGGGCAAACATGGTATACTGACTGGGATGAACTACAACTGGGATGAACTACAAAGGAAAAGAGGGACGCTATGGATTTTGCACATCTGTCCCGGCAGCCGCGGCTGCGGCAGAAAAGGGACCGCTTTTGGCTGACGGTGGGGCTGTGCGCCCTGACGGCAGCGCTGATCTTCCTGCCGTTCCAGATCATAGACGGCGGGTTCTTTCACTACGCGGGGGACTTCAACGGCCAGCAGATCGGCTTTTACCGGTATATGAACGGCTTCGTCAAGGGGCAAAGCTACCCCGACGGGCTGGCCAGCGTGGGCGGACAGCGCCTGCCCGCCAACACCTTTTCCTGGGCCACCGACCTGGGCAGCGGGGTGATGAACGCCTACTCGTTCTACCTGTACGGCTCGCCGTTTTTCTGGCTGTCCACCCTGTTCCCCCAGAGCTGGCTGCCCTACCTGATGTGCCCGCTGCTGGTGCTCAAATTTGCCGTGGCGGGGGGCGGCGCCTACCTGTATATGCGCCGCTATGTGAAAAATCTGGACTATGCGGTGCTGGCGGCCTGCCTTTACACTTTTTCGGGCTTTGGGATCTACAACATCTTTTTCAACCACTTCATTGACGTGGTGGCCCTGTTCCCCTGGATGCTGTGGGCCCTGGACGAGTGCATCTACAGCGGCCGCCGGGGGCTGTTTGCCTTCTTTGTGGCCGTCAACCTGCTGAACAACTATTTCTTCTTTGTGGGGCAGGTGGTGTTCCTGCTCATCTACTTTATCTGCAAGGTGTCCACCGGGGAGATCAAGCTGACCCGCGGCCTGTTCGGCACCCTGGCCTTTGAGAGCCTGCTGGGGGTGGCGCTGGGGTGCCTGCTGGTCTGGCCGGCCTTTTTGTCCCTGATGCAGAACCCGCGCACCACCGACATCTCGTCGGGCTGGGGCTTTTTGACCTACTCCAAGGTGCAGCAGTACCTGGCCATCCTGGTCAGCTGGTTCATGCCGCCGGACTCGCCCTATATCGTCTCCATCTGGTCGGAGGGGACCATCAAGTGGACCAGTATGACCGCCTACCTGCCCCTGTGCAGCCTGGCCGGCGCGGTGGCCTGCTGGCGCTCCCGGCAGGGGGACAGCCGTAAGCGGATCATCGCGGTGTGCGCAGTATTCGCCCTGGTGCCGGTGCTGAACAGCGCTTTCTACGCCTTCAACGCCAGCTACTACGCCCGCTGGTACTATATGCCGGTGCTGGTCCTGGCCGCCATGACGGTGAGCGCCTGGGAGGACCCGGACGCCGACCTCGAGCGCCCCACCGGGATCGTGGCGTGGCTGATGATCGCCACTCTGGCCTTTGCCCTTGTGCCGGTGAAGGACGGGGACAGCTGGTCCCTGGGCGTGACCGAAAACCCGGAGCAGTACTTGGCCGTGCTGGCCTTTGGGCTGGCGGGGCTGGTGCTGTACAGCGTCATCATCCGGGACCGGAAGGATCCAAAGCGTTTCTGCCGCCGGATGCTGGCCGCGGTGCTGGCGTTCAGCTGCATCTTTGGCATCGTCCACATCGGCATCGGCAAGTTTGGCCAGTGGAACTATGACAGCGACCTGGTGGAGCAGTACCAGGCGTCCATCGCCCTGAAAGAGCAGTTCCCCGAAGGGGACTGGCGGGTGGATACCTACAACACCCACGACAACCTCGGCCTCTGGATGGACAAGAGCTGTATGCAGTTCTTTGACAGCACGGTGGTCCCCAGCATCCTGGACTTTTATTCCTCCCTGGGCTTTACCCGGGATGTGCGCAGCAACCCCGAAGCCTATTACTACCAGCTGCGGGGGCTGCTCAGCGTGCGGTTCACCATCATGCCCGAGGACGAGCAGGACAGCTTTGCAGAGCAGTCGGTGCCCGGCTGGACCTATTACGACACCATCGAGGGCTTTGCCCTCTATGAAAACGACAACTACCTGCCCATGGGCTTCACCTACGACTACTACGTAGACGAGGAGCAGCTGGACAGCCTGCCCACCCAGGACGCCTGCGCTTTGCTGGTGCGGGCGCTGGCCCTTACCGACGAGGATATCGCCGCCTATGGCAGTTACCTGGAGCCGCTGCCCGGGGACCAGATGCTGGATTTCAGCTACGAGCGCTACCAGCAGGACATCGCCGACCGCCGGGCGTCGGCCTGCAGCAGCTTTGTCATGACCAATTCCGGCTTCAGCGCCGAGATCAACCTGGAAAAGCCCGACCTGGTCTTTTTCTCGGTGCCCTATGACGACGGCTTCACCGCCTATGTGGGCGGGCAGGAGACCGAGATCCTCCGGGTGGACAACGGCATGATGGCGGTGCTCTGCCCCGCAGGCTGGAGCAGCATCGACTTTGTCTACTCGCCCGCCGGGCTGCCCCTCAGCCGGACCGTGACGCTGATCGCCCTGCCCATCTGGCTGGGCTATACCGGCTGGCACCTCTGGCGGAAAAAGAAGCGCGCCTGAGGAATGGAATACCCAAACCGCGAAAAAAGGGGCGGCTGCCGCTGTGCATTGTGCCAGCATGGGCAGCCGCCCCTTTCAACAGGGAGCGAAAAGAAAATATTCAGCCCGCGGCCTGCCGGGCCCCGGCGCGGGCCAGTCCCGCCGCCAGCAAAAAGCCGGCCGGCGCGCTGACGAAACTGGCGAGGTAGAACCCGCTGTACCCCCACAGGGGTACCAGAAGGACGCAGGCCAGCAGGTCGATGGCGGTGCCGCCCAGGTTGGAGGCCAGGTACAACCCCATCTGCTGACGGCCCCGGAGGCTGGCCTCCTGAAAGTGCTTCATGGCGGTAAAGGCGTAGACGATGGCCTGGCGGCTGAGCAGCAGCGCGCCGTAGGCGATGGCGTTCCCGTCGGTGGTGAACAGCCGCAGCATCGGCCGGGCAAACAGGACGCAGCCGGCCGTCACGCCCAAAGCATAAAGCAGCATGATGCCGCGGGCCTGGCGCACCCCGGCCCGGACCCGCCCGTCCTGCCGGGCGGCGGTGTTCTGGGCGATGAAAAAGACCAGCGACTGGGTAAAACCGTAGACCGGCATCAGCAGCAGGCTGGACATCTTGTTGGCGCAGGAAAAGCCCGCAATGGCCGCCACGCCGATGCCGCCCAGCAGCCCCTGCTTGACCATGCCGCCCACCGGCGCGCTGGCCTGCTGGATGGCGCTGGGGGCCGCCAGCCGGAACACTTCCCATAGGCAGCGGCGGTCCAGCATGGCGGGGCGGAACGGCCCGGTCAGGAGGGTGCGGCGCAGATACCACAGCATGAACAGGCACCCCGCTACCTGGGAAAGGGCGGTGGCCGCCGCGGTGCCCGCCACTCCGAAGGGCCCCACCCAGGCAAGGTCCAGCAGGATGTTCAGCACCGATGTGCCCAGCACCGCGTACAGGGGCGTTTTCGAGTTGCCGCAGCCCATCACCAGCTGTTTGGATAGGTCGTAGACCATCAAAAAGGGCAGGCCGGCCAGGTAAAAGCGGATGTATTCTGCCGCCTGGGGCAGGATGCCGGCGGGGGTGCGGATCAGCCGCAGCAGCCATTCCGCGCCCAGCAGCCCGGCGCCGGCCATCAGAAGGCCCAGCACCCCGTCGATGAACAGCAGGTTGTAGACGGCCGCCGACAGTTCGTCCGGGGTGGAGGTGGGCCGCCGGGCGGCCAGCAGCAGGCCGCCGCCCAGTTCCATCCCGCCCGATACGAACAGGAACACCATCAGCACGGTGGACGCGTTGGAGACAGCCGCCAGGGCATCCGCGTCCAGGCACAGCCCCACGATCATGGTGTCGGCCACGGAATAGAGCTGGGTGGCCACCATCGTCAGGATGATGGGCCCCGCAAAGCGCAGCAGCGCCGGGCGCACCGGCCCCGACAGCAGGGCGTTTTCGGTCGTTTCTTGTGACATAGGGTTTCTCACCTTCCGGTTGCAAAATGCAGCATTTTCTGGTATGCTGGATCTATCATAAACCATCCAGCAGCTGGATAGTCAAGAGGGAACGATGCAAAAAAACTATCTGCGGACGGCGGCCTTTGCCAAACTGGCCGGCGTGAACAAAAAGACTTTGCACTATTACGACGAGATCGGCCTGTTCCGGCCCGCCTATGTCAACGAAAAGGGCTACCGGTTCTATTCGCCTTTGCAGCTGGACCGGCTGGCCCTGATTGTGACTTTGAAGGACCTGGGGGTGCCCCTGAAGGTGATCGCGGAGTACCTGAGCTGCGGGGACCTGGCCCGGGTGGATGAGATCCTGACCCGCCAAAGCCAGGAATTGGACCGCCGCATCAACCAGCTGACCCGGCGCAAAGCGCTTTTGGAGGCGCTGCGCCGCCAGAACCGGGGCTTTCTGGACTGGTGCGGCAAAGGCCCCCAGCGGCTGCACCGGGAGCCGGAGCGCATCGCCGTGCTGATGAGCCGGGAGGAAATGGAGAGCAGCCGCATCCTGATCGTCAACTACCTGACCGACGGTCCGGGCACCGGCCTGTGCGGGGAAGGGGAGGAGCGCTTCCTCTACCAGAAGCGGCCGGACGGGCCGATTCTGGTGCCCGGCGGGGACTATCTCTACCTGTATGAGCTCGTGCAGGGGCACCGCGTGTGGGAGTGGCTGGTCAGCCGCCGGCAGCAGCTGCAGGACTATGCCGCCGCCCGCGGCTGGCAGCTGGATGCGCGCGCCTTCGTGGAATTTGGGGACCTTGCCGTCAACGGCTGCAGCGAGACGGACCCCGAGCCGCGCAGCATCCGAATGCGCATCTGTGAGCTGGATTCACCTGAATATACTGACGAGTGAAAAGATATATCTTGACTTTACGGCGGTAAAGTGTATAATGCAATCAAACCGATGAGGCGAAAGAGACCCTGCATCTGGCGCATCCAGAGAGCCCGGCGTGGTGGAAACGGGCGGTGTCAGGCGGTGGTTATGGGTCGCCGAGGGCCGGGCGAACGGGGAGGTTTCCCCCAGTAGCTTAGGACGGGTGTCTCCCGTTACAGGGCAGGGGAGTGTTGGCTCCCCGCGAGTGGCTCTGCACCGATGCAGGGCAAACAAGGTGGCACCGCAGAATCGAAAGTTTCGATCCTGTCCTTGTGGCAAACACAGGGACGGGTCGTTTTCATGTCAGGGCCCGTTCCGCAGCGAAGGCGGGGCGGGCCTTTTCCGTTTGGCTCCGCTCCCCACACAAGAAAGGAGCTTTCCCTATGAAACGTACCCAGATGATCTCCCGCCGCAGTTTCCTCCAGGCCGCCGCTGCCGCTGCAGCCGCCTGTTCCGCGCTGGCGCTGACCGGCTGCGGGTCTGCTTCCCCGGCGTCCTCCGCCTCTGCCGCTTCCGGCGAGGCGTCCGGCACCGTGTACAAGGTGGGCGTGGTCAACTATGTGGACGACGCTTCCCTGAACCAGATCGTCGCCTCGCTGGAGGCCCGTCTGGACGAGGCCGGGGCCGAGCGCGGCGTCACCTTCAATTACGCCGACTACTATTCCAACGCGCAGGCGGACCAGTCCAACCTGAACCAGATCGGCGCCGACCTCGTGGCTGATGATGTGGACGTCATCGTGGCGGTGGCCACCCCCTCGGCTTCCACCATGCTGGCCGCCGTGGAGGACACCGATATCCCGGTCATCTACTCGGCCGTCACCGACCCGGTGGGCGCCGGCTTCGACGGGCTGCCCAACATCACCGGCACCTCCGACGCGCTGAACACCGAGGCCATCATGAACCTGATCCTCTCCATCAACCCCGATCTTGACCAGCTGGGCCTGCTGTACGATCTGGGACAAGATTCTTCCACCCAGGCCATTGCGGACGCCAAGGCGTTCTGCGATGCACACGGCATCAGCTACATCGAAAAGAACGGCACCAACACCGCCGAAGTCCAGATGGCGGTGGAAGCGCTGGCGGCGTCCGGGGTCAAGGTGGTGTTCACCCCCACCGACAACACCATCATGACCGCTGAGCTGGCCATCTACGAGACTATGATCGAGGCGGGCATCCAGCACTTCACCGGCGCGGACAGCTTCGCGCTGAACGGCGCGTTCGTGGGCTACGGCGTGGACTACGTCCAGCTGGGCGAGGCCACCGCCGACATGGTGGTGGAACTGCTGTGCGACGGCAAGACGGTGGCCGACCTGCCCTACCGCACCTTTGACAACGGCACCGCCACCATCAACACCGAGACCTGTGCGGCCCTGGGCCTCGACCTCGAGACGGTCGAGACGGCGTTCGAGCCCTACTGCACCGCCATCGAGGAGCTGGTCACGGCGGAAGAGTTCGAGTGATGGGCCGCTTCCGGCCCTGCGCCCGGTCCGGCCGGGCAGAATGAAACAAATGTACGTGAGGGGATTCCATGCTGGCTAGTATTTTTTCGATCAACGTCCTGCAGTCGGCCCTGGAGCTGGGCTGCATTTACGCGCTGGTGGCGCTGGCGCTGTTTTTGAGCTATTCCATTTTGAACATCGCCGACCTGTCCACCGACGGATGCTTTACCCTGGGCTGCGCGGTCTGCTGCCAGGTGGCCGTGGCCGGCCACCCGATCCTGGCCCTCTTTGCCGCCATGGCGGCGGGGGTGCTGTCCGGCTTCATCACCGCTTTCCTGCAGACGCGGCTGGGGGTCGAAAGCATCATGGCCGGCATCATCGTCAACACCGGCCTGTACACCATCAACCTGGCGGTGATGGGATTCTCCTCCAACATGAGCCTGGTGCGGGTGGACACGGTGTTCTCCCTCGGGAAAGAGCTGCTGGCCTTTGCCGGAGGCTGGTATCAGCTGATTTTGGTGGCGGCGGTCATCCTGATCGCCTGCGTGCTGATGGTCCGGTTCCTTAGCACCCGGCTGGGCCTGTCCATCCGGGCCACCGGCGACAACGCCGCCATGGTCCGCGCTTCCAGCATCGACCCGGGCTACACCATCATGGTGGGCCTGTGCATCTCGGGCAGCCTGACCGCCCTGTCCGGCGCGCTGCTGGCCCAGTACCAGAAAAGCTGCGACATCAACGTGGGCACCGGCATGGTGACCATCGCCCTGGCCTCCCTCATCATCGGCGAGACCCTGCTGGGCAAGCGCTCGATGGTGCTGCGGGTGGGCGGCGTGGTCTTTGGCAGCTGCCTGTACCGCTTCATCGTGGCGGTGGCCCTGCGGTTCAACGTCCCCGCCGCGGCCATGAAGCTGGTCTCGGCCCTGATCGTGGCGGTGGCCATCTCGATGCCCGCCATCCGCCAGAAGATCGCCTTTGAAAAGCGCAAGCAGGAGGCCCGCCTCCGCCACGCCAAGACCCACGGCAAAAAGGAGGCTGTCTGATGCTGATGCTGGAAATGAAGGGTGTCCGCAAAACGTTCAATCCGGGCACCGTTAACGAAAAGGTAGCGCTGGACGGCGTCGACCTGGCGCTGGAAAAGGGCGATTTCGCCACCATCGTGGGCTCCAACGGCGCGGGCAAATCCACCCTGTTCAACGCCATCACCGGCGGGTTCATCGCCGACGAGGGCTGCATCATCCTGGGCGGGGAGGACATCACCTTCACCCCCGAGTTCAAGCGCAGCAAGGTGATCGGCCACCTGTTCCAGGACCCCCTCAAGGGCACCGCCCCCAACATGACCATTGAGGAAAATCTGGCCCTGGCCTACCTGCGGGCGGGCACGGCCCAGCGGGCGTACTTCTCCCGCATCTCCCGCAAGGACAAAGAGCTGTTCCGGGAGCGTCTGGCTCTGCTGGGCATGGGCCTGGAGGACCGGATGAAGCAGCCGGTGGGGCTTTTGTCGGGCGGCCAGCGCCAGGCGCTGACCCTGCTGATGGCCACCCTGGTCACCCCCAAGCTGCTGCTGCTGGACGAGCACACCGCCGCCCTGGACCCGGCCACCGCCGACAAGGTGCTGGAGCTGACCAAGAGCATCGTGGCCGAGCAGGGCATCACCTGCCTGATGGTCACCCACAATATGCGCCAGGCGCTGGACCTGGGCAACCGCACCCTGATGATGAACGGCGGCCGCATCGTCTTTGACGTCCAGGGCGAGGAGCGCAGCAAGATGACGGTGGACGATCTGCTGGAACGCTTCCGCCAGCGCGCCGGCGAGGAGTTGGACAACGACCGCATCCTGCTCAGCAAAGTGGAAGGCGCATAAAAGCCCGGCCCGGACGGCACGGGCATACACACAGAAAAATACCCCGGTGAACCAAAGCAGCAAGTGCCTGGTCCACCGGGGTGTTTGTTTTGCCGGGATTACTTCACGTACTCGATGGTGTACTCGAAGCCGTACTCCTCCTGGAGCTTCTTGACGGCAGGCTCACAGTCCTCGATGAAGGTGGGGGCGTAGACCGAAGCGCCGTTGTGGGCCTTCTTGTAGTCCTCGACGATCTGGGTCAGCTTGTTCCAGCCCTCGCTGGCCTTGGCCTGGTCCACGCTGTCGGGGAAGTTGATGATGAATTCGCGGTGCTGCGGGATACGAGCTTTCATAAGACATTCTCCTTTGTTTCTGACAAAATCTATCATCGGCAGCCGCCGCAAGAGCGGCCGCGGGTCAGTGTTTTTTCAGTCCAGGCCGAACACCCGGCGGGCGTTGGCGGCGGTCTGCGCAAAGACCGTTTCGGCCGGGACCCCTTTGCGCTGGGCGATGTACTCACCCACATACGCGATCAGGGAGCTGTCGCACCGGGTGCCCCGCACCGGCTCGGGGGCCATGTAGGGGCAGTCGGTCTCCAGCAGGATGGATTCGAGGGGCAGCGCGTCGATGGCCTTGCCGGCCCGCTTGGCCCCCTTGAAGGTGCAGGCGCCCCCAAAGCCGATGAGGATGCCCTGTTTGGCCAGCCAGACGGCGTCCTCGGCACTGCCGGAATAGCAGTGCAGGATGCCCTTCGGCCGGTACTTTTTCAGCAGGGCGTAGACGTCGGCGTGGGCCTCGCGGTCATGGACGACGATGGGCTTGTCCAGCTCGAGGGCCAGACGGATCTCGGCCTCAAAGAGGGCCAGCTGGGCGTCTTTGGGCACCGGCCAGTGGTAGTCCAGGCCGCATTCCCCCACGGCTACCACTTTGGGGTCGTCGTAGTAAGGGGCCAGGGCCCGCATTTCGGCGGCCCAGTCCCCGCCGTACACCGAGACGGTGGGGGCAGGGGGCGCGGAGCCGCACTGGTCGGCGGGCAGCAGGCTTTCGGGGTGGATGCCGATGGCCGCCCACACCCAGGGGTAGCGGTGGGCCAGCTCCAGGCAGCGGGGGGCGTCCCCCGAGTGGGTGGCCTGCTCGCAGACCCCCACCACGCCCTGAGCGGGCAGGCCGTCCAGCACCTCGAACCGGTCGGCGTTGAAGGCCCCGGAAGAATAGTGGGCGTGGGTGTCGAAGATGGGGCCGGCAGAAGGGTAGATGCTCATGCCTTGCGCGCCTCCTTTCCGCGGCGGTTGACCAGCCAGATCCCGACGCAGACCAGGGCCAGGGCGGCCAGGTACTGCCACTCGAACAGGGGTTCGCCGTTCAGCAGGGCGGACAGTAGGACGTTGACCACCGGGTTGACCAGGCCGAACACGCTGATCCGGCTGACGGGGTTGTTTTTCATCAGCAGGGCCCAGAGGACGTACCCCGCCCCCGACACAAAGGCCAGGTAGAGCAGGACGGGGATGCCCAGGGCGCTCTGGGGCGCGAGGGAGCCGCCCATCAGCAGCCCGATCAGGAGCAGGGCCGCGCCGCCCACCCCCAGATTGATACAGCAGACCATGAAACTGTCGGCCTTTTGGGTCACGGATTTGTTCCAGGGCCCGGCAGAGGTGAAGATGACGGTGGCCGCCATCATGCAGAAGATGCCCCAGCCGCTGCCGCCGCCGTGGTTGCCGATGGTCGCCACCAGCACCCCGGCAAACCCGATGGCGCAGCCCGCCGCCTTGGCGGGGGTCATCCGGTCGGAGCGGTAGAGGAAATGGGCCAGAATGACCCCCAAAAAGCTCTGGGTGCTGTTCAGGATGCCGCCGAAAGCCCCGGTCAGCAGGGCGACGGCCGCGTAGTAGAAAGCGTACTGGGCTGTGGTCTGCCACAGGCCCAGGGCGCAGCACTCGGCCAGCACTTTGCCCCGCGGCAGGGCGGGCAGACGGCCTTGCAGCGCAAAGCTGGCCAGCAGGACCAGCGCGCTGCCCAGCATGAACCGCACCCCTGCAAAGCAGAGGATGGAGGCGGTGTCGGCGGCGTCAATGGCAAAGAGCCGGTAGCCCAGCTTGATGAAGGGGAAAGCCGACCCCCAAAAGCAGTTGCAGAGGACGGCAAAGGCCACTGCGAAGGCCGGCGCGCCAAACAGGGCGTCCAGCCTGACGGCGCGGGCGTTGGTGTCCGTGGGCAAGGGCGGCCTCCTTTAGTGGATGCGGCTGCCGGGAGCAGCGCTGTCGGGGTAGAAAGCGATGGTGCAGCCGCCGTCGGCGGTGTCGGCCGCCACGATCATCCCTTCGCTGGTGTACTTGCCCTTCAGCATGGGACGGGGGGCGAGGTTGGCCACGATGCCCACCTTTTTGCCGACCAGGTCCTCGGGCTTGTACCACTTGGCGATGCCGGACAGGATGCAGCGCTCCCGCTCGCCGTCAAAGACGGTCAGGTGGAGCAGCTTCTTGCTCTCCTTGAGGGCCTCGCAGGCGCGGACTTCGGCCACCCGCATCTCCACCTTGCAGAAGTCGTCGAAGGTGATCTCAGCCTCGTGCTCGATGGGCTCGGCCGGCGCGGCGGGGGCAGCGGCCTTGGCCTCGGCTTCCTCCTTGGCCTTCTGGGCGGCCAGGGCCTCGGCACGGCGCTTCTCGTCCTCCGCCTTCAGGTGGGCGATCTCCTTGGCCACGTCGATGCGGGGGAAGAGGGGCTCGCCCTTGTGGACGGTGTAGCGCTCCTGTTTGCCGTAGACGGCGCCGTCCAGCTGGAGGGCGGCGCGGTCCAGGCCCAGCTGCTCCATCATCTTGGGGGCGGTGCTGGGCAGGTAGGCATCCAGCAGGATGGCGGTCACGCGCAGGGCCTCGCACAGGTGGTAGAGGACGCTCTCCAGCCGGGGCTTGTTGGCCTCGTCCTTGGCCAGGGCCCAGGGCGCGGTCTCGTCGATGTACTTGTTGGCCCGCTGGACCACGGCGAAGATCTCGGCCAGAGCCTGGGGGATGGTCAGGCTGTCCATATCGGCGGCCACCTTGGCGGGCAGGGCGCCGATCATCTGCTCCAGCTCGGCGTCGATGGCCTCGGCGCCGGCGGACTTGGACACGGTGCCGCCGAAGTACTTTTCGCACATGGCGACGGTGCGGCTGAGCAGGTTGCCCAGGTCGTTGGCAAGGTCGCTGTTGATGCGGTTGATGAGAGCTTCGTTGGTGAACATGCCGTCGTTGCCAAAGGGGATCTCACGCAGCAGGAAGTAGCGGATGGCGTCCACGCCGTACCGGTCGCAGAGGATGACCGGGTCCACCACGTTGCCCACCGACTTGGACATTTTGCCGCCGTTCATCAGCAGCCAGCCGTGGCCAAACACCCGCTTGGGCAAAGGCAGGTCCAGCGCCATCAGCATGGCCGGCCACAGGATGGTGTGGAAGCGCAGGATCTCCTTGCCCACCATGTGCAGGTCGGCGGGCCAGTATTTGTCGTAGTCGTGGTAGGTATCGTTGCCGTAGCCCAGCGCGGTGATATAGTTGCTCAGGGCGTCCACCCAGACGTACATGGTGTGCTTGGGGTCGAAGGGGACGGGGATGCCCCACTTGACCGAGGTGCGGGAGACACAGGTGTCCTGCAGGCCCTGCTTGATGAAGGCGATCATCTCGTTCTTGCGGCTCTCGGGCTGGATGAACTGGGGGTTCTCCTCGTACAGCTTGAGCAGGCGGTCGGCGTATTTGCTGGTGCGGAAGAAATAGGCTTCCTCGTGGGCGTCGTAGACCTCGCGGCCGCAGTCGGGGCACTTGCCGTCCACCAGCTGGCTGTCGGTCCAGAAGCTCTCGCAGGGTTTGCAGTAGTGGCCCACATACTCGCCCTTATAGATGTCGCCCTGCTCGTACAGCTGGGTGAAGATCTTCTGGCAGGACTGGATGTGGTAGTCGTCGGTGGTGCGGATGAAGCGGTCGTAGCTGACGTCCAGCAGCTTCCACAGGTCCTTGACGGTGGCGACGATGCGGTCTACGTATTCCTTGGGCTGTACCCCGGCGGCCGCGGCCTTGTCCTCGATCTTCTGGCCGTGCTCGTCGGTGCCGGTCAGGAACATCACGTCGTACCCCTGCTTGCGCTTGAAGCGGGCCAGCGCGTCACAGGCCACGGTGGTGTAGCTGTGGCCGATGTGCAGCTTGTCGCTGGGGTAGTAGATGGGGGTGGTGATGTAGAACTTTTTCTGTTCAGACATGGTGAATGGTTTCCTCCCTTTGATTTGCATAGCGGAAAGGAAGCGAAAAGCTCCCGCCCCTGCCGGGCCTTGTCGCCCTGCAAGGACGGGAGCTGACAGCTTCCGTGGTACCACCTTGGTTCGCCGGCCCCTCACAGGGCGCGGCCTTACAGACTGCTGCGGCGCAAAGGCGCGGCGCATACAGCCGGGCGCGGTAACGGGCGCACCCGGCGCAGGCTGGGCGTTCAAAAGGCTTTGCCTGCGCGGCTCCAAGGCCATCTTCCGCGCCCCGACGCCTGCCCGGTTCCACCGCCGCGGGCTCTCTGCAAGGGTCAAAAAGCGCGTACTCTCCTCTTCACAGCCGATATCATATCACGGCTATTATAGGGGAAGCGGGGGGATTTGTCAACAGGCAGGCGCGGCTTTTTCCGCCGCCGGCCTTGACAGCGGCCCCGGGCTGTGCTAATATGAAGTTGACTTCACGTGAAACGAACTTCATATCCGCGGGGAAACCAGATGAAAACACGAGTGAAAGAGCTGCGCGCGGCGGCGGGCCTGACCCAGCAGCAGCTGGCGGAGCAGGTGCACGTTTCCTCCCGCACCATCATTTCCATCGAGAAGGGGCAGTACAGCCCCTCCCTGATGCTGGCCTACCGGCTGGCGCTGGTGTTCGGGGTGACGGTGGAGGACCTTTGCTGCCTGCAGGAAAACAAAGAGCTGGAGGACAAACAGTATGAAGATCTATAACAAGAAAAAGTTTGCGTCGGGCGTCTTTTTGCTGCTGCTGGGCTTTGTGCGGTTCACCCCGCTTTTTGCCGGGCGGGAATGGGATGTGAAAGGCGTTTTCTGGACGGCTGTGGCGCTTTTGCTGGGCGTGTCGGAACTGGTGCACAGCCTTTCCTGCACACTGACCAAAAAGGACCGGCTGGAAGAACTGGACGAGCGCAACCGCCTGGTGGATTGGAAAGCCAAAAGCATGACCCTGAAGATCACCCAGGCGATCTATCTTGTGCTGGGCTGGATCTTTCTGATCATGGGCGTCGTTCGGCAGGCGGACATTGTCATGGCGGTGGGGCTTGGGCTGCTGTTTACCTTCCCGATCGGGATGTTCACCGAACTTTTCACCAGCATCTATTATGAATCAAGGAATTGATGAAAAACGCATCAAAATCAGGAGGGCGCAAACATGGAAGAACGGGAACGCATCGTCCGGCTGTGGTTCGAAATGTGGCTCGAACAGAAGGATCTGGGCATCGACGAGATCTTTGCAGAAGATGTGGTTTACACCGAGAGTTGGGGTCCGCAGTATCATGGGCGCGAGGCGGTCCGGCACTGGTTCGAGGAATGGAACACCCGCGGCCGGGTGCTGGTCTGGGACATCAAACAGTTTTTCCATAAGGAAGGACAGACCATTGTAGAGTGGTATTTCAAAAATGCCATGCAGGACGGCAAAGTGGAAGAATTTGACGGTGTCTCTCTGGCTGTGTGGACGCCGGAAGGGAAAATCGCGGCCCTGAAAGAGTTTGGCTGCAACTGTCATACCTATGACCCCTACCGGCCTGGCCCGGAACCGGTGTTCCGGGACGAAGCAGCGCACTGGTTTTGAGAACGTTCAGCCCGGACAAAAAACCGCCTCCGTCTTGACAGGGCGGAGGCTTTATGGTATCCTATGGTTAACGATTAGACTAATTGTTAATCATAGCGCACAGAAAGGACGTGGGATCACCTTGAGTTTACAGCACACACTGCGGGCGCTGGCCGACCCGATCCGGCGGGAGATACTGAACCTGCTGAAAAACGGCCGGATGTCTGCCGGGGAGATTTCGGCGCATTTCCCGGTGACGGCGGCCTCCATCTCCCGGCACCTGTCGGTGCTGAAAGAGGCCGACCTCATCCGCGACCAGCGGGAGGGCAAGTATATTTTCTATGAGCTGAACGCCTCGGTCCTCGAGGAGGTCCTGCTCTGGATCGCCGAACTGAAAGGGGAGTCGGAAGATGAAAAAGATCCTCACGGAACATAAGGGGGAACTGGTCCTCTCGTCTCTGGTGACGCTTCTGCCGGCGCTGGCGGGCTGGCAGATGGCCTGGGAGGCTGCCGCCTTCCTGCTGGGCCACTGGCTGGTGCTGCTGGTCGTGTTCAGCGACCGGCGCAACCGCGACCGGCAGAGCAAAAAGGCCATCCGGCTGATCCTCTGGGTGATGCCGTTTCTGTCGCTGCTGGTGGGCGGCGTGATGGCGCTGCTCCGGCGGGGCGTCCAGAGCGCCGGCGCCGGCAGCGCGGTCATGGCCATGGGCTTTGGGCTTTTGTTCATCGTGGTGGGCAACTATATGCCCAAGATCCGCCAGAACAGCTTTATGGGCATCCGCGTCAAATGGACGCTGGAAAACGAAGCCAACTGGAACGCGTCCCACCGCTTTGGCGGCAAGGTCTGGGTGGCGGGCGGCTTTGCCTGCCTGGCAGGGGCCATGCTGCCCGTCAAGGCAATGGGCGTGGTGTTCCCTGTGGTGCTGGTGACGGTCGCGCTGGCGCCCATCGCTTATTCCTATTATTATAGCAAAACCCAGCCCGCGGCCGAACAGGCGGTTTCGGCCCCGCTGCCCCTCTGGCAGAAGCGGGCGGCCCGGGCGATCGTCGCCGCGGTGGCGGTGATCGCGGTCTGGACCCTGCTGAGCGGCAGCACAGAGATCGTCTATGACAGCGCTTCCTTCACCGTTGAGGCGTCCGGCTGGGAGGACCTGACCGTCCCGTACAGCGAGATCGCCGCGGTGGAGTACCTGCCCGCGGAGGACGTCCCGGAAACCGGTATGCGCACCTACGGCCTTGGCAACCTGCGGGTGTCCTTCGGCTATTTTTCCAACGAGGCCTACGGCAGCTATATCCGCTACACCTACGATTCCTGCAAAGACTGCGTCCGGCTGACCAGAACGGATGGGAGTACCATCCTGCTCAACGGCCCCGACCAGGCCGCCACCCGCGCCATCTGCGACGCGCTGGCTGAAAGGGTAGGGAACTGAAATGAAAACCAATCAGGCGATACAGAAAAAGAGAACACTGGGGTTTATTCTGCTGACGTTTGTGCTCTCGTGGTCGATTGGCTTTTTTGCCATGGCCCAGGGCATCACCCTGGACGGCCTGATGGGTGCAGAGAGCCTGGAAGCCGGGCAGCTGGCTGGCATGGCCGCGCTTTCCCTTTATATGTGGATGCCGGCGCTGGGGTCCATCCTGATCCGGGCGCTGACCGGGCAGAGGTTCCATGAGATGAAACTGTCGCCTCGTCCGCGCCAGAACTGGAAATACGACCTGCTGGGATGGTTTGCGCCCTTCGGGTTTGCCCTGACGGGAACGGTCAGTTACTTTGCCTTCTTTTCGGACCGTTTCGACCATTTTGAACATTTGAAACAGCTTTTGGGAACGGTGCTGGGTGTTTCTCTGGAGGGTCTGCCCGCGCCTGTTATGGGGGTGCTGCTCCTGCTGGCGGCCGCTATCACGACGCCGCTGGCAAGCCTGCTCAGCGGTCCGCTGGGGGAGGAACTGGGCTGGCGCGGGTATTTATACCCAACGCTGTGTGCCTGGATGCCGCGCTGGAAAGCAATGCTGGTCAGCGGAATCGTCTGGGGCGTATGGCATACGCCGCTGCTGGTGATGGGCTGGGACTACGGGACCGGCTACAGCGGTTATCCGGTGGGCGGCATTGCGGTGATGACCCTCTGCACGGTCTGCTTTGGGGCGTTCCAGTGCTGGCTGACCGACCGAAGCGACAACATCTGGCCGTCTGTGCTGGCCCATGGCGCGCTCAACGTCCTGTTCAGCTTTTATTTACTGGGGAACAATTTTTGCGCGGCACCGTACCATCCGCTGTTGGGGGCGCACCCGCTTACCCTGCTGGGCGGCTGGACTTTGATCGCCGCAGGCTGGGTCGTCCTTGTAAAGACGCGGAGCGGTTGGGCGTCAGACGCGCCGAAAACCTAAAATCTTGCATCCGGCGGGAAAATCTGCTATCATAAAACAAACGTGCAAAACAGGGAGGACGCCGCTATGGGATTTGTCACAACGCTGACCTTGATCTTTCTTGTACTGAAAGCCCTGGGCCTGATCGCCTGGTCCTGGGTGTGGGTGTTGTGCCCCCTCTGGCTGGCGGCGCTGCTGGCCGGGGTGGCCTTCCTTTTGATTTTGGTGACGGGCCGGATCAAGACTGGCAAGTGGTAACGGGCGCTGCTTTGGGCGCACCGGGCGGGAGGCGTTGCGTCTCCCGCTTTTTTCGTGGTATACTGGGCGCAGCGCTATGCGATGGAAAGGAGTTACCCCTATGCCGAATCTTTACACCCTGTCCGGGCCGGACAGCATCACCGTCTATTGGGACCTGCCCGCCCGGCCGGCGGAACGGTACGAGATCCTGCTGGACGGCGCGCGCCGCGGCAGCACCGGCAGGACTCACTTTACCCTGCGGGGCCTTGCGCCCGATACAAGTTACCAGATCGAGGTCCGCCCGCTGGGAGCGGTGCGGGCCCGCACCGAATCTCCCAAGCGGCGGCTGGATGTCACCGCGCAGCCCTTCGGCGCGGCCGGGGACGGCCAAACCGACGACACCGCCGCCCTGCAGCGGGCCTTGGACGCCTGCGGGGCAGGTGACTGCGTCTATTTCCCGGCGGGGGTCTACCGGAGCGGGGCGCTGTTTGGGCACAGCGATATGGAGCTGTATCTGGCCGAAGGCGCTGTGCTGCAGGGCGCAGAGGAGCCGGAAGCCTATGCGCCCCGCATCCGCAGCCGGTTTGAGGGCGCCGAGATGGAGTGCTACGCCAGCCTGCTCAACTTCGGCACGCTGGACCACACCGCCGGGCCCAACTGCCGCAATGTCCGCATCTGGGGCGAGGGTACCATCCGGGGCGGCGGCTACGCCCTGGCCTGGGCCACCATCCAGTCGGAAAAGGAGCGAATGAAAGACCAGCTGGCCGCCATGCAGGACCTGGTCAAAACCTGCGAGAGCGAAAACACCATCCCCGGCCGGGTCCGGGGACGGCTCATCAACCTGTCCAACTGCCAGAACGTCCGCATTGCGGGCCTGACCCTGGCCGACGGCCCCAGCTGGAACGTGCACATGGTCTATTGCCGGGACGTCGTCACCGACCACTGCACCTTCCGCTCGCAGGGGATCTGGAACGGCGACGGCTGGGACCCCGATTCCAGCGAGGGGTGCACCCTGTTTGCCTCCACCTTTTATACACAGGACGACTCGGTGGCCATCAAGTCGGGCAAAAACCCCGAGGGCAACCGGATCGGCCGCCCCACCCGGCGGGTGCGGGTGTTCGACTGCCGCAGCGCCTTTGGCCACGGCATCTGCATCGGCAGTGAGATCAGCGGCGGCATCGAGGATGTGGCCGTCTGGGACTGCGACCTGGCCAACTCCCAGTATGGGCTGATGGTCAAGGGCACCCGGAAGCGGGGCGGCGGCGTGAGGGGCCTTTCGGTGCGGCGGTGCACCCTGCCCCGGGTCATGGTCTGCCAGGTGGGCTACAACGACGACGGCGTCCCCGGGCCCCGGCCGCCCATCTTCCGGGAGATGCTGTTTGAGGACCTGACGCTGACCGGCCGCTGCCTCGACGCCGACCAGGCGCTGGACGGCGGGCAGGGCGGCGGCTTTGCACCCTGTATGCCCATCCAGCTGGAGGGCTTCGACGGGGCCGGCTATGAGCTGCGGGATGTGACACTCCGCCGCATCGCGCTGGCGGGCGGCGGGACCGTCCAGCTGGCCCGCTGCAAGGGGGTCAGCCTCGAGGACGTCCGCACCGTCTGAGGCAGAACATTTTGTTCATGGAAAGTTTACAAGCGGGACGCAATCTTTACCCTTTTCTCACATATTTCCCTTTTTTTAGAGGTATACTTTGAAAGTTCTCTTCAGGATTCTTTAGAAAAAACCGGCTTCCGCGGCAGAAAACGCCAAATCTCAAGGTAAAATCAAGGATGTATTAAGATTTCCTCAAGATTGGTATGGTATGCTGTTGGCAAACCAAATAAGGAGGAGTATCAACCGTGTTCAAGAAAAAACAGGAGGACAAGGACGGCCAGAATGTCTCCCTCAGCCCGGGGGCTGCGGCCCAGGGCAAAGGGGTCAAGCCGTTCCTCAAGCGCAACTGGAAGCGGATCGCCGCCGGCGCTGTGGTAGTGGTGGTGGCCGCTGTCCTGTTCCTGCCCAAAAACCAGGCCAAGCCTGCGTCGGGCAGCGTCAACTATACCCAGGTCAACCCGCAGCGGCGGGAGATCACCAACGTGTTCAGCGATTCCGGCACCATCATGGCGGCCAACACCTACGAGGTCAAGCCGCTGGTGCGCGGCACCGTCCTGACCGCCGACTTTGAAGAAGGCGACGTGGTCGAGGCCGGCGACGTTCTGTACACCATCGACAGCTCGGACGCCGCCAACAGCGTCGAGCGCGCCCAGATCTCGGCCAACCAGGCCGAGCGCAACTATGAGGACGCCGTCAACGCCGGCTACGTCCGCAGCGACATCGGCGGCACGGTGGTCGCCATCAAGGTGGCCCCGGGCGACGCAGTCACCGCAGGGCAGGAGGTAGCCACCATCCGGGACGACGGCAGCGTCCTGCTGACCCTCAACTTCCCGGCGGTGGACGCCGCGTCCTTTGTGCCGGGCCAGACCGCCCAGGTCACCCTGGACGGCACCTATGAGACTCTGAACGGCACCATCCGCTCGGTCTCGGGCGCGGACACCCTGAGCGACGGCAATATGCTGGTCCGCTCGGTGGTCATCGCGGTGCCCAACAGCGGCAGCCTGACTTCGGCCCAGGCGGCCACCGCCTCGGTGGGCGGGGTCAGCGCCCTGGGTTCGGCCCGCTTTGCCTATCAGAAAGAGCAGGTGCTCACCGCCGCATCCAGCGGCACGGTGGCAGCCCTCTGCGTCCAGCCCGGCGCCGTGGTGGGTGCGGGCAGCAACATCATCCAGCTGACCAGCGATAACCTCGAGCGCCAGGTGGAGCAGGCTGCCGACAACCTGCGCAGCGCCCAGCTGTCGGTGGAGGACGCCGAGAACACCCTGGACAACTACACCATCACCGCCCCCATCAGCGGCACCATCATCCAGAAGAACGTCCAGGCAGGGGAGACGGTGGGCAGCGAGAGCGCAGTCACCTCCACTTCCCCCATGTGCATCATCCACGACCTGCGCTACCTGGAAATGACCCTGAACGTGGATGAGCTGCAGATCCTCTCGATGAAGGAAGGGCAGGACGTCCGTATCACCGCCGACGCCATCCCCGACAAGACCTTTGAGGGCGTGGTGACCAACGTCTCCTCGGCGGGCACAACCACTTCCGGCACCACCACCTATCCCGTCACCATCCGCATCGACGATTACGGCGAGCTGCTGCCCGGCATGAACGCCACCGCCGAGATCGAGGTGGCCAGCGCGGATAACGCCCTGTCCATCCCCAATGCGGCGGTCATCCGCGGCAATTACGTCCTGGTCACGGCAGATTCGCCCAGCGCCGCCAACGCCGACCCCAGCATGACCGCCCCCGAGGGCTACGTCTATGTCAAGGTGGAGACCGGCATCAGCGACAACGACTACATCCAGATCACCAGCGGCCTGACGGAAGAGGACACCGTGGCCTTTGAATCGTCGGCTCTGCCCTTTGACTTCAGCTACGCCTCCCAGCCCGGCATGACTGTCACCGTCGCAGGAGGCTGAGGATGAGCGCACTCATTGAATTTGACGACGTCTGCAAGTATTACCAGATGGGCGACACCACCGTCAAGGCGGTGGACCACATTTCGATGCAGATCCACAAGGGCGAGTTCGTGGCCATCGTGGGCCAGTCCGGTTCGGGCAAGTCCACCTGCATGAACATCATCGGCTGCCTGGACGTGCCTACGTCCGGCACCTACCGGCTGAACGGCCGGGATGTGGGCAGCATGAGCAAAAACGAGCTGGCCGAGATCCGCAACGAGCTGCTGGGCTTCATCTTCCAGCAGTACAATCTTTTGCCCAAGCTCACCCTGATGGAAAACGTGGAGCTGCCTCTGATCTACGCCGGGCTGTCCCGCAAGGAACAGCAGGAGCGCGCTAGGACAGCCCTCCAGCAGGTGGGCCTGGGGGAGAAGCTGAACAACAAACCCAGCCAGCTTTCGGGCGGCCAGCAGCAGCGTGCTTCCATTGCCCGGGCGCTGGCCGGCGGCCCGGCGGTCATCCTGGCCGATGAGCCCACCGGCGCCCTGGACAGCCACACCGGCCGGGAGGTGCTGGGCATCCTCCAGAAACTGCACAAAGAGGGGAATACGGTGGTCCTGATCACCCACGACAACTCCATCGCGGTGCAGGCCGAGCGGATCATCCGGCTGGAGGACGGGCACATCGTCTATGACGGCGACGCCCATTCCCCCGAGGCAGTGGTGCAGCCCACCTTCAGCGTGCAGGCAGACGAGGCAGAACCGGAACAGGAGGGCAGCGCATGAATCTGAATATGCTCTACGAAACGGTCCGGCAGGCGCTGAAGAACATTGCCAGCAACAAATTCCGCACCCTGCTCACCATGCTGGGCATCATCATCGGCATCATGGCCGTGATGATCATCGTGGGCCTGGGCAACGGCCTGACCCAGAGTATGCGGGACAGCGTTTCTTCCATGGGGATGAACCTGCTGCAGGTGAACGTGTTCGGCCCGCGGGCCCGCAACGTGGATATCGACGAGATGTACGCGATCACCGAGGAGCGGCCGGACCTGTTCTCGGGCATTTCGCCCATCGTCAACATGGACCGCACCAGTTCGGCGGTCAAGGTGGGGACCAAGAGTTTCAGCCAGACCACCGCCGTCGGCGTCAGTGAAGCCTATGCCGGCATGACCGGCACCACCATTGCGAAGGGCCGCGGCATCCAGTTCGTGGACTGCGCCGAATACAAGCGGGTCTGCGTGGTGGGCGACTACATCGACCGGGTGGGCTACGGCGGCAACGCCGTCGGTCAGACCATCAAGCTGGGGCCCAACCAGTTCACCATCGTCGGGGTGGCCGCGCCGGAGGTGGACGACCCCTCCCTGCAGGAGGGCAGCTCGGACGACTACGTCTACATCCCCTATACCACCGCCCAGCGGGTGGCCCGCAACGCAGTGGCTGACACCTACGGCGTCACCACCGTCACCGAAGAACAGGTGGCCGAGGGCAAGGCCGTGCTGGAATCCAATCTGCAGGAGCTGACCCATTCGGAGGACAGCTACTTTGTCACCAGCCTTTCGGAGGTGCTGAACACCTTCAGCAGCATGATCGGCATGGTGGTATCGGTCCTGACCGTCATCGCGGCCATCTCCCTGCTGGTGGGCGGCATCGGCATCATGAACATCATGATGGTGTCGGTGGCCGAGCGCACCCGCGAGATCGGCATCCGCAAGGCCCTGGGCGCCAAAGAGCGCTCCATCCTGGCGTTGTTCGTCACCGAAGCGGCCACCACCTCGGCCCTGGGCGGCCTGGTCGGCATCGTTCTGGGCTACGGGGTGTCGGCTGCGGCCAGCCCTCTGGTGGCCTCCCTGATGGGGGACACCAACATGAGCATCAGCCCGTCGCCCAGCTCGGTGGCGATAGCGTTCGGGGTGTCGGTGGGCATCGGCATCCTGTTCGGGTACCTGCCCGCCAAGCGGGCGGCCCGGCTCAACCCCATCGAGGCCCTGCGCTATGATTAACCAACACGAGGGAGGAACAAACAAGATGAAACAACGGTTTATCGCGTTGTTGCTGGCCGTCTGCATCGCCTGCACCATGCTGGTGATGCCCGCGTCGGCAAGCAGCGCCAACACGGCGGTGCAGGCTGCGGTGATGCTGGGGGGCCTGACCTCCGAGCAGGCCGCCGGCCAGGATGCCGCCCTGACCCGCGGCCAGCTGGCCAAACTGCTGGCGGCCTTCTCGCCCTACCGGGAGAGCGCCAATGCCCAGGGCACGGCCGGCACCCTGTTCACCGACGTGGCCGGCAGCGACCCGCTGGCCCCCGCCATCCGCATTGCGGTGAGCCAGGGCTGGATGAGCGGCTACACCGACGGCAGCTTCCGCCCTGCGAACCCTGTCACCCTGGAGGAGGCCTGCGCCGCCGCGTTGAACCTGCTGGGCTATGACGTCACCACCCTGAGCGGGACGTTCCCCACCGCCCAGCTGAACAAGGCCCGGGAGCTGGGCCTGCGGGATGGTGTGAACCGCGGCCAGGGCGAGGCCCTGACCGTGGCTGACGGCGCGGTGCTGCTCTACAACGCCCTGACCGCCCCCACCGCGGAGGGACAGGTCTATGGCACCAGCCTGGGCTTTACCGTCACCGGCGGGCAGGTGGACGCTTCTTCCATCCTGCTGGGCAACGTCCAGGGCCCCTTTGTGGCACAGGCCGGCACCCAGCTGCCCTTTGCCCCGGCGGCCGTCTACCGCAACGACGAGGGCGCCGCTTCCGCTGAGCTGGCCCCCTACGACGTCTACTACTACAGCGAGAACGCCCGGACCGTCTGGATCTACACCCGCAAGGCCGCCGGCCGGATCACGGCGGTGGCCCCCTCGGCGGCGGCTCCCACCAGCGTGACGGTGGCGGGCACCGAGTACACCGTGGGCTCCTCCCAGGCGGCTTCGGTCCTGTCCAGCCTGAACGGCGGCGGCGTGGGCCAGGTGGTCACCCTGCTGCTGGGCATGAACAACGAGGTGGTCCGGGTCCTGACCGGCAGCGAGGCCGACCAGGTCTTTTACGGGGTGGTCCAGAACTCGGCCCGCAGCCTGATCGAGGATGACGGCGCGGATGTCCGCCAGAGCGTGACGGTGGCCTGCACCGACGGCGTGACCCGCACCGTGAACGTGGACAAGAGCCTGAATTTCCCGGCCGGCCTGCTGGTGGAGATCACCGTGACCGGGGAAGGGGAACAGGTGGCCCGGGTGGACGCCCGCTCGGTCAGCGGCACCTTCAACGAGAATGGCACCGCCCTTTCGGGCACGCCCCTTGCAGACGGCGTTGAGATCATTGACACGACGGCGGAGGGCGTGGCTGGGGCGGTTCGCCCCAGCCGACTATCGGGGGTGACACTGCAGAGCGGCGACGTCCGCTACTATACCACCAACGCGGCCGGTGAGATCGACCGGATGATCCTGGACAACGTCACCGGCGACCTGTGGACCTACGGCGTCCTGGACGATGTGCGCAACCTGACCAGCGCGGCCGCCGACGCCATCGACGATGAGATCGGCCGCCCCAGCGGGGAAGTGTCCCTGCCCAGCGGCACCACCGGCACCGGCAACGCGGCCGCCGACGTGGCCGACATCATCCTGCCTTCCACCAGCGATATCCTGTACGGCATCATTGACGGCAGCATCGCCAGCACCCTCTGGGACAACCTGACGTCCAGCACCGGCAGTGTGGCCAGCTATGTGCTGCGCCTGGCCGCCGACAACACCACCGGCGCCATGAGCAACATCCTGGGCTGGCTGGGCAAGGGCGCAAGCTACGTCTGCTACATCAACGGAGAGAACACCACCCTCAACACCTCGGTGAAATACCCGGTGCTGGCGGGCGGCGTCGCCGTCAGCCGCAGCCCGTCCGGTACGGTCAAGAACATGATCCAGCTGATGCCGGCCATGATCGACAAGGTGGGCGCGGCCTCGGTGATGAGCGGCAGCACCCGCTATGAGACGGCGGATAATATGCAGGTGTACCTGTGGTACCGCGGCCAGTATTATCCCACCACCCTGGCCCAGGTCAACCCCGAAGAATACTACCTGATCGGCTGGTACGACAACCTCGGCTGCACCGCCGGCAACAAGATCCGCGTCCTGGTGGCGGTCAAGAAAGACTGACCCGCCCCGCACGAACCAAAAACCAAAGACAGGCAAAAGCCCGGAAGTTCTTAGGAGCTTCCGGGCTTTTTCTCTGCCTTGCTTCAGCCGGGACCCGTCCCAAACGCGATGGGCTGGGGTCTGACTTTGAAAGAAAAACGGTTTTATTATGTCCGCCGCTCGATTCTGGCCCGGACGGATGCGTAACAGGCTGAAAACCGGGCAAAATGTTGAGGGGACAAAAAAGTATCCTCCAAAGGGAAAATGGAGGATATATCTTAATACTACCAACTGTTCCTATATTCTATCATGATTTGCTAAAGAGTTCAATAGTGAACCAGAAATTCCAGCATATAACATTTTTCGATGGGCAAAAAATCACTCTGCAGAACGTCGGTTCTTTTGACCTCTGCCGCATCAGGGCTGCATCGGGACAGTCGTTGTAACGAAATGCCGGTATCATGTAACGGATTGCAGTTTAGGGAGGTACTTTATGTCAAAATCAGGCGAGAACATCCACAAACGCAGAGACGGCCGCTGGGAAGGCCGCTATATCAAAGGGCGCACACCCGACCGGAAGCCCGTCTTGGGGATACCTCTATGGCAGCTCATATGCCGAGGTGCACCAGCTTTTGATCCAGAAAAAGGCCGAGAGCGGCTTTTATCAGCTGTCCGGGCGCAGGGTGCGCTTTGAGGAGCTGGCCGCCCAATGGCTGCACTCCATTGCGCAGGGTATTAAGGAGTCTACTCTGGCTCACTATTCCTACACGTTAAAACGCTATCTTCTGCCGGTCTTTGGCGCGGCGGAGCTCCACACTCTGGACGAGCAGCGGCTGGAACAGGGGCTTTTGCAGGTCATCGCGCCGGCGGATGACAGCCATAAAGCGCTTGGGACGGCTTCTGCCCGCGAATGTTTGACCATGCTGCGGCGCATCTGCAAGTATGCAGCCCATCTGTGCCTGATGCGTCCGGTGGAAATCGTGGTCAAGCCGCCTCAGGCCAAAGAGCACGCCGCCCAGCCTCTTTCAGCGCAGGAACAGGACTCTGTACAAGTTTTCATTCTGCGCGCACCGACGCCCCGCAAGCTGGGTTTGCTGCTGCAAATGCAGATGGGCCTGCGCATTGGCGAGGTGTGCGGCCTGCAATGGGGCGATTTTGATTTGGAAAAGGGTACTCTGTCCATCTGCCGGACAGTCAGCCGCATCTACTGCCCAAACGGACGCACCAAAGTGGTGGTTCAGGCTCCCAAGACCAAAACCTCCCGTCGGGAACTCCCCATCCCCTGCCGCCTGCTGCCTCTGCTGCGCCGGCTGCGCGGCGTTTTCGCCCCTTCCGCCTGGTTTTTGGCCGGCCGCGCCGGCAAACCGGTGGAGCCCCGCTGTTACCGCAAAAGCATCCAGGGGTATCTGTGCCGGGCCGCTGTGCGTCGGGTGCACCCGCACGCTCTGCGTCATACTTTCGCAACCACCTGCCTGCAGGCAGGCTGTGACATCAAGACCCTGAGCTCTCTGCTGGGCCATGCCGACGCCAACATCACCCTGAAACGCTATGTACACGCCAACGTGGAGCATATGCGCGCCGAAATGGAACGCATCTTTGCCTGCCCGCAAGTCCCATGTCAGCAGTCAATCAGGGGCAGGAGACGCAAAATTTGTGTGTAACCGCGCCCAAAATCCGATAAGTATCCTCCATTTTCCCTTTGGAGGATAAATCAAGTACACGGATTGCTATCAAACTGGCCCGCAGATTGCATGGTACAAAAATGACTGTCTGAAAATCTATACCGGTAGGAGGTGGAAATGGCTTGGTTGATTTGCATACCCATATTCTACCAGAGATAGATGACGGAAGCGATGGGGTGGACACCTCCCTCGCCATGCTGCACCGCGAAGCCGAGCAGGGCGTGGATGTGGTCTGCGCCACTTCTCATTATTATGCGCACCATGAAGGGATCGACGCGTTTTGTGCCCGCCGGGCGGAAGCTCTGGAGCGCCTTGCCGCCGTCCTGACGGACGGCTTGCCGCGGGTGCTTCCGGCGGCGGAAGTGGCTTACTTTCCCCGCATGGAGGAACAGGATTTGACACCTTTGTGCATCCAGGGTACCCGCACCCTCATGCTGGAAATGCCCTTCGCCGACTGGACCAGCCTGCAGACCGAGGCAGTGGAAGCGCTGGCGCTGGACTGCGGGTATCAGGTGGTGTTGGTGCACCCCGAGAGGTTTTGCTTCAGCAAATCCAACAAGCATAGACTGGAAAAGTTGGCAGAATTGCCCATCGGGCTGCAGATCAACGCGGGGAGCTTGCTCCGCTGGGGTACCAGGCGGCTGGCGCTGGACCTGCTCCAGCTGGCCCATTGGCCCCTGCTGGGCAGCGACTGCCACAACCTGACCAGCCGCCCGCCCAATCTCAAAGAAGGAAGAAAAGTCGTTATGCAAAAACTGGGAGAAGCGTTTCTTGACCAGGTGGACCGGAACGCCGGGCGGCTGACCGCTCCCGCCGCGGAGGCTTCATGAGCCGGTACGGACGCAAGCGGATCAGCCGGCGGGATATGCTCAAAGCCGCGGGCGCTTTGGTAGGGACCATGGCGGTCCTCGGGGGCGGAGCCTATCTGCTGCAGCGGTTGGACGATGAAGAAAACGCGGCCCCCGCCGCGAGCTACACCACCAACGACCACCGCGCCGAGGCCGAGCTAAAGGAAGTGACCTGGAACGGTAAGACCTACCGCCAGCGCCCCGGACTGGAAACCTATCTGGTGATGGGTGTGGATACTTCCGGCGCAGGACTGGGCGTCAACAGCTACGCGGGCGGCGGCCAGGCCGACGTCCAGATGGTGGTCGTGTTGGACAACGTCAACCAGACTTGGCAGATGCTGCAGCTCAACCGGGACAGCATCGTGCAAGTGCCGGTGCGGGGCGTCCACGGAGACATCGTGGCCTACGACAACGAGCAGCTCGCCCTGGCCTACTACTACGGCGACGGCCGGGAACAGAGCTGTGAAAACACGGTGCTGACCGTCTCCACCCTGCTGAACAGCCAGACCATCGACGGCTATGTGGCCGTCAACATGGACGCGGTGGGGATCATCACCGACATGGTGGGCGGCGTGACCTTGACGGTCACTTCTGACTTTTCGGCCATCGACCCATCCCTTGTGAAAGGGGAGACAGTCACCCTGTACGGGGACAAGGCGCTGACCTATGTCCGCAGCCGGTACAACATCGACGACGAGACCAACCTGGCCCGCATGGCCCGGCAGCGGCAATATCTGGTGGCGCTGGAAGAAAAGTTGCGCCAGCAGGACGGCGAATTCGTGGCCTCGGCCTACCAGGAACTGTCGGACGATATGGTCACCAACATCGGCAGCGGCACCGCGGTGGACATCGCGGACCGGTTGCAGGAATATACCGAACTGCCGCTGCTCACCATCGACGGCGAAAACGTGGTGGAGGGGGAGCACTGGGCCTACCATCTGGATGAGGACAGTTTGCAGCAGACGATCCTGCAGCTGTTTTACCAGGAACAATAAAAATGAGGAGAGAATCAAGCGTATGGAACAAAAAGCCCTCAACGAATCACCGGCCGGACAGATCGGCCAGCGCCCCGGGGCAGAGGACGAGATCGATCTGGTGGAGCTGTTCTACCTGCTGTGGGGCCACGCCTGGCAGATCATCCTCTGTCTGGTCGTGGGCGCAGGTATCGCCTTCGGCGTGACGAAATTTCTCATTACGCCAAAGTATGAAGCTACGTCCAGCATTTACATCGTGTCGGCGTCCAATAACTCGGTGGTCAACCTGACCGACCTGCAAATCGGCGCGCAGCTGACCGCGGATTACCAGGAGCTGATCCTGAGCCGCCCCCTGCTGGAGGACGTGATCGAAAATCTAAAACTGACCAACGCAGAGGGCGAGCCCATGAGCACCAAAGCTCTCAGCGATATGATTAAGATTACCAACACCGATGACACCCGTATCCTGAAGGTCACGGTCACCAGCCCCGACCCGCAGGATGCGGCAGACATCGCCAACGAGCTGATCGACCAGGCCTGCATCTACCTGCCTCAGATCATGGAGACAGAAGAGCCCAACCTGGTGGAGGAAGCCATTCCGCCGACCCAGAAGTCCAGCCCCAGCACAGCCAAAAACGTGATGCTGGGCGGCCTGCTGGGGGCCTGTCTGGCCTGCGGCGTGCTGGTGGTGCGCTACTTAATGAACGACACCTTTGTCACCCCGGACGATGTGGTCAAGTATCTAGGCGTGCAACCGCTGGCTGTCATCCCGGAGGCAGACCTCGGGGAATTCAACGGCAAAAAGCAGAAAAAGCTGTTTGGGAGGAAAGGGAAGAAATGAAAGAACTTGAACTCAATAAGATCCCGGACCTTCCCTTCGATGTGACCGAGGCGCTCAATCAGCTGCGGATCAATCTGGGGTTCTGCGGCGACCAGATCAAGACCATCATGGTGACCAGCAGCGTGCCCAACGAGGGCAAGAGCTTTGTGACCATGCAGCTGTGGAAGATGATCGCGGAGGTGGGTACGCCGGCCATCCTGATCGACTGCGACCTGCGCAACTCCGAGATACGCCGCAAGTACGGGGTCCGCATTCTGCGGAACGAGAAGCTGGTGGGGGTGCCCCACTATCTGGCGGGCCAGGCCGAGATCGAGGACGTGATCTATAAGACCAACGTGCCCAACGGCTACATGATCCCGGTGACGTCGGCCATCGCGAACCCCACCATTCTGCTGGAAAGCCCGCATTTTGCCAAGATGCTGGAATACTGCGCGGAGCATTTCGTCTATGTCCTGGTGGATACGCCGCCGCTGGGCAGCGTGGCCGACGCGCTGAACATTGCCCGCCACTGCGACGGCAGCGTGCTGGTGGTGCATGGCGGCGAGACGCCCCGCAAGATGGTGCTCAATTCGGTGCAGCAGCTGAAACGCACGGATACGCCGCTGCTGGGCGTTGTGCTCAACCGTGCAAATGTGGATAGTAAGTCGAACTTGTATTACCACAGATACTACAAGTCCGGTTATTACTATAAAAACTATGGGAACCATAGTCAATCTAAAAAATAATGGAGGATTTAGGCATGAAAAAGAAAGTTCTTTCTGTTGTTGCAGCCGCGGCTCTGGTTGCATCCCTGACCGTGCCCGCATGGGCAGCCGTTGCAAGCCCTTACGGCGGCGCTGAGGCCGAAGGCGGCGATGTGACTTATACCACCCAGGCCCAGACCGGCGAGGAGAGCCAGGCGACCCAGGTCTATGAGACCATTCAGGGTGCCACCAGCACCGAGGAAGAGCTGGATCTGCTGGGCGACGGCCTGGCCGCTGAGGTGCAGGCCCAGCTGGGTGAGACCAGTGTCAACGATTACAGCGCCCGGGAAATCGGCAGCATTGCGGCTTCCAGCGAAGGCCCTACCACCGTTACCCTGAGCAATCTGGCCGGTGTTTCGGCTGCGACCGAGGGCTTCGTGATGTACCTGGGCACCGACGGCCTGTGGCATTACCTGAGCGTTTCCTTCGGCAACCGCACCGCTACCTTCACGGTGCCCTATTCCACCACCGTTATCCTGTACGTCCGGGTGGCGGCTGCGGCCTGAGGAAGAACAAGTCTGGATAACGTGTGAAATCAACAGTCGCGCTTTGGGATCAAAGGGCAGCCGGCCCAAAGGGTGCTGTAAAGAATGAAAAAGCTTTGAATGGAGGCTGCTTTCTGAACGCGAAAACCGCTGAGGGAAGCAGCCTTTCTTTTACACAAATTTGACAAAAACGAGGGACTTTTTGAGCCGACGAGGGGGAAATTATGCAACCGATCGGGATGGAAATGCAGGCAGAAGTGGAGATGGAACAGAGCGTGCCTGCTGGCAGCGGAGCACTTGCGGAAGAATATGCAGCAGCGACGGAAAGCAGGAAATACTGGTTCGACCGGAAAGAAATACTGCGCACCAAGCGGCTCTACTGGATGGGCCGGCGTGCGCAGGATATTCTCTTTTCTCTGCTGGCGCTGATCGTGCTGGCTGTTCCCATGGCCATTGTGGCGCTGGTCATCTGGGCGGACAGCCCCGGCGCCAGCCCCATCTTCTCCCAGGACCGCGTGGGGCGGGATGGAAAGGTATTCAAGTTCTACAAATTCCGCTCCATGGTGCCCAACGCAGAGGCCAAATTGCAGGAAGTGCTGGACCAGAACGAGATGGACGGCCCGGTCTTTAAGATGAAAAACGACCCGCGGATCACCCGAGTTGGGCGCCT
Source organism: Candidatus Faecalibacterium faecigallinarum (assembly GCA_019119685.1). GTDB lineage: Bacteria > Bacillota > Clostridia > Oscillospirales > Ruminococcaceae > Faecalibacterium > Faecalibacterium faecigallinarum. The sequence goes on from DWWN01000042.1 coordinate 37,026, forward strand.
GATCCGCAGGACAAGCATCGATGAACTGCCGCAACTGGTCAACATCCTGAAAGGGGATATGAGCATTGTGGGCCCGCGGCCGGCTTTGCCGCGTGAGGTGGAGCAGTACACCGACTACGAGCGGCAGCGGCTGTATGTAACGCCGGGTCTGACTTGCTACTGGCAGGTGCAGCCCAACCGCAACGAGCTGACCTTTGACCAGTGGATGGAACTGGACCTCAAGTACATACACGACCGGAATTTTTGGCTGGACTGGAAGCTGATTTTCCAGACAGTAGGTGTGGTGTTCAGGATGTACGGGGTGTAAGAACCAACGATGGAGAAGAAAGGAAACAGAATGGATACGACTTTGCTCATTATGGCCGCAGGCATTGGCTCCCGTTTTGGCGGCGGTATCAAGCAGCTGGAACCTGTGGACGCCAGCGGACATATCATCATGGATTATTCCATCCACGATGCCATCGAAGCGGGGTTCAACCATATTATTTTTGTGATCCGTAAGGACATCGAGGCTGAGTTCCGAGAAGTCATTGGGGACCGCATTGCCGCCGTGTGCGCTGCTCATGACGTCGCGGTGGATTATGCTTTCCAAGACCTACACGACATCCCCGGCCAACTTCCCGAAGGCCGTACCAAGCCCTGGGGCACCGGTCAGGCGGTCCTGGCGGCTAAAAATCTGATCCATACACCTTTTGCTATCATCAACGCCGACGACTATTACGGCAAAGATGGCTTTCGCAAGGTCCACGATTACCTGGCAAAGGGCGGTGAGGCCTGTATGGCGGGCTTTGTGTTCAAGAATACCCTGTCGGACAATGGCAGCGTCACCCGCGGTATCTGCGAAATGGACGCGCAGTCCAACCTGACCAAAGTGGTAGAAACCAAAAACATCGTTAAAACGGCAAATGGCGCAGAGGCGGACGGCGTGGCCCTGGACCCGGAGTCGCTGGTGTCCATGAATATGTGGGGGTTGACGCCGGCTTTTCTGGATGTGCTGGAACAAGGGTTTGTAGAGTTCTTCCAGAAGGAAGTTCCGCAGAATCCGCTGAAAGCGGAGTACCTGATTCCTACCTTTGTGGGGCAGTTGCTTCAGGAAGGGCAGCTGACCGTCAAGGTTCTGCGCACCGACGACACCTGGTATGGCATGACCTATAAGGAGGACGTGCCGGCCGTGAAGGAGAGCTTCCGAGGGATGCTGGAGAAAGGGGTGTATCGGGAGGAGCTTTTTGCGGATTTGTAAACTGAAAAATAGGGTGAGAAAACTAGGATGAATAAGAAATATACGATTGCAGTGGCTGGTACCGGTTATGTTGGCCTGTCTATTGCCACACTGCTGTCTCAGCATCACAAAGTTTATGATGTGGACATTGTGCCGTCCAAGGTCGAACAGATCGATCAAAGGAAGTCTCCGATTCAGGATGAATACATTGAAAAATACCTGCGGAAAAGGAGCTGGATCTGACCGCAACACTGGACGCAGAGATGGCATACAGTGCTGCGGATTTCGTTGTGATTGCTGCGCCCACTAACTACGACTCGACCACACAGCATTTTGATACGTCGGCTGTTGAAAATGTCATTGACCTGGTGTATAACCCAGAAGCAATTATGGTCATTAAAAGCACAATTCCTGTGGGATATACGAAGAGTATCAGAGAAAATATCGCTGTTGCCCGACCTGTACCTGAAATATAATTTTTTATTGATATTTCGTTGTTTTTGATGATCTTTCATGTCATCATAGCCCTCGAAAAATCGACTGAAAATTTGCAGAATCATCGCGGGAACGGATGCGGGGGATGAAAAGCTAACACAGGCTGCGCATACTTTTGCAGAGTTACTTCAAGAGGGCGTAATCAAAGAGAAGATCGACACGCTGTTCATGGGCTTCACTGAGGCAAAGGCGGTCAAGCTGTTTGCAAACACCTACTTGGCTCTGCGCGTCGCATACTTCAATGAACTCGACACCTACGCAGAGAGTAAGGGCCTGAATACAAAGCAGATCATTGAGGGTGTGTGTCTCGACCCGCGTATCGGGACGCACTACAACAACCCCAGCTTTGGATATGGCGGGTACTGCTTGCCGAAAGATACCAAGCAGCTCTTAGCCAATTATGCGGATGTGCCGCAGAACATGATGTCCGCGATAGTGGATAGCAACAGGACACGAAAGGACTTTATCGCAGACCGGGTGCTGCGGCTGGCTGGGTACTACGGTTACGGCGAGGATAACCAGTGGGGGATAAGCATCATGAGAAGAACGTAGGCATCGGAGTATTCCGGCTGGCTATGAAGAGTAATTCCGACAACTTCCGGCAGAGCAGTATTCGGGGCGTCATGAAGCGTGTGAAAGCGAAGGGTGCAACTGTGATTATCTATGAGCCGACGCTGGAGGATGGCGAGAAGTTCTTTGTATCAGTCGTGATTAACGATTTGGAGAAGTTCAAAGAACTGAGTGACGCCATCATCGCAAACAGATATGACAAATGCCTTGATGATGTGAAAGAGAAAGTGTATACGAGAGACCTGTTTGGCAGGGACTAAAGAAAAGGGGAAAGGCAAGGAGAGGAATGCAAAGTTTTGCTAGAGAGATTGCACCAGAAATTGAACAGAGTTATAGGGAGAAAAGAATTGGTAGATACACATACGAAGGTGTCAAACGAGTATTCGATATCTGCGCATCGCTGGTAGCCATTATTCTTCTATCGCCAGTTTTTTTGCTTGTTTCTGCGTTTGTTTATCTGGGAGACCCTGGCCCTGTGATTTATGGGCAAATCCGAATTGGTAAGAACGGAAAGCCGTTCAAGATGTGGAAGTTTCGGAGTATGTACAAAAATTCGGATAGGATGATTGATCAACTTACCCCGGAGCAGAAAAAGCAATACTATACAGAGTTCAAGATAGACAATGATCCGCGCATTACGAAAATTGGTAACATCCTGAGAAAAACAAGTTTGGATGAACTTCCGCAGTTATTCAATGTTCTTTTCAACAACATGAGCCTGATTGGACCGCGCCCGCTTATTGAATCAGAAATTCAGATGAACTACGCAGATACCTATCAGGAGCTTCTATCAGTGAAGCCGGGTGTGACAGGATACTGGCAAGCTTACGCACGGAATAATGCTACATATCAAAGCGGTGAGCGCCAGGAAATGGAACTGTATTATGTTCACCACGCTTCTGCTTGGCTGGATATAAAAATACTATTCAAGACCGTAATCACTGTTCTCAAAAGAGAGGGCGCACAATAAGAACAAGACTACTCAAATGGAAAATGAGGGGAAATAAGTATGAATTATATCATCTTTGGTGGATCGGGCTTTATTGGCACGCATTTGATTCATCTTTTGAAAAACGAGTGCGTGAAGCCCGGGGATAGGGTATACGATCTTGACATTGTGATGCCGGGTGAAGAAGGCGTTGTTCCTGGTATTGTCGAGAAGAATGATGGCGTGGAGTATATTCGGCTCGATGTGCGCAAGCCGATTGAGTTTGACTTTACCCCGACTGCTGACGATGTGATTTTCAATCTGGCAGCTGTGCACCGCACTCCCGGTCATCCGGATTACGAGTATTTTGAGACAAATATTCGTGGAGCTGAGAATGTCACCGCATTTGCGGAGAAGCACAATATCAATAAGATTCTCTTTACAAGCTCCATTGCACCTTATGGTGCTGCGGAAGAATTGAAAGAAGAAACGACTCTGCCCACCCCCAGCACGCCCTATGGCATCAGTAAACTGGTGGCAGAGAAAATTCATCAGATGTGGCAAGTCAAGGACGAGAAAAGAGAACTGACCATTGTCCGCCCCGGCATTGTGTACGGCAAAGGCGAGCACGGGAATATGACCCGACTTTACAAGGGAATGAAGGGCCATTATTTCATGTATACGGGTCGCAAGGACACGATTAAAGCCAGTATTTATGTGAAAGAGCTTGTGCTGTTCTTTAAATGTCGTATGATGGACAATTCCTTCCCGGGAACGGACATTTTCAACTGTACCTTTGAGCCGGCTTATAACATCGAACAGATTTGCGAAACAATGAAGAAGGCAACCGGCTTGAAATATAGAATCCCGCTGATTCCGGGCGGACTTCTTATGACGGCTGCGACCATTCTGGGGCCCATCGGAGGCAAAAAGGTCGGCATTCATCCGGCGCGGGTAAAGAAGCTGATGGTAAGCACAAACATCTGCGGCAAAAAGCTGGCTACTTGTGGCTATACGTTCCACTACAGCTTTGAGGACACATTCAAAGATTGGCTGAATGATTGCAATGGTCAGGGATTGTTCTAAAGTCAATCTGAATTTATGGGAGAGAATACTATGAAAGTTGTTATTCTTGCTGGTGGCTTTGGAACAAGAATTTCCGAAGAATCTGCGTTTAAACCAAAGCCAATGATTGAAATCGGTGGCATGCCGATTCTGTGGCATATCATGAAGACCTACGCCGCATATGGGTTCAATGAGTTTGTCATTTGTGCGGGTTATAAGCAGCATGTGATTAAGAGCACCTAACAAAACCTGACAAATAGAGGAATATGCAGTAAAATACCAGTGGGGGTGAAGCAAATGCCCAGGAAACTGGTAAGCGACGAACTGTGGAGTCAGATTGAACCGCTTTTGCCAAAACATA
>DWWN01000043.1 GCA_019119685.1 Candidatus Faecalibacterium faecigallinarum
TGCAGAATTTCTTTCTCATATTGATTTATTTTCGTGTATTTTCTGGGCATAGCAAAACCTCCTCGTGTAGTTCTATTATCCTACACGGGGAGGTTTTTTGTCTATTGTCTACTTTTTACGGACCTGTTCAGTTTGCCGGGAAGCGGCTCGGTTTTTGTTTTGCTATTTACGATGTTCTCATCAGCGGCGGCCGTGCAGGATGGGGGACAGGGGCTTGTAGATCAGCATACACAGCACCGCGTCCAGCAGGCCCTTGGCCAGGGTCCAGGGCATATTGAAGATGACCAGGCATTCCAGCAGGCTGCCCGCCGAGGGCAGGATGGCCTGGTACATCCCGATGATGGTGTCCAGCGGCATCCCGTAGATGACCACATAGGCCGGGTAGGTCAGGAAGTAGTTCACGGGGATGCTGGCAACGGCCATGGCCACAGCGCCCAGCACCGCGCCCAGCACGGCGGTGCGGCGGCTCTTATTGCGCTGGTAGACAAAACCTGCCACCCAGGCGAACACCGCGCCCAGCAGGAAATTGCACAGCTCGCCCGCGCCATTGGTGGAACCGGCCAGCAGCAGGTGGATCAGGTTCTTGATGAGGCTGATCAAAACGCCATACGCCGGCCCCAGCGCGAACGCGCCCAGCAGCTCGGGCAGGTCGGAAAAATCCATCTTGACAAAAGACGGCATCAGCATGGGGATGGGGAAATCCAGGAACATCAGCACGAAGGCCACCGCCGACAGCATGGCGGTGACGGTCAGCTTGCGGACCTGGTTGCGGTCGTGTCCGCCGGTGCGGACGGGTCGGGCTTCACTGTTTGCTTGCATAGTCATTACCTCCCGGGGCTTCGCCCTGTGTTAAAATGTGTGGAAAGCTCTTTTCACCAGGAGACAAACAGAAAAACGCCCTGCCGCCGCGGACACTTTCCGCGGTACAACAGGGCGCAACGATACAATAACTCTGTCCGTCGTCTCTTCCATCCAGACTTTACTGTCGGCCCCGGAGTTTCACCGAGTCAGCACCCTTGCGGGTGGTCGCGGGCTGTACCGCCGGTGGGGAATTTCACCCCGCCCTGAAACGAACTTTCTTACAGACAGTATAGCATATCCCCGCCAAAAAGCAAGAGGGAAAACAGAAGTCATACTTTTTTCGAGGGACTTTAGGGGGAACCCATTTCGGCCCCGGCTTATCCACTTCGCTCCGCGCATTGCCAGCGGGGCGGTTCTGTGATACAATAAATCGAGTTTACACGAACAAAGGAGAACCGTCATGCTGTTTGCGATCCAAAATCTGCAGTTCACCCTCGGGGGACTTTTGCTGGAAGGCTACCCCGCCTTCGCGGCCCGGTGCGCCTGCGCGGCGCTTTTGCTGGCGGCGGGGCTTTTGCTGCGGCGCTGGCTGCAGAAGTGGCTGTTCCCCCACCTGTCAAAGTTCCATTTGCCTTCCCGCGGGGCGGGCATCCTGATCGGCAGCTTTGCCCGGCCGGCCGCCCATCTGGCCGCCCTGACCGGCCTGTACCTGGCCCTGGCCTCCCTGCCCTGGACGGCCGCGGCGGTGCGGCCCTTCCTGCTCAAACTGTTCCGGTTCGGGGCCATCCTGCTGCTGAGCTGGGGGCTGTACGGCGCTTCGGCGCTGACCGAGCTGCTCCTTGCGGGGACGCGGGAGGAAGTGCGCACCAACAAGACCCTGCGCAGCATTTTGGTCAAGGTGTACAAAGTGCTGGTGGTCATTTTGGGCGGGCTGATGGCGGCTCAGGAGCTGGGCCTGCCCATCACCGGCATTTTGACCAGCGCAGGCCTGGTCGGCCTGACCATCTCCCTGGCCGCCCAGGACACCGCCAGCAACCTCTTTGCCGGGATGATGATCCTGGTCGAGCGGCCCTTCCAGATCGGGGACTGGGTGGTCGTGGGCGACGTGGAGGGCAGCGTGGAGGACATCACTTTCCGTTCCACCAAGATCCGCGCGCTGGACAACTCCCTCTACATTCTGACCAACAGCGACGTTTGTTCCGCCACCATCAACAACGGCACCCAGCGTACCAAGCGGCTCTACCGGTTCACGCTGGGGGTGGAGTACAGCGCCACCCGCGCCCAGCTGGAAAAGCTGATGGAGGACCTGCGGGCCATGCTGGCCGCCAGCCCTTATACCTATGAGGACTCGGTCATCGTGGAGGTGAGCGGCTTCGGGGCGTCCAGCATCGACCTGCTGGTGTCGGCCTATGTGCGCACCGCCGACGCCTCCTCTTTCTACCGGATGCGCAACGATTTGAACCTTGACCTGATGGACATCGTCCGGGCCGACGGGCTGGACTTCGCTTTCCCGTCCACCAGCGTGTATATCAAGGACGGCGCGGCAGACACTAACAAGAAGTAAACGCATCAAGGAGGTTTTTTCTTATGGAGATCGAGCGCAAATGGCTTGTGGAGGACTGGCCCAAGGGTCTGCCTCTGGTGGAGGAGCACACCATGCGGCAGGGCTACATCAGCGTGCGGCCCACCGTCCGCATCCGGGAGGAGGCCAAGACCGGCGGCGAGACCGCCTGGGTCCTCTGCTTCAAGTCGGCCGGCGGGCTGGCCCGGGAGGAGATCGAACGCCCCATCGACAAGGCCCTCTTTGACGACCTGGCCGCCAAGATCATCGCCCGGCCCCTGATCGAAAAGGTGCGCCGGACCTACCTGCTGCCCGACGGGAACCGCCTCGAGGTCAACCATGTGGACGCCGGCCAGCCCGGCGCGTTCTGGTACGCCGAGATCGAATACCCCACCATTGCCGAGGCCGAAGCCTGGGCCCCGGGCTCCCCCGCCCTGGCCCGTTACCTGGGCAGCGAGGTGACCGGCCAGCCCGGCCAGAGCATGGGGGCCTACTGGGAGCGCACCCGCACCTGAGCCTTGACTTTCGCGGCACGGTCTGCTATACTGTGCCCGTTTCAAACCATTTGCCGCCGGGCAAACGCCTTGCCGCCCTCTGCAGGCCATTGAAAGAGGGACGGTCCAGGGCGTTTTTTTCTTCTTTTCCTGTTTTGATCCATAAAAGGAGGAATATTCCATGTATCCTGAAATGCGACGCAAAAAGCAGGCTTTGTCCCCCGCGGCCTGCGACGCCATCCTGCAGGCCGGCACCTCGGGGGTCCTGGCGCTGGCCGGGGCGGACGGGCAGCCTTACGCCGTCCCCCTGAGCTATGTGTACCACGAGGGCAAGGTCTACTTCCACTGTGCCCGGGCCGGCCACAAGCTGGACCTGCTGGACCAGAACCCCAAAGCCTCTTTCTGCGTCATCGGGCAGGACCAGGTGGTGCCCGAAAAGTACACCACCTATTACCGCAGCGTCATCCTGTTCGGGACAGTGCGCCGGCTGACCGCCGGGGAGGAAAAGCGGGCCGCCATCCTGGCGCTGGCCCGCCGCTACTCCCCCGATGAGCCGGCGGAAAAGGTGGATGCCGAAATCGCCCGCTACTGGGACGCCCTCTGTATGCTCGAGCTGACTCCCGGCCACATCAGCGGCAAGGAGTGCATCGAGCTGGTCAGGCAGGCCGGCCGGATGTAAAATACCCACACAAAACAGTCCCGCCGGGGCGCTGCGTGCGTACCAGCGGGACTGTTCGTTTCGGCTCTTGGTCAGCTCTTGGCGTGGGCTGCGATGCGGCGGGAGATATAGGCGGGCACATCCTCCCGGGGGATGCCCAGGGCAATGGCAAATTCGCCGTTCAGGCTGTCCTTCGCCTTTTTCATAAAGTGCTCGTCCACCCGGCCCATCCGCTTTTTCCGGCTGGCGAGGTCCTGCTTTTTGGCGTAGATGGAGGCGGTCAGGCGGATCAGATCGGCGCAGTCGTGGGTGCGCAGGGCCTGCTCGTAGTGGACGCTCAGCTCCTGAGCGCTGCGGCTGTGGAATGCCTCCCCCTCGATGGTGGGGATGGCGTCGATCAGCCGGTTGGCCTCCTCGGCGCTGATGACCGCCCGCAGGCAAATGCGGGGGTTGTCCGCCGGGATATACAGCACCCCGCCCTGATAGACCGGGGCCAGCACATAATACAGGTGGGCCGCATCCAACCCTTCAAACCTGCGCTGGGTGACGCCTTCCACCCGGCAGACACCCAGGTCCCCATACACCACATATTCGCCTTCACAAAACATGGACGCATCCCTCCTTCTTCGTCGTCCCGAACAGGCAGCAAAAAGCCATCATCGTATCTACGTTTATTATACCACATTTTTGCAGGCGCGTCCAAGGGCAAAACGTCGAAATTTCACGCTTTTGCGCCGTTTGGGATGCGCTTTTTGTCCCTTCCCGCTGGAAAGGCCCTCCAAAGTGTGCTACAATAGAGCCGTTCCCTTTGCAACCCATGCCCGCCTGAAAGGAGCTGGCCGCTACGAAACGCGCGAAATTCCACCTCACCTTCCAGTACAACGCCCCGGTGGTGCTCACCTTTTTCCTTTTGTCCTTCGGGGTGCTGCTGCTGGACGGCCTCACCGCCGGCTGGACCACCAGCCACCTGTTCTGCGTCTACCGTTCCTCCCTGAAAGACCCGCTGTTTTACATCCGGCTGTTCGGCCATGTGCTGGGCCACGCCGACCTGGACCACTTTTTGAACAATATGCTGCTGTTTCTGGTCATCGGCCCGCCCATGGAGGAAAAATACGGCAGCATCCCCCTGCTCAAAGCCATCATCCTGACGGCGCTGGTCTCGGGGGTGCTGCAGTGCCTGCTCTTTCCCGGGGTGGCCCTGCTGGGGGCCTCGGGCATCGTGTTCATGCTCATCATGCTGTCCTCCCTGGCGGGGATCAGCGGGGGCATCCCCGTCACCATGCTGCTGGTGGCAGCCCTCTACCTGGGGGACCAGATCTACGCCATCCTGTTCGTGCGGGACAACGTTGCCAACTTCATGCACATCGTGGGCGGCGTGTGCGGGACCGCTTTCGGGTTTTACAGCGCCTATGCCCGCCCGCACCGGAAAAGAAAACACTGAAAAACGCCCGGCCTCCGCATAAGGGAAGCCGGGCGTTCGTTTCAGTATGCCGAGAAAAGCAGCGTTTTTGAGAGGACAGCCTTTTCTGCCCGCATATGTGCGGAAGAATCCCCTTCAGAACAGGTCGCTGTGCGTCCCCGTCCGTACCAGGTACAAAAACATTTCCTCCTGGTCGATCTCGTAAACCAGCAGCCAGTCGGGCGTGATATGGCATTCCCGGCAGCCGCTGTAGTCCCCGACAAGCGGGTGGTCATGGTATTTCTGCACCAGGGCCTGCCCTGCCGCCAGCTGCTTGAGCACAGCCGCCAGCAGGTCCAGGTCACAGCCTCTTTTCTGGGCCCGTTTGAGGTCTTTTTGGAACCGGGCCGTTGGGCGTATCTTATACATCATCGGAAAGCAGATCCTTCATCATCTGGTCTACATCGCTGTAGGTCCTGCTGGGAGCGCGCCCGGCTTTCATCTGCCTGACTTCCTCCATCGCCTCCAGAGTCTGCGCATTGGGGGTCTCGCCCCCCACCTCAAAGGGGATGCGGTATTCGCGCACCGCCTTTTTGGCAAAAATCGTAAACGCCGTCGTCATCGACATCCCCATATCTGCACAGAACGCTTCAAACTGCTGCTTCAGATCGGCATCCATACGGATATTGATATTTGTGCTGGCCATAGCCGGTGCTCCTTTCCTGATTTGCTAACTTTAGTATACAGCATATTATGTACAACGTCAATACATTGTTTGCATTCTTTTTCCCACATCGAAACTGTAAAAGTCATACTTATCAGGCACAAAAAGCCGTCTTCCCGCGGGAATTCGGGCCCTTTGGCCGAAATTTGCGCGGCGTCCGGCGGCAAAATCGTAAATTTGTCTATTGCGTTTTTTGCCGCGGGCAAGTATAATGCAACTATCGGCAGCAACGGCGCTGTGAGTCCCACAGACTCGCAGCGCCTTTTGTGTGTGTTCGGCACCCGTCTCCTGCGGCGGGTGAGACATCCCTGATGTGAGTAAGGAGTAGGATTTATGGCAGCCAACGTTATGGAAATCTACGGCAGCAAGGTCTTCAACGAGCACGTGATGAAGGAGCGTCTGCCCAGCGCCACCTATAAGAGCCTGAAGGACACCCTGCACAAGGGCGCGCCGCTGGACATCGAAGTGGCCAACGTCGTGGCCAGCGTCATGAAGCGCTGGGCCATGGAGCTGGGCGCCACCCACTACACCCACTGGTTCCAGCCTCTGACCGGCATCACCAGTGAAAAGCACGACGGCTTCGTCAGCCCGGTGGGCGACGGCACCGCCATCATGGAGTTCAGCGGCAAGGAGCTGGTCCGCGGCGAGCCCGACGCCTCCTCCTTCCCCTCCGGCGGCCTGCGGGCTACCTGCGAGGCCCGCGGCTACACCGCCTGGGACCCCACCAGCTACGCCTTCGTCAAGGACGACGTGCTGTGCATCCCCACCGCCTTCGTCAGCTACACCGGCGAAGCGCTGGACAAAAAGACTCCCCTGCTGCGCTCGATGAAGGCGCTGTCCGTCCAGGCACAGCGCATCCTCAAGCTGTTCGGCAAGGAGACCGCCCACGTCACCACCACCGTTGGCCCCGAGCAGGAGTATTTTCTGGTGCGCAAGGAGGACTACGAGGCCCGGCAGGACCTGATCCTCACCGGCCGCACCCTGTTCGGCGCGCCGGCCGCCAAGGGCCAGGAGCTGGAAGAGCACTACTTCGGCACCATCCGGCCCCAGGTCTCCGCCTTCATGAAGGAGCTGGACGACGTGCTGTGGGAGCTGGGCGTCCCCGCCAAGACCAAGCACAACGAGGTGGCCCCCTGCCAGCATGAGCTGGCCCCCATCTTCGACACCTCCAACGTGGCCATCGACCACAACCTGCTGACCATGGAGATGATGCAGAAGATCGCCCCCAAGTACGGCCTGGTCTGCCTGCTCCATGAAAAGCCCTTTGAAGGGGTCAACGGCAGCGGCAAGCACAACAACTGGTCCATGAGCGCCGGCCACGAGAACCTGCTCGACCCCGGCGACACCCCCATGGAGAACCTGCAGTTCCTGGTGTTCCTGGCCGCCGTCATCAAGGCGGTGGATGAGTACGCCGACCTGCTGCGCACCTCGGTGGCTACCCCCGGCAACGACCACCGCCTGGGCGCCAACGAGGCGCCCCCTGCCATCATCTCCATCTTTGTGGGCGAGGAGCTGGAAGCCGTCATCGACGCCATCGCCTCCGACTCCCCCTACGCCGGCCCGGTCAAGATGAAGATGGACCTGGGCGTGGACGTCCTGCCCAAGTTCAGCAAGGACACCACCGACCGCAACCGCACCTCCCCCTTCGCCTTCACCGGCAACAAGTTCGAGTTCCGTATGCCCGGCAGCCATGAGAACCTGAGCGACGCCAACACCATCCTGAACACCGCCGTCGCCAAGGAGCTGAAGGGCTACGCCGACGAGCTGGAAGCCTCCGAGGACTTCCCCAACTCGGTCATCGCGCTGGTCAAGCGGACCATCCGCGACCACCGCCGGGTCATCTTCAACGGCGACGGCTATTCCGCCGAGTGGGAGATCGAGGCCGAGCGCCGCGGCCTGCCCAACAAGAAGTACACCCCCGCCGCCCTGCCCGCCCTCATCGCGCCCAAAAACATCCAGCTGATGGAGGAGTTCGGCGTCATGACCCGGACCGAGATGTTCAGCCGGTACGAGGTGGAGATGGAGCACTACGCCAAGATCATCAACATCGAGGCGCTGACCATGCTGGAAATGACCCGCAAGCAGCTGCTGCCCGCCATCAACAGCTATATGGGCGACCTGGCCCGCACCATCACCGCCAAGCGCGCCGTCAGCGAGAGCCTGAGCACCCACGCTGAGACCGCCATCCTGGAAAAGCTGTCCCGCGACGCCGACAAGATGTCCGACACCATCGAGCATCTGGCCGCCGCCGAGCGCACCGCCCAGACCCTGTCCGACATGACCGCCAAGGCCAACGCCTTCCACGACAAGGTGCTGCCCCTGATGGACGCCCTGCGCTCTGCCGCCGACGACGCCGAGACCATCTGCGGCGACAAGTACTGGCCTCTGCCCAGCTACAGCAAGATGCTGTACTATGTAGAAAAATAAGCCCTCTCCGGCCCTGCGGGCCACGGTTGCGGTGCCCTGTTTTTGCTGCGCCCGTCGCTGCGGGCTTGCAAAAAACAGACCGCTGCCCCTGCTCCGCTTCGGCTGTCTCGTCCGCTGGACGCGCCTCAGCTGCGCAGTCCCGCACGCGGGGGAGCTGGCGAGCGAAGCGAGACTGAGAGGGCTCATCAACCACCGGCCCGGACCTGCTGCGAGAGCGCGGGCCCCGGGCCTTTTTTGATGCGAGGACTAGCCTATGAACTACACCACACAGCAGGACGTGCTCGACTTTGTGGAGGACAACAACGTCAAGTTCGTCCGGTTCGCCTTTACCGATATCTTTGGCACCCAGAAGAATATCGCCGTCCTGGCCGGGGACCTGCCCAAGGCCCTGGAGGACGGGGTCTGCTTCGACGGCAGCGCCGTCCCCGGCTTCATGCAGGTGGAGGAGAGCGACCTGGTCCTCCGGCCCGACCTGTCCACCCTGACCATCCTGCCCTGGCGGCCCGCCGAGGGCCGGGTGATGCAGTTCTTCTGCGACATCGAGCAGCCGGGCGGCAAGCCCTTTGGGGGCAACTGCCGGGGCTTCCTGCGGCAGATCGCCCGCCGGTTCCGCCAGCTGGGCCTGGTGTGCAACGTGGGGGCCGAGTGCGAGTTCTACCTCTTTGAGACGGACGAGCGGGGCCGCCCCACCCGCATCCCACTGGACCTCGGGGGCTACCTGGACGTCTATCCCCTGGACGCCGCCGAGAACCTGCGCCGGGACATCTGCCTGACCATGGAGCAGATGGGCCTTGCCCCCCAGCACAGCCACCACGAGAGCGGCCACGGCCAGAACGAGATCGACTTCCACCACGCCAGCCCCCTCAAGACCGCCGACAACGTGATGATGTTCAAGCAGATCGCGCGGGCGGTGGCAGGCCGCAACGGCCTGCACGCCAGCTTTATGCCCAAGCCCCTGGCCGGGCAGGCGGGCAGCGGGCTGCACATCAACATCTCCCTTTACCGGGACCGGCAGAACCTCTTTGAAGGGGATATCGCCCCCGACAGCCCCGCCGGCAGCTTTATGGCCGGTGTGCTGGCCCACAGCCGGGAGCTGACCGCCTTCACCAATCCCCTGCCCAACAGCTACCTCCGCTTTGGCTGCGACGAGGCCCCCCGCTATGTCAGCTGGAGCCGGCAGAACCGCAGCCAGCTGGTGCGCCTGCCCGCCGTGGAGGGGGACAACTGCCGGATGGAGCTGCGCAGCCCCGACCCCGCCTGCAACCCCTATCTTGCGGTGGGGCTGATCCTGGCGGCCGGGCTGGACGGCCTGGAGCACCGGATGGAGCTGTGCGCGCCGGTCAACCGCAACCTGTTCGAGCTGCAGCCCGGCGAGGCCGCCGCCCTGGGGCTGGAGGCCCTGCCCGCCACCCTGGAAGAAGCGGTGGCTGCCGCCCAGGCCAGCCCCTTCCTGGCCAAATACCTGCCCGAGGGGCTGGCCCAGCGGTACTACCAGCAGCAGCTGCGCCGCTGCGCCAAACTGCGGGACGCCGCCGACCCCGCCGAGTTTGAGCGGGCGCAGTACTTCTGCGCCATCTGACCGGCCCTGTGTGGTATGAGAGAGGAGGGGTAGCATGGGACGCGCGATGATCGTCAGCGCGGGCGCCAGCGCCAACGAATACCTGTCCGCCCGGCTGACCGAGCTCGGCTACCTGCGGCCGGTCATCGTCCCCAGCGGCACCGAGGCCCGCCGCCGGATGCTGGCCGGGGGCTTTGAGCTGATCGTGGTGAACGCGCCGCTGCCCGACGAGTTCGGCCACGAGCTGTGCGCCGCCGCGGTGGAGCAGACCGACGCCGGGGTGATCCTGCTGGCCAAGGCCGCCGCCTGCGACGAACTGCGGGCCCCCATGAACGAGCAGGGGGTGCTGGTGGTGGCAAAGCCCTTTTCGGCGGCACTGTTTTTGCAGGCAGTGCACATGGCGGCCGCCAGCAACCACCGGCTGGCCCGGCTGCGGGCCGAGAACGACCGCATCCAGCAAAAGCTGGCTGAACTGCGGCTGACAGGCCGGGCCAAGTGCCTGCTGATCCAGTATAAGGGGATGAGCGAGGCCGAGGCCCACCGCTATCTGGAAAAAACAGCGATGGATACCCGGCAAAACCGGGGCAAAGTGGCCCAGGAAGTCATTGATTCCCTTGACCCGGACGCCGTGGATGGTGTATAATAGAAGCTGTATGATTCTTGACGGAAGGCGTGCGGGGGTCACCGCGCGCCTTCTGTATGTTTTGCAACGGCCCCGGCGGACAAGCGGGGCAGATGGAGGAAACTATGGCGACGAAATACATCTTTGTGACCGGCGGCGTGGTCTCTGGCCTGGGCAAGGGGATCACCGCGGCCAGCCTGGGGCGGCTGCTCAAATGCCGCGGCCTCAAGGTAGCCAGCCAGAAGCTGGACCCCTATGTCAACGTGGACCCCGGCACCATGAGCCCCCTGCAGCACGGCGAGGTGTTCGTCACCGACGACGGCACCGAGACCGACCTGGACCTGGGCCACTATGAGCGCTTCATCGACGAGAACCTGAACAAGTACTCCAACCTGACCACCGGCAAGGTCTACTGGAACGTCCTGAACAAGGAGCGCCAGGGCGCGTATCTGGGCCAGACCGTCCAGATCATCCCCCACATCACCAACGAGATCAAGAGCTACATCTATAACCTGGCCGCCTCCACCGAGGCCGACGTGGTCATCACCGAGATCGGCGGCACCACCGGCGACATCGAGAGCCAGCCCTTCCTGGAGGCCATCCGCCAGGTGGGCATCGAGCAGGGCCACGAGAACTGCTGCTACATCCACGTGGTGCTGGTGCCCTACATCTCCGGCTCCAACGAGTACAAGTCGAAACCCGCCCAGCACTCGGTCAAGGAGCTGCAGGGCATGGGCATCAGCCCCGACATCATCATCCTGCGGGCCGACGGCAGCGTGGGCAGCGACATCCGCCGCAAGATCAGCACCTTCTGCAACGTCAAGCCCGAATGCGTCATCGAGAACCTGACCATGCCCAGCCTGTACCAGTGCCCCCTGATGCTGCACTCCAACGGGCTGGACGACGTGGTGGTGGAAAAGCTCAGCCTGGACGTGCCCGCCGCCGACCTGACCGAGTGGAAGGACGTGGTGGCCCGCATCGCCTCCCGGTCCCGCACCTGCACCATCGCGCTGGTGGGCAAGTACGTCAAGCTCCACGACGCTTACCTGTCGGTGATGGAGAGCCTCTACCACGCCGGCTTTGAGAACGACAGCCAGGTGGAGATCAAGTGGGTGGACAGCGAGGAGCTGCGCACCGACGCCGACTGCGCCGCCGCTTTCTGCGACGTGGACGGCATCATCGTGCCCGGCGGCTTCGGCGACCGCGGCATCGAGGGCATGGTGGCCGCCGCCCGCTGGGCCCGCGAGCACGAGGTGCCCTACTTCGGCATCTGCCTGGGTATGCAGATCATGGTGATCGAGTTTGCCCGCGGCGTGCTGGGCTACGCCGACGCCAATTCCAGCGAGTTCACCCCCGACGGCGCCCACAACGTCATCGCCCTGATGGCCGACCAGCAGGGCAACATCCCCAAGGGCGGCACCATGCGCCTGGGCAAGTACCCCTGCAAGGTGGCGCCCGGCACCAAGATGGCCGCCTGCTATGGCGAGGACCTGATCTGGGAGCGCCACCGCCACCGCTACGAGTTCAACAACGAGTTCCGCGCCGAGATGGAGGCCGCCGGCCTGGTCATCTCGGGCACCAGCCCCGACGGCCGCCTGGTCGAGACGGTGGAGCTGCCCGGCCGCCCCTTCCACCTGGGCGCCCAGTTCCACCCCGAGTTCAAGAGCCGTCCCAACCGGGCCCACCCCTTGTTTAAGGCTTTCATCGCCGCCAGCCTGCAGAACCGCAAGTCTGCCGGGCGCAGCAGCATGGACCCCTACCTGGCCGCTGACAAGAAAGTGAACCGCTGAATCCCATAAGCAAGAAAGTCCGCCGCAGCGAGAAACTGCGGCGGACTTTTTACGTTCTAAAGGGCGGCGAAAGGCTCAGCGCTTGACCTGGAAAGCGCCCATGCCGGGATAGACGGCCGAAGCGCCCAGCTCCTCCTCGATGCGGAGCAGCTGGTTGTACTTGGCCACACGCTCGGTGCGGCTGGGTGCGCCGGTCTTGATCTGGCAGGTGTTCAGCGCCACGGCCAGGTCGGCGATGGTGGTGTCCTCGGTCTCGCCCGAGCGGTGAGAGGTGACGGCGGCATAGCCTGCCTTGTGGGCCATCTTGATGGCCTCCAGCGTCTCGGAGACGGAACCGATCTGGTTCAGCTTGATGAGGATGGCGTTGCCGCAGCCCAGGCTGATGCCCTTGGCCAGCCGCTTGGTGTTGGTGACGAACAGGTCGTCGCCCACCAGCTGGACCTTGCCGCCCAGCTCGCGGGTCAGCTCCTGCCAGCCCTCCCAGTCCTCTTCATCCAGGCCGTCCTCAATGGAGATGATGGGGTACTTTTCCACCAGGCTCTTCCAGTGGGCGATCAGCTCGCTGGAGGTGTACTCGGTGCCGGCCTTGGGCAGCTTGTAGTGGCCCTTGCCCTTGACGGGGTCCTTCCACTCGGAGGAAGCGGCGTCCAGCGCGATCATGAAATCGCTGCCGGGCTTGTAGCCAGCCTTCTCCACCGCGGCCAGGATGGTCTCGATGGTCTCCTCGTCGCTGGACAGGTTGGGGGCAAAGCCGCCCTCATCGCCCACCGAGGTGGCCAGGCCCTTGCTCTTGAGGATAGCCTGCAGCGCGTGGAACACCTCCGCGCACATCCGCAGGGCCTCCTTGAAGGAGGGCGCGCCCACAGGCATGATCATGAACTCCTGGGTGTCCACGGTGTTGGTGGCGTGGGCGCCGCCGTTCAGGATGTTCATCATGGGGACGGGCAGGCGGTTGCCGTTGACGCCGCCCAAAAAGCGGTACAAGGGCATTCCGAGAGAAGCGGCGGCGGCGCGGCAGACCGCGATGGACACCGCCAAAATGGCGTTGGCGCCCAGGTTGGACTTGTCCTCGGTGCCGTCGGCGGCCAGCATGGCGGCGTCCACGGCGTAGATGTCGGATGCGTCCATCCCGATGATGGCGTCGGCGATGGTGGTGTTGACGTTCTCCACCGCCTTGGTGACACCCTTGCCCAGATAGCGGCTCTTGTCGCCGTCCCGGAGCTCCAGCGCCTCAAACTCGCCGGTGGATGCGCCACTGGGGGCGCAGCCCCGTGCCACGGTGCCGTCGGCCAGGGTGACCTCGGCCTCCACAGTGGGGTTCCCGCGGGAGTCCAGGATCTCGCGGCCGACGACCTGTTCAATTTCCAGATAATTCATGATAGCATTACCTCCTGATGATTCGTCCGTATGGCGCGGCTTTGGGCCGCTCCCTGCCGGTTAGTTATAGTTTACCACTTTTCCCGCCTTTCGGCAAGGGGTTTTTGGACCGCTCCATCCCCCTCCCTTCCGCCGCCTGTTCAAAGTATGCCTCGCCTGAGCGCAAAAAAACGCCGCACCCGGGCGGGCACGGCGTTGGGGGTTACTTCTTAGAGCGGGTAGAGCGCTTTTTCGGAGCTGCTTCCCCGGCAGGAGCGGCAGCCTTTTTGGGCCGGCCGCCCCGCTTCTTGGGGGCGGGAGCCTCAGCGGCGGGGGCAGCGGGTTCGGCCTTGGGAGCCTCGGCAGCAGCCTCAGGGGCGGCAGGAGCGGCGGGCTGTGCCCCGGCAGGCTCCGCAGCCTTCTTGGTACGGCAGGCGCGGCGCTTGGGCTTGGCCTCCGCAGCTTCGGGGGCGGGCTCGGCCGCCTTTTCGGCAGCGGGCGCAGCCTCGGCGGCAGGGGCGGCAGCTTCGGCCTTGAGAGCCTCGGCAGCGGCCTCAGGCGCGGCAGGTTCCACAGCGGGGGCGGCAGGTTCGGCGGCGGGGGCCTCTGCGGGCTTTTCTGCGGCGGAGTCAGCGGCCTCGGGCGCGGCGGGTTTGCGGTCCTTGACGGGCCGGATGGTCCACAGCTGGTCCGCACCGGGGCTCTCCTGCCAGATCTGCAGGACGGCGCCCGCGGCGGTGCCGATGCCCACGGTATCCACACAGCGGCCGCTGGCCCACTGGCTGATGATGCGCACGGTGCCGTCGTTGACCGGCACCAGGGTCCACATCTGGCTGCCGCCCAGCACATCGTCCCACAGCTGCAGCCAGGTGCCGTTGGCGGTGCCCGCCATGGCCAGGTCGATCACCTTGCCATTGGCCCGGCAGTGGATGCGGTAGCTGTTCTCGCCCACGCGGTCGAAAAGCCACTCCTGTTCGGGCTTGTGCTCGTACTTGCCCAGCCGCAGCTGAGCGCCGCCGGCGCCGTCGTCGCCCACATAGCCGATGACGTTGCCGCTGGCCGCAGCGATGGTGTAGGCGCGGCCGGCTTCGATCAAGGTCTGTTCGACTGTTCTCATGTTTTATCCCTCCATATACATTCTCTATCCAAACGCGCCCCGATGTGACCCAGGGCGCGGCAACCCCAGACTATACTCTGGATTATACCACCCATCGTAATTTTTCACAAGCATATGGGCCGCGTTTTGGCGGGTTGCACAAAAGCTCCGGCGCATAACTCAAACTTTTTAGGTTTTTCAGGAACTTATTCCGGCTGCTGCCCGGCGCGGACGCGGGCGTCCATCCGGTCCAGCTCGGCCAGGAACTGCGCCATGAAGGGCACCGCCACCACAAAGCTGAGCACGTCGGCGATGGGCTGGCAGTACTGCACGCCGGCCAGACCCCACACGTTGGGCAGCACCAGAATCAGCGGGATGAAGCAGATGCCCTGCCGGCAGCAGGACAGGAAGGTGGCCCGGCCCGCCTTGCCCACGCTCTGGAACAGCATATTGCCGCAGACCAGCACCGGCTGCAGCACGGTGGCGATGCACTGCCACTGGAAGGCCGGCAGGGCGACGGCGGTGACGGCGTCGTCGTCCCGGAACAGGCGGACCAGCGCCTCGCCGTTGACGAGACAGACCCCGGCCAGCAGGGTCATCAGGACAAAGCTGGCCCCGATGGTGAACAGGCAGGCCGACCGCACCCGGTGGAACTTGTACGCCCCGTAGTTGTAGCTTGCCACCGGCTGGAAGCCCTGCCCCACGCCCAGCGCCACCGACTGCAGGAACTGGAAGATGCGGGACACGATGCTCATGGCGGCCACTGCGGCGTCGCCGTAGGAGCGGGCCGCCACGTTCAGCATCATGCTGGCAAAGCTGGCCAGGCCCTGACGCCCAAAGCTGGGCAGGCCGATGGTCAAGATGGCCATGATATCCCGGCCGCTGCGGGTGTAGTTGCGGATGGACAACTTGCTGACTGTCTTGCCCCGCAGGTACATGGACAGCAGGATGCAAAAGCCGACGATCTGGCTCAGGCCGGTGGCCAGGCCCGCGCCGCCGGTGCCCATCCCCAGGCCGAAGATGAACACTGGGTCCAGCACCATGTTCAGCACGCCGCCGGTGACAAGGCCGATCATGGCAAAGCTGGCCTTGCCCTCATAGCGCAGGATGTTGTTCATCACCAGGCTGGACATCATAAAGGGAGCTGCCAGCAGGATGTAAAAGGCGTAGTCCCGGGCGTGGGGCAGGATGGTCTCGGTGCTGCCCAGCAGCCGCATGAGAGGGGTCAGCCCGGCAATACCGAACACGCCCAGCGCCGCGCCGGCCCCGATCGCCGTGAAAAAGCTGGTGGAGGCAAAGCGGGAGGCCGCGGGCGCGTCGCCGCTGCCCAAACTGCGGCTGATGATGCTGCCCGAGCCGTGCCCCAGCATGAACCCAATGGCCTGGATCACCGCCATCAGGCTGGACACCACCCCCACCGCGCCCGAAGCGCTGGTGGAGATCTGCCCCACAAAAAAGGTGTCGGCCAGGTTATAGATGCTGGTGATGAGCATACTGAGGATGGTGGGCACCGCCAGCCCCAGCACCAGCCGGGGGATGGGGGTCTTGGTCATCTTGTCGAACTGGGCCTGCTGCTGGGTCTGTTCCGCTGCCATGGTTATCCACACTTTCTGCCTGAAAAGGCTGTATGATACTATCCATAGTATACAACCTAGGTCACTTTTTGTCGAGCCTGCCGGCACGCAAAAAGACCGCCTGACTGCCAGGCGGCCTTGGTGTGCGTTTTGGTGTTTAGTCGAGTACGAGGGACGGCGCGGTGTAGGTGCGGGACAGCAGCTCGCTGTTCAGCATATACAGGCTGCGGGCGTCGCCGCCGTACAGCTCCATCTTGGTGATCTGGTCGGCGGAGTTCTTCTCCTCCTCGCCCTGCTCCTTGATGAACCAATCCAGGAACTGGACGGTGCGGTAGTCCTTGGCCTCGATGGCGGCGGCGTAGATGCCGTTGATGAGGCCGGTGACATACTGCTCGTGGCCCAGGGCGGCCTTGAGGGGGCCGATCAGGTCGCTGAAGTGGGTCTCGGGCTTGGCGATGCCCTCCAGCACCACCTGCTGGCCGTTGTTGTGCAGGTAGCGGTAGAAAAGCATGGCGTGGTCCTGCTCCTCTTTGGCCTGGATCTCGTACCAGTTGGCAAAGCCGTCCAGGCCCTTGGCCTCGTAATAATTGGCGATTTCCAGATAGAGATAAGCGGAGTAGAACTCCTTGTTGATCTGGTCGTTGAGCAGCTGGTAAACTTTCTGGTCCATGGGATATCCTCCTGTCATAAGGTTTGAAAGGCTGCGGGCCGCAGCCGGATAGTTAGGTTAAACTTATCATAGCATACCGCCCCCTTCCTGTCAACCGCCAGAGTGAGCGGGTCACGAAAGGGACAGGCTTTTCCTCCCTGTCCCCTATTGACAACCCCCTGCCCGGTGTGTATAATAATTTGCAGTCAAGTTGCAATTTCGCGGCGGGCGGGCTCCAAAGGGGCGGCCTGCCGCTCGTTTTGCGCGGGGGCGTTTTCCCCGCATGGAGGTTTTGAAAGCATGAACAAACTGAAACGGATTCTGGCCGCCCTGGCGGCAGCCTGCCTGACCCTGGCCCTGCTGGCCGGGTGCAGCCCGTCCGCCCCCGAAAACACCGGCGCGGCCTCCGCCCCCGGCGGCGGGGACGAAACCACCCTGCGGGTGGTGGCCACCATCTTCCCCATCTACGACTGGGCCCGGGAGGTGCTGGGCCAGGTGCCGGGCGTCGAGCTGGTCTGGCTGCAGGACACCGGCGTCGATATGCACAGCTACCAGCCCACCGCCGAGGATATGCTGCTGGTGTCCTCCTGCGACCTGTTCCTGTACGTGGGAGGCACCTCGGACAACTGGGTGGACGACGCCTTGCAGGAGGCCGTCAACCAGAATATGGAGGTGGTCAGCCTGCTGGACGTGCTGGGGGACGCCGCCCGCCTGGAAGAGCTGACCGAGGGGATGCAGGACGATCATGACCACGACGGCCACGACCACGAGGACGCCGAATACGACGAACACGTCTGGCTCTCTCTGCGGAACGCCGAGGTCCTGACCGGCGCCATCGCCGACGCCATGGGCCGGCTGGACCCCGCCCACGCGGAGGATTTTGCCGCCAATGCCGCCGCCTACACCGAACGGCTGGCCGCTCTGGACGGGGAATACCAGGCGGCGGTGGACGCTTCGCCGGTGCACACCCTGCTGTTCGGCGACCGGTTCCCCTTCCGCTATCTGGTGGAGGACTACGGCCTGGACTACTACGCGGCTTTCCCCGGCTGCTCGGCCGAGACCGAGGCCAGCTTTGAGACGGTGGCCTTCCTGGCCGGCAAGGTGAAAGAACTGGACCTGCCCGCCGTGCTGGCCATCGAGAACTCGGACCACCGGGTGGCCGAGACCATCGCCCAGAACGCCGGCAACGGCGCAAAGGTCCTGACGCTGGACTCGATGCAGGGCGTCACCAGCGAGGACGCCGCGGCCGGCACCACCTATCTCTCCATCATGGAGTCCAACCTGGAAGTATTGAAGCAAGCGCTGGCTTGAGGAGGCACGCATGGCCCTTATCACCTGTCAAGACGTGACCCTCGGGTATGAGAACACCCGGGTGGCCGAACACCTCTCCTTCACGGTGGAGGAGGGAGATTACCTGTGCATCGTGGGCGAGAACGGCTCGGGCAAGTCCACCCTGATGAAGACCCTGCTGGGCCTGCGGGCCCCGCTGGCGGGGCACATCGCCTTTGGGGACGGCCTGCGCAAAAACGAGATCGGCTACCTGCCCCAGCAGACCCCCATCCAGCGGGATTTCCCCGCCAGCGTGCAGGAAGTGGTGCTGTCGGGGTGCCTGGCCCGGTGCGGGCTGCGCCCCTTCTACTCCAAAGAGGAAAAGGCCCTGGCCGCCCGCAACATGGAGCGGCTGGGCATCACGCCCCTGGCCCGCCGGTGCTACCGGGAACTGTCGGGCGGCCAGCAGCAGCGCGTGCTGCTGGCCCGGGCCCTCTGCGCCACCCGCAAGCTGCTGCTGCTGGACGAGCCGGTGGCCGGCCTGGACCCCAAAGTCACCGCGGAACTGTACGACCTGATCGCCGAGCTGAACCACGCCGACGGCATCACCGTCATCATGATCAGCCACGACATTGCGGCGGCAGTGCGGTACGCCAGCCATATCCTGCACATCGGGGAGGGCCAGCGCCTGTTCTTCGGGACGGCGGCGGCCTACCGCACCAGCCCGGTGGGGCAGATGTTCGTCCCCTGCACCCTGGAGGACGGCGCGAAAGGAGGGGACAACGCATGACGGCCCTGGAAACACTGCGCTATTACTTTGCTTTTCCCTTTGTCCGCTACGCCCTCATCGTGGGGGTGCTGATCGCCCTGTGCGCCTCCCTGTTCGGGGTGACGCTGGTGCTCAAGCGGTTTTCCTTCATCGGGGACGGTTTGTCCCATGTGGCCTTCGGGGCCCTGGCCATCGCCGCCGTGTTCAACCTGACCGACGAGATGCTGCTGGTCCTGCCGGTGACGGTGGCCGCGGCCATCCTGCTGCTGCGGGGCGGCCAGAGCGCCCGCCTGCAGGGCGACGCCGCCATTGCGGTGCTCTCGGTGGGCACCCTGGCGGTGGGCTATCTGCTGATGCACCTGTTCTCCACCAGCACCAACCTCTCGGGCGACGTGTGCAGCACCCTGTTCGGCTCCACCTCCATCCTCACCCTGACCCAGGCGGAAGTCTGGCTGTGCGTGGTGCTGTCGGTGGCGGTCATCGCCCTGTTCCTGGTGTTTTACAACCGCATCTTCGCCGTCACCTTTGACGAGGCTTTCGCCACCGCCACCGGCCTGCCCGCCGGGCGGTACAGCCTGCTCATCGCGGTGGTCATCGCGGTCATCATCGTGCTGGCCATGAACCTGGTGGGCTCGCTGCTCATCTCGGCCCTTATCATCTTCCCGGCGCTGTCGGCCATGCGGCTGTTCAAGAGCTTCAAGGCCGTCACCATCTGCTCCGCCGCCGTCTCGGTGGCGGGGGCTGCCGCCGGCATCCTGATCTCCATCCTGGCCGGCACCCCGGTGGGCTCCACCATCGTCGCGGTGGACCTGGGGGCGTTCGCCCTCTTTGCCGTGCTGGGCGCCCTCACCGGCCGCACTGCCTGAAACCAGACGCAAAAACCGCTCCGCATGGGAGCGGTCTTTTTGTTTGTCCTGTGTTCAGAACCCGAACAGCCCTTTCTTCCGGTAGGACTCGCTCTCGGCCGAAAGCACCTTGTATCCGGTGGGGTCCAGCGCGGCGGCAAGCTCCGCCTGCCCCACCGGCTCCTCCGCAAGGATGACGCACTCCCCCTTCTTGTGGGAGGACGTCACCTTCTTCACCGGGAAAGCCCGCCGGACGGTCTCGTTGACATGGGCCTCGCACATCGAGCAGGCCATGCCGTCGATCTTTGCAGTCGTCTTGTACATAAACGCTCCTTTCCTGACTGCCGGGGCGTCACCCCAGCGCCACATCCAACATCATCATGATGGTAAAACCCAGCGCAAAGGCCAGGGGCCCCGCGTCCGAGTGCTCGCCCTCGGCCATTTCGGGGATCAGTTCCTCCACCACCACATAGAGCATGGCCCCGGCGGCGAAAGCCAGCAGCCAGGGCAGCGCCGGCACCACCAGCTCAGCCGCCAGCAGGGTGACGGCGGCCGCCAGCGGCTCCACCACCCCGGAGGCCACCCCGCCGGCAAAGGCCCGGGGCCGCGACCCGCCTTCGGCCCGCAGGGGCAGGGAGACGATGGCTCCCTCCGGGAAGTTCTGGATGGCGATGCCCAGCGAGAGGGCCAGCGCCCCCGCCGCCGAAATATCGGCCCCGCCGGTGAGCATCCCGGCGTAGACCACCCCCACCGCCATCCCTTCGGGGATGTTGTGCAGGGTGACGGCCAGCATCATCATGGTCAGGCGGGGCAGGCGTGCCGGAGGGCCTTCCGGCCGGCTGGCGTTCTGGTGCAGGTGGGGGATCAGGTGGTCCAGCAACAGCAGGAACAGCACCCCCACCCAGAACCCGCCGGCGGCGGGCACAAAGGCCCAGACCCCCAGCCCGGCGGCCTCGGCTTCTTCCAGGGCGGGGATCAGCAGGCTCCACACCGACGCCGCCACCATGACCCCGGCGGCAAAGCCGGACAGCACCCGCTGCACGCTGCGGCGCAGCTGCCGCCGCAGGAAGAACACGCACCCCGCGCCCAGCGATGTGCCCAAAAAAGGGATCAGCAATCCCCATGCGATCTGTGCAGTCATTGTCAAAACCTCGCTTTTCCGTGTGTTCTGCCTCTCCTCCTCACTCTATTCCGCAGCGGGGCCCGGCGTCCCCGGCCCGCTCTCTCTGTTCTCAGCGGCCCGCCCCGGTCAGGCCGCCCCCGGCTTTCGTTTGGCAGGGGCGGCCCGGCGTGCAGGCGCTCCGGCATGGCTTTATTATAGTTAGTTACAACATACTTGTCAAGCTGAAAACCGCCGCGCCCGGAACAAAGGGTGCGGCGGCTGTTTTTATCTTTTCTTTTTCCGGTCCCGGGCCAGCCAGAGCAGGGCCCCCAGGATACAGACTGCGAAAGCAGCCCGGTGAAGGGTCCTGCCCCAGGCAGGCCGTGCCAGCAGACAGAACAGGCTCACCAGCGCCATGGGCAAACTGATGCCGCACGCTGCTGCCGAAACGGTCCGCACCCGCCTGCCCATCGCGTCGTCCCAGCGCCGGGCGCTGAGGCCCAGCACCGCAAAGAACCCAAAAGTGAGCAGCTCCGAAACAAAATAGATCTCATCCATGACAGAAAACCTCGCTGCGTGCCGGCAGCGGCACTCGCCGGCCGGCGCTCCTTTGCTGGTTCCCATTATAGTTAGTCTATACATACCTGTCAACCCCAAAATCCGCCGCCCCTCTTTTGGGTGCGGCGGGTTTTTGCAGCCGGCGGAGCAGCCCCAGGACCGCGCAGGCCGCCATGAACAGGACAAGAGGTCGCCCTGCGGCGCACAGCAGCGGGGGTCTATCGCGGTCGCTGCTTCATGACAGGATCTCCTTGCGGATGGCGGCGATCAGCTGTTCCATCAGCCCCACCCGGTTGAAGGGGGTCATCAGGTAGAAGCCGTCGGCATAGGGCGCGGCGGCTTTGGCGGCAGCCAGGGAGATTTCCAGCCCCAGAGCCTCCCCCTGGGCGCGGCCGGCCCCCTCGTAGCGCTGGATGAGGTTGGGGTCGATGTGGATGCCGTTGACCTCGTTTTCCATAAAGAGGGCGTTGCGGTGGCTGACCACCGGCAGGATGCCCGCCAGCAGTTTGGAGCCGGGCAGGGCGGCGCGGGCGGCGGCCAGGTTCTCCACCGCCTGCCGCGAGAGGATGGGCTGGGTCAAAAAGCCGGCCATCCCGTTTGCGGCCTTTTCTTTCGCGCGGCGCAGCTCTACATCAAAGTTGCGGGCGTTCAGGTTCAGCGCCCCGAACACCGTCATACCCGGCAAAGCCTCGCCGGGGGCGGCCAGGGTGTGGATGTACTGCGCCAGCTTGCGGGAGTTGAACTGGTAGACGGTTTTCACCTCGTCCCGCTCGGCGGTGGGGATGGGGTCGCCGGTGATGGCCAGCACTTCCCGCACCCCTTCGGCGTACAGGCCCAGCAGCAGGGCTTTGGTGGCGTTCAGGTTGCGGTCCCGGCAGGTCATGTGGGGCATGGCGACCAGCCCCAGCTCCCGCCGCAGTTTGCAGGCCGTCAGGGACGAGTCCACCCGCGCCCGGGCGATGGGGCAGTCCGCGATGGTCACGGCGTCCGCGCCGGCCAGCTGCAGCCGCCGGGCCCCAGCCATGTAGCCGGACAGATCGGCGTCCCTGGGGCTGTCCAGCTCCACCGCGATGACCTTTTTCCCCTCCGCCAGCTTGCGCAGGAAGGGGTCGTCCAGCACGGGGGCGGGCGTTTCGGGCGCGGCGGGCGCGGGCGCAGGGGCCGCAGGCGCAATGGGCATGGGGGTGCGTTCCAGCAGCTGGCGCATGGCCCGGATGTGGGCCGGGGTGGTGCCGCAGCACCCGCCCAGGATGACCACGCCCTGCTGCCGGATGCGGCACATCTCCTGGGCAAAATAGTCGGGCCGGCCCTGGTAGACCACATGGTCCCGGGCCACCAGCGGGTAGCCGCCGTTGGGCATGGCGGCCGCCGGCAGCCCGCACCCCGCCAGCGCCGGCATCACCGACCGCATGGCATTGGGGGCCAGCAGGCAGTTGAGGCCCACCGCATCCACCGCGCCGCAGGCGGCCATCCGGGCGGCCAGCGCCCGCACCGAGACCCCCTCCCGGGTATAGCCGTCGGGCAGGGAAGCGAAGGACACCAGAACAAACGCTTCGGGCCGGCGGCTCTTGATGTAGGCGGCTGTCTCGGCCACGCCGGCGTCGGTGCTCAGCGTCTCGAACAGGAAGTTGACCGCCCCCAGCTCGAGGAACAGTTCTGCCGCCGCCCGGTAGCTGGCTCCGGCGGGACCGGCCTCCGTGTCGGGGGCGGGGCCCAGGTCGGCAAAGACGGCGGCGTCCTCCCCCGCCGCCTCGCAGGCCAGACGCCAGCCCTCCCGGGCCAGCTGCCGCCAGCCCTCGGCGCCCCCCGCCGCCATCCGGGGCAGGCCGAAGGTGTTGGTCTTGATCGCCTCAGCCCCGGCCTCGAGGTATTCCCGATGGACGGCCAAGACCCCTGCGGGGTCGGCGAGGTTGGCCTGTTCACATTCCAGGCCCGGCCGGCCTTTATAATAGGTGCCCATCCCGCCGTCGAACAGCAGGACCCGCTGTGCAAGAATGTCGCGCGCGTTTCGCATAGTGATGCTTCCCTTCCCTTTTTACTCTGTTCTACCAGTTTAGCGGTTTCGGGGCGAATGTCAAGCGGCTCTTGCATAAAAGGCGCATATATGCTATATTTGTCTCCACACCATGAGAGGGAGGAATGCACCATGCGCCATGCTGGCACACACGACATCGAAACGCCCCGGCTGCTTCTCCGCCGCCTTACCCCGGCGGATGCCCCGGCCATGTACCGCAACTGGGCCAACGACCCCGCCGTCACCCGCTTTCTGCGGTGGGAACCCCACAAGGACGAAACCGAGACCTTCGCCCTGCTGACGGCCTGGGAAGAGCTGTACCAAAACCCCGACTACTACCAGTGGTGCATGGTGGACAAGGCCACCGGCGAGGTGTTCGGCTCCATAAGCATCTGCAACGGCCTGGCGGGAGAGCCTGAGGCCGCCGCCACCTGGCGCCGCCTCGGCTTCGACATATCGCAGGGCGAGTGGGAACCGGGCTACTGCATCGGCCGGGCCTGGTGGGGCAAAGGCTACACCACCGAGGCGCTGAACGCCGTGGTGGACTACTGGTTCACCCGGACGGACAGCACATGGCTGGCCTGCTTCCACGCGGTGGGCAACCCCGCCAGCGGCGCGGTGATGCAGAAGGCAGGCTTTGTCTACGACCACGACGACATATACCATAAATTTGACGGCAAGCCGGTGCCCTGCCATACCTATCTTTTGACGCGGGACGCCTGGCAGGCAAGAAAGGACACACTTTGAGCGAATTATACGATATTTTGGTGGAAACGCCCCCCACCTCCACCCTGCTGCTGGCGCTGGACCAGGGGGCCTTTGACTGCGAGCGCAGCCTGAAAGAGCTGGCCGCCCTGTGCGAAGCCAACCATATGCAGGCGGTGGGCGAGGTGGTGCAAAAGCGCTCCACCCCCGAGACCGGCACCGTCCTGGGCAGCGGCAAGCTGGAGGAAGCCCGCCTCGCCGCCGAGCAGCTGGGGGCCCAGTGCGCCGTCTTTGACGGGGAGCTGACCGGCAGCCAGCTGCGGAACATCTCGTCGGCGGTGGGCATCGAGGTCATCGACCGCACCATGCTGATCTTGGAGATCTTCCGCAGCCGGGCCGTGACCAACGAGGGCAAACTGCAGACCGAGCTGGCCCTGCTGAAGTACCGTCTGCCCCGCCTGCAGGGCATGGGCGAAAGCCTGAGCCGCCAGGGCGGCGGCGGGGGCGGCGGGGCCGGCGCGCGCCGTGGCGCAGGCGAGACCAAGCTGGAACTGGACCGCCGCCACATCCACGCCCGCATCGACACCCTGGCCGCCCGGCTGGCCGAGATGGAAAAGCGCCGGGGCGAGAGCCGCCGCGCCCGGGCCAAGACCGGGATGCCGGTGGTCAGCCTGGTGGGCTACACCAACGTGGGCAAGTCCAGCCTGATGAACGCCCTCTGCGGCCCCAGCGTGGCCGAAGCGGATATGCTGTTTGCCACCCTGGACCCCACCAGCCGCAAGCTGGTGCTGCCCAGCGGGATGGCGGTGCTGCTGGTGGACACGGTCGGCTTTGTCTCCCGGCTGCCCCACAACCTGGTGGAAGCCTTCAAGAGCACCCTCGAGGAGGCCGCCTGGTCGGACGTCATCGTCCAGGTGGCGGACGCCTCCGACCCCCAGCGGGAGGAACAGCTTGCCGTCACCGCCCAGGTGCTGGACAGCCTGGACTGCGCCGATATCCCCCGTCTCACCGTCTACAACAAGTGCGACAAGCCCGGCGCGGCCGCCTTCGACCCCGGCATCCTGCTCACCAGCGCCAAGACCGGGCTGGGGCTCGGCCATCTGCTGGCCCGTCTGGACGAGCTTTTGAGCGACCGTGTGCGGACCATCAAGGTCCTTTTGCCCTACGACGCGCTGGGCCTGGCGGCCCCCCTGCGGGACCGCGGCAGCGTCCAGACCGAGGAATACCGCCCCGACGGCCTCTATCTCGAGGCCATCGCCAAGCGGGAGGAACTGCACCTGTTTGAAAAGTATCTGGTCTGACCCCGGCGCTTCCCGCCGCAGGCCCTGCAAAGCGTACAAACCCTACAAAAGCTACAATTTCTACAGTTTTGATACCCCCTCTGGAGGCTGGAATGGCTCTGGAGGGGGTGTTCATTTTGTAGGAATTGTAGGGATTGTAGCGTTCCTATCCGGTCTTATAGGCCAGCCCTCCCGGAGGGGGTGTCGTTTTTGTAGGAATTGTAGGGATTGTAGCGTTCCTCTTAGGCTCGCCTGCCGGTTGCCCTCTCCGTCATGTCGCTTCGCTCCATGCCACCTCTCCCACGGGGCGAGGCAAGTGCACGCCCGTGGGTGGCGGTCAGGCGGTGGTAAGGCGCACTTGCTCACAGCTTTGCCTTACAGCACAGTTTACCGTGTTTGACGGTGGTACACTTGGCTCCCCCCGCGGGGGAGCTGGCACAGGGTGCGCAAGCGCCCTGTGACTGAGAGGGGAGAAAGGCGCACCTGCCCATCAAAGCGAAAAGCCCCACATAACACAAAAACCCGCCTGGCAGCGGGCAGTGCCGCCGACCGCGTCCGGCGGACGAGGCAGGGAGGCGGCGCTGGGGCCGCGGTCTGCTCTTTTCAAGCGCCAGCTTATGGCGCGCAGAAAAGGCAGGGCACCGCAACCCGTTTTCCTATAAAACACAAAAACCCGCCTGGCAGCGGGTTTTTGTGTATAGAGGGGTGGGAAAGTATATAAAGCAGTAAATCTCAACTTTAACGGCGCTCCGCAGCCTTGTGCGGCGGCGCTCTGTGATTTGTATTATACCCAATTTTGATTTATTGTCAAATTGTAAATTTTTCAAATGCCTTATTATTTCACTTTACATTTGAGGCAAAACTTTATATAATTAATTTCAGAACAAGTCGCTTGCGCCTTTTAGGCTGCTTTTGTGATTTTTTACAACTGAAAACTTTATTTACAGAAAATTTTATCTATTTCACCAGAAATAGAGCATTGGAGGTAACCCTACTATGGATGATTTGGACCGAAAGATCCTTTCCCTGCTGGCCCACAACGCGCGGATGCCCGTCAAGGAGATCGCCGAGCACGTCTCGCTGACCAGCCCCGCCGTTTCCAGCCGCATCCACAAGCTGGAGGCCGACGGCATCATCGGCGGGTACACCGTCGTCCTCAAGCGGCCGGCCAACCGCCTGTATGTGGACGCCCTCATCAGCCTGTCGGTGGCCCCCTCCGAGCGGGAGGGCCTTTTGAACCTTTTGCAGAACAGCAAAGAGGTGCTGCAGTGCTACCACGTCACCGGTGAGTACACCTTCCTGATCAAGGTCAGCTGCGGCAGCATGATGCAGCTGGAACAGCTGATCTTGCAGTTCCAGAAGCTGGGCAGCACCTGCACCCAGATCATCCTGTCCACCCCGGTGGATCACGGGCCGCTGGACGCGCTGCAGCTGTAACGCCGCGCCCTGCGCCGGGCGTCCCCTACAAAAGCTACAATTCCTACAGTTTCTACACCCCCTCCCACACCCGGGACGGGGGTATCGTTTTGTAAAACTGTAGAAACTGTATAAACTGTAGGATTTGTAGCGCTCCTATTGCGCAGAGGGCTTTGCCCCCTACAAACACTACAATTCCTACAATTTGCACACCCCCTCCCACACCCGGGACGGGGGTACCGTTTTGTAAAACTGTAGAAACTGTAGGATTTGTAGCGCTCCTATTGCCCGGGAAAATTTCCTCCGCTTTTGGGGCGAGGGTCGCAATTTCAGCCGCGTGTCATTCGTATAGCATATGACGGCGCCCGACAGGACGCATAAACAGGGCCGCTGCGGCCCATCCTGTGAGCATACGCCGCACAAAACAATTTTCAGGATATACGAAAGGAACCGCCCTTCTATGAAGATGAAAAAGCTTTTGACCGCCGCTGCCGCCGCCTCGCTGGCCCTGTTCGCCCTGGTGGGCTGCGGGGACAAAGACGCCGCTTCGTCCGGCTCCGCCGGGGCCAAGGACTACGCCCAGATCATCCACGACGCCCGCACCGACGAGTACAACGAGGCCATGATGATCCTCTCCTCCGACGGGGAGGGCGCGCTCACCGCCATCGACGGCCCCGCCGCCGACATGACCGAGGACGACATCAAGGCCCAGGCCGACAACTTCATCCTGCCCATGCTGGGGCTGGAGGCGGGCGACTATGAGGAGTTTGCCGCCTCGGTATCCACCATGAACGTCCGCAGCTACGGCATCGCCATCGTCAAGCCCGCCGAGGGCAAGGCCGCCGACGTCCAGGCCGCCCTGGAGAACTACGTCACCAGCCAGCAGCTTTCGATGCAGAACTACCTGGCCGACCAGTACGAGATCGCCAAGGCAGCCACCGTCACCACCGTCCCCTCGGGCGAGGTGGTGCTGGTCTGCTGCGAGGATTCCGACACCGTCCTCGCCGCCATCGAAGATGCTCTGGCAGCCTAAACGTCCCTTTGCAGCCCGCAGAACGAGCTTATTGTAAAAAGTCCCGCCCGGACGACATGTGCGTACGGGCGGGACACATACAGGGAAATGGAGCGCTGAGAGTGTGCGAGGCCCCTCGGGCCGAGTGCGCGGTTCAGCGCTTCATTTTGTCTAAAAGGGGGATACCAGGGGGGAAGAATTTCTGACCTGCGTATGCAGGCAGAAATTGGTCCACCCTGGAGCGTGGCGCAAGCCACACTTGGCGGGCTGTTTTTTTGCGGCAAAATATGGTATACTACTGCCAGTGTCACCAACAACCGAAGGCAGGAGCGGCTATGAAAGCAACCATCATCATCCCCAATATCAACGGCAAGGGCTGGCTGAAAGACTCCATCGAGTCGGTCTACGCCCAGACCGAACAGGACTTCCACCTCATCGTGGTGGATAACGGTTCCACCGACGAGAGCCTCGAGCAGGCCCGCAGCTACTGCGGCAGGCCCAACTTCACCCTGATCGAAAACGGTAAGAACACCGGCTTTTCCCACGCGGTGAATCAGGGCATCGCCCTGGCCGGCAGCGAGTATGTGGTCCTGTTCAACAACGACGCTTTCGCCGAGCCCGACTGGCTGGAACAGCTGATCCGCACCGCCGACCGCGACGAGCGCATCTTTGCCGTCCAGAGCCTGATGATCCGCCACTTTGAGCGGGAGCTGGCCGACGATGCCGGGGACTATGTCACCTGGATGGGCTTTGCCTGCAAGACCGGCGACGGCCGCCTTGCCAGCCGCTACGCAAAGCAAAAGCGCATCTTCTCGGCCTGCGGGGGGGCGGCCCTCTACCGCAAGCGCATTTTGGACGAGATCGGGGTCTTTGACGAGAACTTCTTTGCCTATTTCGAGGACGTGGACCTGAGCTGGCGGGCCAACAACGCCGGCTACAAGTGCGTGCTCTGCCCGGCCGCCCGCTGCTACCACATCTGCGGGGCCAGCACCGGCGCGGTACGGTACAACGCCTTCAAGAGCCGCCAGAGCGGCCGCAACAGCATCCTTCTGCCCCTGAAAAACGAGCCCGCCCTCATGCTGCTGGTCAACGCCCTGCCCCTGCTGGCGGGGTATCTGCTCAAGTGCTACAAGTTCCACAAACAGGGCTTCGGCGAGGCGTGGGACGCCGGGATGCGGGAGGCCTTCGCCATTTTGCGGGAGGGCAAGCTGGGCAAGCGGCCTTTCCGCCTGCGGGACCTGCCCCACTACCTGCGGATGGAAGTGTGGATGATCTGGAACATGGTCCCCTACCTGTGGTACCGCCTCGTCATCGTGCCCCTGAAACTGAAATGAACCGCAAAACGCCCCGCCGCAGTTTACCGCTGCGGCGGGGGTTTGCACTTTAAGGCTATTCAACAAAAATGCAGTAAATGGTCACATAGGTATAAGGGCCGGTGGCCAAAACCTGTCCGTTGGAAATGACGGTGATCTTATCTCCGCGCTCCAAACTGGACAATTCAATACGGTGAAAAGATTTATTTCGCAGATAATCTTTTGTCATCGGTATGTAATAACTAGGAGGTTCATCCAAATTGCTTCCTGCATAAATAGCTGAACCACCAGGACCGGTTGTTATATCCAAAATATAAAGGTGTTCGACCGAAGGATGAAGAACGAACCGATACAAAAGCACCGCCAAAACAGCTAAAAGCAGGAAGATAACAACTTTTTTTGCAGGGAAAGAATGAACTTTTTTCATACCTTATTCCCCCTTTTATGAATCGCCGATCCCTTCTGCATTTAATTGTATAGGAAGATAGAAAAAAGTAAATGACCGCAATCAATAAAAAGAGAGAAAAAAACTGTCCGGGTCAAAAAAGATATACCAATCAAAACGCCCCGCCGTTCCATTGCGGCGGGGTTTTTCAGCTTGAGCAGGCAGACCCGGAAAAGGACAGCTTGCAGTATGTTTCTTTGTGTGCTATCCTTTTATCGATTTCAGCAGAACAGCTAAGGGTGTATCTGAGAAGGAGGTGTCATTTCTTGAAACGAGCAATGTTTGGAGGATTTCTTTCGATCGTTGGAAGCATCTGGGCGCTGGCTGCCGTTATAGCGGCAAACGGTTATTTTGTGGAGGGGTGGTCCGATCCGCCCGGGAAACTTTTGACCCAGATGTCGGAATCTGGTCTTTTGGTATGGTTTGTTGTTTCCGTTGGAACCGTCCTGCTGGGGCTCGTTCTCATGGCAGCAGAGTACGTTCGGAAAGACGATTGACCTTCCATCGGCAGCACCCCTTGCCCCGGCAGAACAACAGCTCCCCCGGCAGACAGATCCGGAGGAGCTGTTTTGTGTCACGCTGTGCTCAGACGGTGGCCGTGTCGTCCGCGATCAGCAGCACGCTGCCGTCGGCGGAACAGTCGGCGGTGTAGTGGGCGCCGGGTCGGGCCGTGCCCGAGGCGATGCGGTCGGCCAGGGCCTGCTCCACCGCACGGTCCACCTGGCGGCGCAGTTCCCGCGCGCCGTAGGGGCTGGCGGCTTTGGCCGCGAGGGCCCGGCAGACCTTGGGGGTGTGGGTCAGGGTGTAGCCGCTGCGGGCGGCACGCTGCTCCAGCTGGCCCAAAAGCCGGTCGGCAATGGCCGAAAGGCTCTCGGGGCCCAGCGGGCGGAACACGATCATGTCGTCCAGACGGCCCAGCAGCTCGGGGCGGAAAAAGCTCTTGGCCTCGGCGATGGCCTGCTGGGCCTGCTTTTCAAACACGGCCTCCTGCCCGGCGGCAAAGCCCAGAGGCGCGGCCTGCCCGGCCAGAAAGCGCGCCCCGAGGTTGGCCGTCAGCAGGACGATGGTGTTGGTGAAATCCGCCTTGCGGCCGGCGGCGTCGGTGAGACAGCCGTCCTCCAAAAGCTGCAAAAGGATGTTCTGGATGTCGGGGTGGGCCTTTTCGATCTCGTCGAACAGCACCACGCTGTAGGGCCTGCGGCGGACCGCCTCGGTCAGCTGGCCGCCCTCGTCGTGGCCCAGATAGCCCGGCGGCGCGCCCAGCAGGCGGGCCACCGTGTGGGCCTCCTGGTATTCGGACATATCAAATTTGAGCAGCGCCTTGTCGCTGCCAAACCAGCTGCGGGCCAGCGCCTTCGACAGGGCGGTCTTGCCCACGCCGGTGGGCCCCAAGAACAGCAGCGCCCCGATGGGCCGGCCCGGCTCGCCCAGGCCGGTGCGGCTGCGTCGGATGGCGGCGGCTACGGCGGCCACCGCCTTTTCCTGCCCCACCACCTCCTGCGCGAGACGGCATTCCAGCAGGGCCAGACGCTCCCGCTCGGCCTCCCCCACCCGCTCGGCGGGGATGCCGCTGGCCCGGGCCACCACCCGCGCCATGTCCTCCCTTGTCAGGGCGGGGGCGCTGCGGCCCTCCTTTTCGGCCCGGATGCGGGCGGCGGCGCAGGCTTCGTCCATCAGGTCGATGGCCTTGTCGGGCAGACAGCGCCCCGGCAAATACCGCACCGACAGTTCCACCGCGTCGTCCAGCGCCTCGGGCGGGATCAGCACCCCGTGATAGCGCTCGTAGCGGGGGGCCAGCCCTTCCAGGATGCCCCGGGCCTGCTCGGGGGTGGGCTCCTCGATCTGCACCCGGCCGAACCGCCGCTCGAGGGCGGGGTCCTTCTGGATGTGGGTGCGGAACTCCTGGTTGGTGGTCGCGCCGATCATCTGCAGCTCGCCCCGGGCCAGCACCGGCTTTAAGATGTTGGCCGCGTCGATGGCTCCTTCGGCCGCGCCGGCCCCCACGATGGTGTGGAACTCGTCCACGAACAGGATGACCCCGCCGTCCCGCACCAGTTCTTCCAGCAGGCTTTTGAGGCGCTCCTCAAAGTCGCCGCGGTACTTGGTGCCGGCCACCAGGCTGGCCATGTCCAGCGCCAGCAGCCGCCGGCCCTTGAGGGCCCGGGGCACCTGCCCCGCCGCGATGCGCTGGGCCAGCCCCTCGGCCAGGGCGGTCTTGCCCACGCCGGGCTCCCCCACCAGGCAGGGGTTATTCTTCTGCCGCCGGCAGAGGATCTCGATCATCCGGTCCAGCTCCCTGTCCCGGCAAAAGACGGGGTCCAGTTCCCCGTCGGCGGCGCGGCGGGTCAGGTCCCGGCAGTATTTGTCGCTGGCGCGGCTGCCCCTGGGCGCGCCGGACGCCGCCCGGGGCTGGACCGGCAGGGTCAGCTGTCCCGACATCTGGCGGCACTCCCGCACGGCCTCGCTCAGCTGCAGCCCCATCGAGGCCAGCATCACCCCCGCCGTGCACCCGCCGTCCTCCATCATGGCGCACAGCAGATGTTCCGGCTCGGCCCGGGGCTGCCGGGCGTTCTGGGCGTCGATCAGGGCGTAGTCGATGGCCCGGCGCAGCTCGGGGGCTAGGTCCTGCCGGCGCAGCCGCCGGGGCATGCCCTGCCGGCCCTCGGCCAGCTGGCGGCGCACCTCCTGTTCCCGGATGTTCTTCCCGGCCAGAAAGCGGCCCGCGGGCCCGTGGTCCTGCTGCAAAATGGCCAGCAGCAGGTGGCCGGTGTCGGCGCGGTCGCAGCCGTAGTTGCCGGCCAGCTCCACCGCGCCCTCCAGCACCCGGCCCGCCTCCCGCGAAAAGCCCTTGCCCCATCCTGCGCTGAAACGATCCAAAATTCCCATTGCCTGCTCCATTCCCGGCGTATGCCGATGCTTTCAACACCTACAGTATAGTCCCCCGGCACGGGAAAAAATCAGTTCTTTCTGTCAAAGCGCACAAACAAACCGGCGGCCCTTCTGTTCAGGAAAATGTTACAATTTCCGTCTTGAACCCCTCCGCCCGCTGTGCTAGAGTGAAATAGTCATATAATCTGTCACAAACATCATCCAGAGAGGTTCCTCCATGCGTCTTGTCCATCTTGCTGTCCTGTTCTTTGTCCATTATGCCCTGTCATCGTTGGTGTTTGTGGGGCTGTTCCTGGCTGCGTCTTGGTTCAAAGGCCGGCAGCTCCGCTTTCGCGCCGAGGCTTGGGATGACTTTTTCCTC
Source organism: Candidatus Faecalibacterium faecigallinarum (assembly GCA_019119685.1). Classification (GTDB taxonomy): domain Bacteria; phylum Bacillota; class Clostridia; order Oscillospirales; family Ruminococcaceae; genus Faecalibacterium; species Faecalibacterium faecigallinarum. The sequence goes on from DWWN01000043.1 coordinate 32,688, forward strand.
ACCTTCCCGGCGGAAAAAGCGGAACAGTTTTTCCTCTGGCTCTATCTCGCAGCAGATATCTTGACCGGCTGTGTGGACTATATGTTGCTGCGGGCAGGTGGCTTCGTCTGGGCCCTGCCGCTGGCCCTCTCTTTCTTCCTAGTCTGGACGGCCTTCTTTGCCTGGAAGTGGCAGCGCAAGGGAGGCAAACTCATGGACCGCTACCAGACCATGCTCGACGACATCCGCCGGCACCGCGAAGAACAGCACAAACCTTGACCTTCCCCCGCACAGACTGTTAAAAAGTCCCGTCCAGCCGACCTGCGCGGATGGACGGGACACATAAACCGGCGGCCCCCATCCTTTCGGGACAGGAGCCGCCGGCCGTTTTTTCTGTTTACTGGTTTTCCATCGCGGCCAGGGCCTTTTTCAGGTTCTGGGCGATCTGGTCGGGGCAGCTGGTGGGCTTGGGGCCGCAGGTGACGCCCTCCATCCGGGCGATGGCGTCCTCCGCCTTCATGCCCTTGAGCAGGCTGGCGATGCCTTTCAGGTTGCCGTTGCAGCCGCCCATCACCTCGATGGACTCAATGGTGTGGTCGGGCGCGAGCTCGATCTTGGTCATGCGGGAGCAGGTGCCCTGGTTGGGATATGCAAAAGTCATGGGATACGTCCTTTCTTTTCTGTTGAATATGTTGCGCGGCCCGCAGGCGCGCCTGTCGGTTGCCCTCTCCGGCCCTGCGGGCACGGTTGCGGTACCCTGTTCAGCTTCGCAGTCCCGTAAACGCGGCCCTCTCCGGCCCTGCGGGCCACCTCCCCCGTAAACGTGGGAGGCCGAAACCTATAGGTTACGTTAGCCTCTCCCGCGTGCGGGAGAGGTGGCATGGAGCGAAGCGACATGACGGAGAGGGCCAATATTACTTCTGATACTGCTTTGCCAGCGCGTTGATCCGCTCGATCTGGTCGTCCGCGGTGGTGCAGGTGCCCACCGGGTGGGGGTGGGCGGTGTTCGAGCCGTGGAAGTCGGTGCCGCCGGTCACGATCAGACCGTACTGCTCGCACAGGGCGCGGCATTCGGCCTTGTCGGCCTCGCTGTTGCGGGGGTGGTCGATCTCGATGCCGTCCAGCTTGCCCTCCGCCACGAGCTGCCGCACCAGCGGCATACTCTTGTAGACGGTGGGGTGGGCAAACACCAGCACGGCCTTGGCCGCCCGGGCGGTGGCGATGACCTCCTCCACCGGCGGGTACTCGGGGCTGTGCAGGACGATGCCCCGCGGTTCCCAGCCGAACAGGTAGTGGTACACCTCGCCGTAGATGCTGTCGGCCAGGCCCAGCTCATGCAGCGCCTGCATGATGCCGCTTTTGAACAGCACGCCGCTGTCTTTGGCGTACTCCAGCGCCTGCTCGGTGCGGAACTGCGGGTACAGCGCTTCCAGCTCCCGCGCGCTCTGCAGGCAGCACTCGTTGCGGCGGCGGCGCATGGTGTCGCAGTGGGCCCGCAGCTCGGGGCAGTCCTGCGGCCAGTAGCACAGCAGGTGGACCCGGTGTTTGCGCTCGTAATCGTAGCCGGTCAGCTCGGTGGCAGGGATCAGGCGCACCCCGTCCTGGACCGGGTGCCGGTAACAGTATTCGGCGCTCAGCAGGGTGTCATGGTCCGAGATGGCCATGGTGTCCAGCCCGGCCCGGGCCGCCATCACCGCCAGGCGGTGGATGGGCACCGACCCATCCGAACAGGTGGAATGATTGTGCAGGTCGCCAGCCATGGCGAAGCCTCCGCCTCCTTTGCGTTTTCAAGAATCCGTCCGGCCCGAAAGCCGAATGCCCCCGGACCGGACGCTTGCGTTTAGTGCTTGTAGAAGTTGATGAGGCAGCCGTCCGCCAAAATCTGCCGCTCGTCGCTGGTCAGCGGCGCGATGGACAGGGTGAAGGCGGCGGGCTGGTCGCCCAGCACATAGGCCGCGATCTCGGACAGGTCGCCGGCCAGGGCCTTGCGGGCGTTCGGGATCAGGATATAGTCCCCCAGGCCGAAGGGGGTGGGCCCGGCGATCTGGAAGGGCAGCATACCCCAGTTGATGAGGTTGGAGCGGTAGCGCTTGGTCGCGTACTCCACTGCGATGTTGGCCCCCGCGCCCAGCACGCGCTGGCAGCTGGCAGCCTGTTCGCGGGCCGAGCCGTCGCCCGGCTTGACCGCAAAGATGGTGGACGCGATCTGGACGTCGTCCCAGGTCAGCGCCTCGCAGCCGGGCACCGCGCGGATCCTGGCCAGCAGGGCCTCGTCCCCCTTGCCGGCGCGGCGGGCGGCCTCCTCGGCCTGGACCTCTTTCGCGCGGCCCACATAGGCGGGGTCCTTGCGGCTGAGGGTGAACTCGGCCAGGCCCAGGGGGTTGGAGCGGTAGGAACTGGTCTCGCCCGAGGGGATCAGCTCGTCGGTGGTGGTGACGGGGTCGGTGATGTAGGACGCCACCTTTAGCAGCAGGTTATCCCCCAGCGGGGCGATCTCGGGCCAGTCCTTGATGTTGGGGCCCAGCTTGAGCAGGGCGTCGTAATCCCCGCGGCCAAAGCCCTGGTAAACGCGGGCCTGGTAGCTCGCGTCGTCGAACTCGTAGTCGGGGACGGTGGGGTCGTAGTCGATGGCGGTGGCCGGAGTCAGGATGCCGCCGTTGGCCGTGGTGGCCGCGATGCTGCGGGCATCCATCAGGGCGACGCCCGCCAGCTGGCCCGCGCCCGGCTTGGAGCCCTCGCGGCTGGGGAAGTTGCGGGTGGTGTGCCGGATGGACAGCGCCCCGTTGAACGGCACGTCGCCCGCGCCGAAGCACGGCCCGCAGAAGGCGGTGCGGATGGTGGCGCCCGAAGCCATCAGGCTGGACAGGGCCCCGGCCTTGTCCAGAGCCATCATGACCGGCTGGCTGGCGGGGTAGACGCTGAGGGAATACTCGTCGCAGCCGCCGGTGTGGCCCTTGAGGATGGACGCCGCCTCGATGATGCTGTCGTACAGGCCGCCGGCGCAGCCCGCGATGACGCCCTGGTCCACCCGCAGCTTGCCGTTCTCGATCTTGGAGCACAGGTCCAGCTTGACGTCGGTGCGGCCCACCAGCTTCTGGACGTCCTGCTCGCAGGCGTGGAGGATGTCCTCCAGGTTGGCGTTCAGCTCCTCGATGGTGTAGGCGTTGGAGGGGTGCATGGGCAGGGCGATCATGGGCCGGATGGACGACAGGTCCACCTTGACCACGCCGTCGTAGTAGGCCAGGTCGGCCGGGGCCAGGGGCTTGTAGTCCCCCGCGCGGCCGTGGACGGCCAGATACCGCCGGGTGGTCTCGTCCGTCTCCCAGATGGAGGACAGGCAGGTGGTCTCGGTGGTCATGGCGTCGATGGCGTTGCGGGTGTCCTGCCGCAGGCTGGCCACGCCGGGGCCGATGAACTCCATCACCTTGTTCTTGACATAGCCACTCTTGAACAGCGCGCCCACCAGGGCGATGGCCACGTCGTGGGGGCCGCAGCCCACCGGCAGCGCGCCGGTCAGATAGACCGCCACCACGCCGGGGCGGGCCACGTCGTAGGTGCGGCCCAGCAGCTGCTTTGCCAGCTCGCCGCCGCCCTCGCCGATGGCCATGGTGCCCAGCGCGCCGTAGCGGGTGTGAGAGTCGGAGCCCAGGATCATCTTGCCGCAGCCCGCGAACTTCTCCCGCATATACTGGTGGATGACGGCCAGGTGAGGCGGCACGAAGATGCCGCCGTACTTTTTGGCCGCCGACAGGCCGAACCGGTGGTCGTCCTCGTTGATGGTGCCGCCCACCGCGCACAGGCTGTTGTGGCAGTTGGTCAAAACGTAAGGCAGGGGGAACTTTTCCAGCCCCGAAGCCCGCGCCGTCTGGATGATGCCTACGAAGGTGATATCGTGGCTGGCCATCGCGTCAAACTTGATCTTGAGGTTGTCCTCGTCGCCGCTGGTGTTGTGGTCCTGCAGGATGCCCCATGCGATGGTGCCCTTTTTGGCCCCGGCCACAGCCGCAGCGTCAAAACCCAGGGCTGCCAGCGCCTCCGGCGCATGGCCGTCCGCCGGGACCCACTGTCCGCGCGCCAGATACGCGCCGGTGCTCGTGCACTCGATCATTTCATTCGCCTCTCTCTCAAAATTTTTACTTTCCACACAAGACCCCGCCCGCATCCGCTGCGTGCCGGCCCCTGATTTTTATAGTATACCACGGTTTTACGAACAGGAAAAGAGGGCGCGGGCAAGGTTTTTGGGTTCCGCCTTCTCTGTCCCCAAAAACTTTTGCCAAACCGGTTGACAAACCCCGCCCGGTCTGCTAGAATAATAAAGCACCTTATGCAGGGTTAGCTCATCCGGTAGAGCGACTGCTTCCCAAGCAGTAGGCGGCGGGTTCGAGTCCCGTATCCTGCTCCATTTCAACAGCCCGTGTGAGCATCCGCTCACATGGGTTTTTCTTTTTTGTCTGCCACGAAAGGAGGCGCCGTCCATGCTGGATCTGCCGCGGCTGCTGTTTTTCCAGAATAAAAATTCCTATTCGGCCAGCCAGGCCGAGATGCGTTACCGCGCCGTGCCCGGCAAGCGCAAAACCGGGGAGGGCGGCGAGGAAGCCGTCCTGACGGTGGACATCTGGCCGGGCCCCTGGACCATCGACTACACCGACCCCGCCCTGCGCGCCCAGCAGGTCTTTCCCCTCACCGAGGAGGGCCGTGCCGCGGCCGCAGCCTGGATCAGCGGCACTTACCACAGCGACCCCGAGCGCTGGCAGTCCGCACCGTCCATCCTGGACTGCGAGCCCTGGACCGCCCCGCCCGCAGAACAGGGAGAGGAGGGCGAAGGATGATCTACCGCCTGAAACCCCAGCAGGGCGACACCGTCGCGGTACCGCAGCTGGTCTTTGCACGGCTGGGCGCGGCCGAGGAGGCCAGCGTCCGGGTGGCTTTGTATGTGCTGGCCACCGGCGTCACCGACCCCGACAAGCTCTGCGCCGACTTGAAGCTGCGCAGCCGCATCACCGCCGAGAGCGCCCTGGCCTACTGGGCCGGGGCCGGCCTGCTGGAACGCTACGACGAGAACGCGGCCCCCGGCGGCGGCGAGCCCGCCCCCACCCCCATGCGCTGGACCGAGATCGCCGCGGCCTCCCGCACCGACCCCATGATCGCCAGCCTGATCGACTGCGCCCAGACCACCTTCGCGCGGGCTTTGACCCACAGCGAGATGGAAAAGCTGGTGGCGCTCTACCTGCAGGAGGGCTTCGAGCCCGAGACGGTCATGCTCTGCCTGGCCTACCTGGCCGGCAAGGGCAAGCGGACCATGGGCGCTTTGAGCCACGAGCTGAAAGTCTGGCGGGCCGAAGGCGTCGAGACCGGCGAGGAGGCGGACGCCCACCTCAAACTGCTGGCCCTGCGGGAAAAGCGGGAGGCCTATGTGGCCAGCCTGCTGGAGACCGAGCCCGCCGCCCTGACCCTGGGCGGCAAAAAGGCCATCGCCCGCTGGTACGAGGTCTACGGCTACGACGACGCCATGGTCCAGGAAGCCGCCGTCCAGGCTGGCCCCAAGCGGGACCTGTGGTACTGGAACAGCATCCTCAAGACCTGGAACGCCAAGGGCCTGCGCACCGTGCGGGATGTGCGCGGCCCCGCCCCGGTGGCCGGGGCCAGCCGGAACATCCGGGTGGACCGCGAGACCCCCAGCGGCAACGATTTCCTGCAGGGGGCGCTGGACCGTCCCCGCCGGCACAAGAGGAAAGAGTAACCCAACTCCCCGCCCTTTCCCCGCCGGGGACCTTTACGAAACGAAAGGACAGAGACCATGCGCACACGAAACGAGCTGTATCAGGCGGCCATGCGGACGGTGTCGGCCCGGCGGCAGATGGCCCGGGCCGCCGCCCAGGATGCCCGCGCCGAAGCCGAAGCCGCCGTGCCGGGCCTGCGGGCCGCTGAGGACGCCGTCCGCACCTGCGGGGTGCGCTGCGCCCTGGCCGGGGCCCGCGGCGCAGACCGGGCGGCAGCCACCGCCGCCCTGGCCGAGGCCCGCCAGAAGCGGGACGCCCTGCTGACCGCCAGCGGGCGGTCTCCCCTGGCACTGGAACCCAAATTCACCTGCCCTCTCTGCCAGGACACCGGCGTTGCGGAGGGCAAGACCTGCCAGTGCGTCCGCCGGGAGATGCAGCGGCTCCGCCGGGAAGAGATCGAGGCCATGTCCAGCCTGTCTGTGACCAGCTTCGACACCATGAAGCTGGACTACTACCCCAACACCCGCGACCCCCAGACCGGCCGCACCGTCCGCCAGTACATGGCCGAGCTGCTGGCCGACCTGCAGGACTACGCCGCCGCGTTCGACCTCGACAGCGAAAACCTGATGCTCACCGGCAACGCCGGCCTGGGCAAGACCCACGCCGCCCTGGCGGTGGCGGGCTCCGCCCTCGACAAGGGCTTTGACGTCATCTACATTTCCAGCCCCGACTTTTTCAGCCGGGTGGAAACGCTGCATTTCGGCTCCGATCCCGCCGGCGAAAAGGACGCCCTGCTGGAGACCGTCTCCGGGGCCGACTTGCTGATTTTGGACGACCTGGGCACCGAGTTCAATTCCAGCTTCGTCATCAGCACCCTGTACAGCCTGCTGAATGACCGTCTGGGCCGCCGCCGGCCCACCATCCTCACCACCAACATCACCGACGGCACCCTGCTGGAAAAGCTCTACACCGAAAAGGTGGCCAGCCGCATCTCCGCCTTCGTCCCCTACCGCTTTCTGGGCGAGGACATCCGCCTGAAAAAAGCGATGGAGGAGTGAGCCTTACCGCAGGGACAGGCCCAGATACTCTTCTGCTTCCCGGCGGATGATCTCTGTGTCATCCTGCCTGCCGATCGCTTTGCTAATATAGTACGCCTGGGTATAGGCTTCAGCGCTTTCTGCTTCTTCTCCTAGAAAGTAGCAGCACTCCGCATAAATTTCGAGACAGCCGCCCAGTACATCATAACTTCCCCACCGGGTGCAGGCTTGTTTGCCTTCCAAGGCGAAATGAGCCCCTTCCCGGTAGTGTCCAGCCAAATCCAGGGCGCGGGCGTAATCAAAATAAATCATAGGAACCAGACCACCGCCCGACGTGACGGCTTCGTCCAGGTGTTTGTCTATGTATTCCAGCAACTGGCTGAAAATGCCAGTTGCTTTTTCATGTTCGCCAGAATCCGAATATAGGTTGGCAATCTGCGCAATGATCTTGATTTCATCCACGGTATACAGGCACTTTTGAAGGTGATCCAGATCAAAGCGCGGGCAAGTGATCCGGATTGCCTCCTCCAGCAGAGCCATTTGTTCTTCCAAGCTGTAACTTCCATCAATGTCTTCCAACACGGCTTTTGCACGAAGAATAAACTGTCTGGTCAGATGGTCGCCGGGAGACGTCAGCTTTTGCAGCTCAGCCACTTTTGCAAAGCCGAGCGCTGCATTCCGGGTCACATTGCAGGCAATGATCTTCCGTTTGAGTCCATCAATGGCCAGTTCTTCCGGAGAACTAAGGATATAGTAGCGGCTGTCCGGCATCCCCAGCCGCTGCATCAAAGCATCCAGGATTGCCCGTCCTGGCGTCTGTTTGTTGTTTTCAATGCGGGACAAACTGACCGGGTCGCAGATACCGTCGCAGACCTGTTCCTGCGTCAGCCCCAGATTTTTCCGCCGCTCCCGAATAAAAGAACCGATTCGTATGTTTTCCACTTGCTTTTCTCCCCTTCCTCATCTTGCGCCAGATGTTATGGCATCGGACAGTGTTTTATGATATATTGGAACCGCTGCCAATCACAGTATAAAACGCCGACACAGATAAAACAAGGATACTGCCGGCGCAAGGAGGAGTTTGCCCTATGATCAAAACACGATGGGCCGTCAAAGCGTGCAGTCTGGCCCTCTGTCTGTGCCTGGCCGGCTGCACTGCCGCGCCCGACATCCCCCAACCCACCCTGGACGAGCTGCTGGCCGAGGTGAACGCCGAACACCAGAGCATCCAGCGGGGCGAACTGGACCCAACGCCCTATCTGCGCACCAGTCTGTCACAGGAGGACTGGTCGAAGGCTGCCGAATACACGACTGAAACGTACAGTGACTACGACCCTGACAAGTCTCTGACCCATGATGAAGCTGTGGAGGATGTCAACTACCTGTTTGAGGCCTGCTACTATGCCTATGGGCTCTACGATTACTTTGGCGGGCACTCGGCGTTTGATGCCGCGCAGGAGGCTATTTTACAGGTTCTGGAAGATCAGGACACCGTGACTTGCCAGCAGCTGGAACAGATCATAGCCAGTCACCTAGGCTTTATCAAGGATGGGCATTTCAGCATCAACCAGAACCATCCGGCGCCATTTCAAATCCCGTTTTTCTTCCGGCAGACAGCCTTTCTCAAAACAGAGGACGGTTATCAGACCGTAAACGGCAAAGTGGTAGAATCAGTCGAAAACCACGAGGATTTGGACGAACTGTTCAAGCGCTCCATCTCCAAGCAGGGGCAACTGGTCTATTATCCGGTGCTGCTGAAAGAGGCGCTGTTTGATGGGCAGTCAGAATTTGAAAAGCACACCTGTGATGAAGAATTGACCGTTCATTATACCGACGGCACCACTGAAACGCTGACAGCTGAACCCTGGAAACAGTATTTTGAACATCTGCCCAAGAACAAAAATACAGAACTGCGGCAGACAAAGGGAATCCCTGTCTTCCAGTTCAACAATTTTAACACAGAATATAGAGACGAGATCCTGGATGGTGCAGAGCAGCTTAAGGATGCACCCGTTTCCATACTGGATTTGCGTTCCAATACGGGCGGGAACAGCACCATTGGCAACCAGTGGCTGCGTGCCTACGGAAATACCGAGCGGAGCTTTCCCTCCAACAATGAATCTTTCAGTACGTTGAATGGTAAGTGTACGGGACTATCTCTGCCGGACAAATGGATTCCTCATGATAACCTGTTGATTCTTCTGTCTGGAAAAGCATCTGCATCATCAGCTGAGGATCTGATTGAGAATGCCTGCAACCTTGAAAATGTTCTGATTGTTGGAGAGAATACGTTAGGCTGCATGCTGGCCAATGCGGGATACATTGAACTGCCCAACAGCAAATGCAGTGTGACCATGTCAGCATCCAGCGTTTTTCTTCGCCCGGACAGTGACCCGTTTGAAGAGTTCCGGGGTTTTGAACCGGACATCTGGGTGCCCGCCGACGAGGCGGAGGAATTGGCAGCCAAACTGATCGAGCGGCTCCTATAAAAGCAAAAGGCCCGGGCGACAAAACCCGGGCCTCTTTTTGTTTGGTTTTGTGCGCGGTCAGGCGTCCTGCAGCTCGCCGCGGCTGGCGGCTTTCAGGTAGGCAAAGATGAAGCCGTCCAGATCGCCGTCCATGACGGCGTTGACGTTGCTGGTCTCGTAGCCGGTGCGGTGGTCCTTGACCATGGTGTAGGGCATAAAGACATAGCTGCGGATCTGGTGGCCCCAGGCGATCTCGTTTTGAACGCCCTTGATGTCCTCGATCTTGTCCATGTGCTGCTGCTGGGCGATCTGGTAGAGCTTGGCTTTCAGCATCTGCATGGCGTAGTCGCGGTTCTGGAACTGGCTGCGCTGGGTCTGGCAGCTGACCACGATGCCGGTGGGCTTGTGGATCAGGCGGACCGCGCTGGAAGTCTTGTTGATGTGCTGGCCGCCCGCGCCGGAGGAGCGGTAGACCTGCATCTCGATATCCTCGGGGCGGATGTTCACCTCGATGGTGTTGTCCAGTTCAGGCATGACTTCCAGCGAAGCAAAGCTGGTCTGCCGCCGGGCGTTGGAGTCGAACGGGCTGACCCGCACCAGGCGGTGGACGCCGTTCTCGCTCTTGAGCAGGCCGTAGGCGTTGGCGCCCTTGACCATGATGGACGCGCTCTTGATGCCGGCCTCGTCGCCGTCCTGGTAGTCCAGCACTTCCACGTTCATGCCGTGGTTGGCGGCCCAGCGGGTGTACATCCGGTACAGCATTTCGGCCCAGTCCTGGGCCTCGGTGCCGCCGGTGCCGGCGTGGAAGGTCAGGATGGCGTTGGAGTGGTCGTACTCGCCGTTCAGCATGGTCATCAGCTGCAGCTCGTCCACGGCCTTGCCCACGGCCTCCACGGCCTGCTCCCCTTCGGGGATCAGAGAGGGGTCGTTCTCCTCCTCCAGCATCACCAGCATGGTCTGGGCGTCCTCGTAAAGGCCCTGCAGCTTTTCAAAGCGGCCCAGCTTGCCCTTCAAATCGCCCACTTCGTCAAACACTTTTTTGCTGGCCTCGGCGTCGTCGTAAAAGCCGGGCCGGGTCATGGTGTGCTCCAGCTCCTGCACACGCTTTTTGCTGGCGTCGATGGCCAGCGCCTCCTCCAGATCCTGGACCGACTTGCCGTATTCGGCCAGCTGGACCTTCAGTTCGTCAATCGTGATCATAGCTACCTCTCACATCCGTGTCGTGCATTTTATGCGTATCTTATATAGTATACCTGATGGCGCGGACAAAATCAATCCTCGCCTTTCTCGTGGTGCAAAGTGCCGGTGCCGCCTTCCACCACGCCGTCGTGGCGCACCACCGCGCCAATGGTGCCGAAAAAGCACTTCAAGTCTCCCCACAGGGTGATATTGGCCACGTATTCGCCGTCCAGCCGCGCCTTCTCGGGGATCTCCAGCTCGTCCCGGCCGTGGATCTGGGCCAGGCCGGTCAGCCCCGGGCGGACGTCGTTGGCGCCGTATTTGTCCCGCTCGGCCAAAAGGTCGTACTGGTTCCACAGGGCGGGCCGCGGCCCGATCACCGCCATATCCCCCTTCAGGATGTTCCACAGCTGGGGCAGTTCGTCCAGGCTGGTCTTGCGCAGAAAGCGCCCCACCCGGGTGATATACTGGTCGGGGTCGGCCAGCAGATGGGTGGGCATATCGTGGGGGGTGTCGGCGCGCATGGTGCGGAACTTGTAGATCTCAAAGTGGGTCTTGTGGATGCCCACCCGCTTCTGCTTGAAAAACACCGGGCCGGGGCTGTCCAGCTTGATGGCCACCGCCAGCCCCAGCAAAAGCCAGGACAGGCAGACGATGCCCCCCAGCGACAGGATAAAATCCAGCGCCCGCTTGCCGTACTTTTGATACATAACCTGCGCACCTCTCCCCGCATGGCGTTTTGCCTTTTGCCTTCAGTATGGGCATACATTTGTAGTATAGCACAGTTTATGCAATCCAGCAAGATTTTGGCAGCAATAAAAACAGGAGGTCCGAAGGCCCCCTGTCCCGGAAAACGTTCCGCATGGCCGGTCAGTCCTGCCCATACTTTTCCATCAGTTCCTCGCAGGGGCCGTAGGTGCGGCCGAAGCGGGGGCTGAGGGGCGCGCCGCGGAAGATATGCGCGCAGTAGTTGTCGATCAGGTCCAGCGCCACCGGCACCGCCCCGTCGAACAGATAGCCCAGCTCGTCGCTGCTGGCGGCGTAAGCGGGCCGGTCCAGCGCAGTGACCAGCAGGCCGCCGAGCGCCTCCCACTTGCCGGCCAGGCGCAGCGCCCCTTCCACCAGCGCGCTGCGCAGGGGGCTGCCCGGCATCAGCAGCCGGTTGACCAGCTTCATGTTGCTCAGGCACTGGCGCACCTGTTCCCGGCCCGCCGGCACAACGCGGGCGATGGTGCGGGCGGTGACTTCACTGACTACGATGTAGCCCGCGGGGTTCGCGGTGCGCCAGTCTACCCCGTCCTTTTCCATCAGGGCGCCGTCCAGCGCCGTTTCGATGGCCACATGGCGGTGGCCGCTGCGGCCGATCTCGTATTCGATGTAGCTGTGGCACTCGCTGTCCAGCGCAAAGTGGCACAGAAAGCCCAGCAGATAGCTCAGCAGGGCCTGGCCCTCAGGGCGGCCGTTCACATGGGCGGCCCCCGCCTCGAAGAAGGGCGCGGCCGGGGCGTTGTGCATGGCGTCGCCGGCGGCTTTATAGGCGTTCTTGCGCAGGGGGTCGTAATAAAACAGGATGTCGGGCCCCTGCAGGCCGATGTTGTACAGGTCGGGATAGCTTTCGATGGCGGTGCGGGCCACGTCGTTCTGACAGGCGGCCAACACCTTTTCGCCAAAGCGGCGGTGTGCATAGACAGCAGGCATAAACATTCACCTCAATTCATTGGATCGCAAGCGGTCACGCTTCGTTTTTGCGTCCCTCGCGGACGGCGCGGCGGAAGGCGAAGAAGCCCAGCAAAATCAGCGGCGCGATGACCATGACGCCGGTGGACGTGCTGCCCGAAAGCTGGGTCAGGGCGCTGACCAGGAAGGTGCCCACAAAGGACGCCCCCTTGCCGCAGATGTCCAGCAGGCCGTAGTATTCGCCCGAGCGCTCAGGCGGGATGATCTTGCCGAAGTAGGAGCGGGACAAAGACTGGATGCCGCCCTGGAACATCCCCACGCAGACAGCCAGCACCCAGAACTGGCCCTGGGTGCGCAGGAAGATGGCGTAGGCCGCGATGCCCACATAGGCCAGGATGCCCACCGAGACAAGGAGGGCCGTGTCCACCCTGCGGGACAGCCAGCCGAACAGCAGCGCAAAGGGAAACGCCACGATCTGGGTCACCAGCAGCGCCAGCAGCAGCCCGGTGCTGTCCAGGCCCAAAGCCTGGCCGTAGGCGGTGGCCATGTCGATGATGGTGTACACGCCGTCGATGTAGAGGAAAAAGGCGACAAGGAACCAGAACACCTGTTTGTTGCCGCGGATCTCCCGCAGCGTCTCGCCCAGGCGGCGGAAAGCCCCCCGCACCAGGTGCCCGCCGCCCCGGACGCTGTACCGCTGCCGGTAGCTGCGCAGCAGGGGCAGGGTGCAGCACAGCCACCAGGCCGCATTCAGCAGAAAGGCGGCCAGCATGGCGGTGTTGAGGGTGAGCCCCATCGCCTCGTACCCCAGCACGATGGCCAGGCTGACCACGAAGGGGATGCAGCTGCCGGCGTAGCCGAAAGCGTACCCCACCGACGAGACCTTGTCCATCCGCTCGGGGGTGGTGGCGTCGGTGAGCATCGAGTCATAAAAGACCAGACTGGCGCTGTAGCCGATCTTGGCGATGACGAAACAGCCCAGAAACCACACCCAGGACTGGAGCAGGCCCATCACCGCGCAGCCGGCGACGCCCACCGCCACGCACAGCACAAAGAGCTTCTTTTTCATGCCGGGCAGGTCGGCCACCGCGCCCAGGGTGGGCCCCAGCACGGCCACCACCACCGTCACAAAGGACGCCGCATACCCCCAGAAGGCCAGGTATTCGGCGTCGCTCAGGCCCGCCGCCCCGGCCAGCCCGTTGAAATAGATGGGCAGGATGGTGGAGATCAGCAAAGTGAACGCCGAGTTGCCCACGTCGTACAGGACCCAGCGCTTTTCCAGGCTGGTCATTTTTTGTGATTGTTCCATTGGTACCACCTTTTGCAATGAGATTTCGGTTTTATCCAGTATAGCACACAAATGTAAAAAAGACAGTCCTGTCCTTGCAAAATCCATGTAGATCCATGTGTATGATACCATGGAACGCCGCCGGGCGCAAGCGCGCCCCTTGACACTGCCCGCGGAATGTGGTACAGTATCGCTGAAAAAGAAACGAAAGGGGTGGAAGGATGCGTCATTTTTCCTGCTGAACGAACCAAACTGCACAGCGCGCCGTTTGACGGCATCGCTGTGCCCGGTTGCAGGAAATGACCCATCCCGTCCGCCCTTTTACCATACAGGGGAGCAAAGCGCCTGTCCGCCCGCCGGCGGCAGGGGCTGCTTTGCGCACAGATGGCCGCGGGAACCTTCCTGCGGCCTGTTTTTGTGCAAAGGAGGGTTGCCCCTTGGCATTGATCCAGATCGAACATCTGTCGTTTTCCTACCCGTCCAGCTTCGACCCCATCTTTGAGGACGTGAGCCTGCAGCTGGACACCCGCTGGAAGCTGGGTTTCATCGGCCGCAACGGCCGCGGCAAGACCACGTTTTTCAAGCTGCTGCTGGGCGAATATGAATACAGCGGCTCCATCCGCGCCCCTGTCGCCTTCGACTACTTCCCCTACCCCGTCCCCGACAAGGACCGGCCCACCCGGGCGGTGCTGGAAGGCGTCTGCCCCGGCGCGGCCAGCTGGCAGCTAGAGCGGGAGCTCTCCCTGCTGGGGGTGCGGCCCGACGTGCTGGACCGCGCTTTCGCAAGCCTCTCCAACGGGGAGCAGACCAAGGTCCTGCTGGCCGCCCTGTTTTTGAACGAGGGGCACTTTTTGCTCATCGACGAGCCCACCAACCACCTGGACGCCAAAGCGCGCGCCATGGTGGCGGCCTACCTGCAGAAAAAGCAGGGCTTCATCCTGGTGTCCCACGACCGGCGCTTCCTGGACGGCTGCGTGGACCACATCCTCTCCCTCAACCGGGCGGACATCGAGGTCCAGAGCGGCAATTTTTCTTCGTGGTTCGCCAACTTCCAGCAGCGTCAGGCTTTGGAGCAGGCCCAGGACCAGCGCCTGCGCAAGGACATCAAGCGGCTGGAACAGTCGGCCCGGCGCACCGCCGTCTGGTCCGACCGAGTGGAGGCCAGCAAGAAGGGCGCCGCCGACAAGGGCTATGTGGGCCACATGGCCGCCAAAATGATGAAGCGCTCCAAGTGCATCGAAGCCCGCCAGCACAAGGCCATCGAGGAAAAGTCCGCCCTGCTGAAAAACGTCGAGACCGCCGAGGACCTTCGCGTCACTCCCCTGCTCCACTACGCCGACCTGCTGGCCGCCTTTGACAGCGTGTCGGTCCAGTACGGCGGGCGGACGGTCTGCGGGCCGGTACGCTTCGAGGTGCGCCGTGGGGAGCGCGTCGCCCTGGACGGCGGCAACGGCAGCGGCAAGTCCAGCCTGCTCAAGCTGCTCTGCGGCCAGGACATCCCCCACACCGGCCTTGTCCGCACCGCCCCCGGCCTCATCCTCTCCTATGTGCCGCAGGACACCGCCGGCCTTGCCGGGGACCTGTCCGCCTTCGCCCGGGCGCACGGCCTGGACGAGAGCCTGTTCAAGGCCATCCTGCGCAAGATGGATTTTTCCCGCGTCCAGTTTGAAAAGGACATGGCCAGCTTTTCCAGCGGCCAGAAAAAGAAGGTGCTGCTGGCCAAAAGCCTCTGCGAAAAAGCCCACCTCTACGTCTGGGACGAGCCGCTCAACTTCATCGACATCTACACCCGGATGCAGATCGAAAAGCTGATCGGCGCTTCGGCCCCCGCCATGCTCTTTGTGGAGCACGACGCGGCCTTCCGCCAGGCCGTCGCCACCCGCACCGTCCGCCTCTGAGCCGGGCCGCCGCAAGGTCTTACCGCCTCGCGGCGGCCTGTTCTTATTTATACGGGTTACGGGCCTTTACAGTCAAAAAACTTCATGGTATCATAAAGGCAGAGAAATGCGAGGGAGGTGCACTGTTATGATGTATCCATTTCTCACCCTGGACGACGGCACCGAGATCGTCCACTCCGAAATGCACAGCGACGGCACTGTTAAAGTCTATATGGAAAAGCCGGACGCCAAAGACGGCTTTCATCACGCCGTCTGCTGGCTGCCCTCGTACCGGTGGGAGGACATCTCCGGTTTCACCCAGCCGGAGCTGTCCCGCTGCGCGGAGGTCATCCGCTCGACCGCCCACTTGATCCTTCGCTTTGCCCAGGAAGGGGGCTTTGATAGTGCCGCAAATCTTTAAGATCGGCCCTTACTGGGTCTATTTCTGGTCAAACGAGGGAGACCCTCTCGAGCCGGTCCACGTCCATGTAGCGCAGGGTGCGCCCAGCAGCAACGCCACCAAGATCTGGATCACTTCGGCGGGCGGGTGCTTTTTATGCAACAATCATTCCCACATCCCTGAACGCACCCTGCGCAATATCATGGCGATTCTGGAGGCCCGCAGCAGCGAGATCATTGCCAAGTGGCGGGATTATTTCGGCCAGGCAAAGTTTTATTGCTGAACCTGCCTTCCTCTTGCATTCCGGGGCAAAATATGATAAAATACTGAAAGCATACAGCTTTGCTGTGATGCTTGCCATGTCGGACAGCGCCTGCTGCGCGGTTCGGCATACGGATGCGGGCCCTGTACGACTGGGCCGCTGTGAACCAGGTCAGGTGGGGAACCAAGCAGCCTTAAGCGGCGTGCACGGTGCGTTTCAGCCAGCCTGCATTCGTATGCCGAGCTTCGCAAGGCGGGGGACAACCCCGCGGCGCTGTCCGTATTTTTATGCTTTTCTGCCGGAAGGAGGCTCGGGCCATGTATCGTGCCCTTTACCGCAAGTGGCGGCCCCAGCGGTTCGAGGATGTGGTGGGCCAGCGGGCCATCGTGGCGGCCCTGAAAAACCAGATCGCCGCCGGCCGGGTGGGCCACGCCTATCTGTTCACCGGCGTGCGCGGCACCGGCAAGACCACCTGCGCCAAGATCTTCGCCAAGGCGGTCAACTGCCTGGACCCGCAAAACGGCGACCCCTGCGGCCAGTGCCCGGTCTGCCGTGGCATCGACGACGGCAGCATCCTGGACGTGGTGGAGATGGACGCCGCCTCCAACAACGGCGTGGACGACATCCGCGACCTGCGGGACGAGACCGCCTACACCCCCAGCACCTGCCGCTATAAAGTGTACATCATCGACGAGGTGCATATGCTCTCCACGGCGGCCTTCAACGCCCTGCTGAAGACCCTGGAGGAGCCTCCGGCCCACGTCATTTTCATCCTGGCCACCACCGAGATCCAGAAGGTGCCGGCCACCATCCGTTCCCGCTGCCAGCGGTACGACTTCACCCGCATCAGCCCGGAGGACATTGCCGGGCGGGTGGCCCAGGTGGCCGGGGCCGAGGGCCTCTCCCTCACCGAAGGGGCGGCGGGGCTCATCGCCCGGCTGGCTGACGGCGCTTTGCGGGACGCGTTGTCCATCCTGGACACCTGCGCCGGCGTCACCAATCAGATCGACGAGACGGTGGTCCGGCAGATGGCCGGCGTCACCGACCGCAGCTACCTGTTCCGTATGTCGGACGCCTTGTCGGCCCGGGACGCCGCGTCGGCCCTGGCCGAGCTGGCCGCCCTGCGCCAGCAGTCGGTGGACATCAAGCGGCTGACCGAGGAGCTGATCGCCCACTACCGCAGCCTGATGCTGGCGGCCCTGCCCGGCGGGCGGGAGCTGCTCAGCGGCGTCTCCCCCGAGGAGGAGGCTCTGTATCTTGAAAAAGGCCCCGCGCTCGGCCGGCGGGAAGCCGTGCGGGCCATCCGGGCTCTGGGCAGCGCCCTTGAGCACATGGCCCGGGGCAGCGACCAGCGGATCGAGCTGGAACTGGCCCTCTTTGCCCTGACCGAACCAGAGGCGCAGGCCGCCGCACCGGCCGCCCAGACCGCTCCGGCGGCGCGCCCTGCACGTCTTGAGACAGCCGAACCTGCGGCCCAGCCCGCCGTCCGGCCCTTTGCCAGCGGGCCCGTCGCCTCTGCCCCCTCCCCTGCCCCGGCAGCACAGCCCGCCCAGCCTGCACCGTCCGCGCAGGCGGCGGCCCAGCCTGCCCCCGCCGCGGAGAAGGCCCCCGACCTGCCCCCCTGGGACGATCCCCAGCCGGTCCGGCAGGCCCCCCAGAGCGCGCCCCCGGCCGAGGCCCTGCCCTGGGACGAACCTGCCCCGCCGCCTCCCGAACCGGAGGACGCCTATATCCCGCCCGAGCCGCCCGCCCCCATCCAGGAGGAAGCGGCCCCGGCGGCACAGCCCGCCTTTGCGGCCGACCCCCAGCTGGACAAGCCCCGCCGGGTGGCGGGCCGAGAGATCAACCCCTACCCCCAGTGGGCCGACGTGGTGGACCGCATCCGGGACACCGACCCCATGCTGTACGGCTACCTGAAAAAGTCGAAGGCCTACTTCGACGGGGTGCGGGTGCTGATCGACGGGGGCAAGACTTTCCGGGACTTTATCCGGGTCAACAAGGGCAGCCAGCGGCTGATCAAAAAGCTGATCGCCGAAGTGTCGGGCATCGCGGTGCCCATCGGCCCCTATGAGCCTGAAAAGGCCGCCAGCCGCCCCAAGGCCAGCGCAGAGGAATCCCTGCACAAGCTGGAGGCTTTGGGGCTGGACATTACCATCGACGACGGCGCCGTCCGGCGCCGCTCATAAACCGGCACAGCGGTGCCCATACTTTCCATGGAGGAACTGTTGCAATGAAAGCAAGAATGCCCGGCGGCTACGGCCGTCCCGATATGAACAGCCTGATGCGTCAGGCCCAGAAGATGCAGAGCGATATGCAGGCCAAGCAGGCTGAGCTGGAGCAGACCGAGTACACCGCCAGCGCCCCCGGCGAGATGGTCACGGTCAAGATGAACGGCAAGCATGAGGTGCTGTCCGTCGCCATCAAGCCCGAGGCCGTGGACCCCGACGACGTGGAGATGCTGCAGGACCTGGTGGCCGCCGCGGTCAACGCCGCGGTGCAGGCGGTGGACGAGGCCGCCGCCGCTGAGATGGGCAAGCTGACCGGCGGGCTGAACATCCCCGGCCTGGGCCTGTAAGCGGGAGGCGCGTCCATGAGCAACGCCGCCGCGCCGCTGGAAGTGCTGATCGACGAGCTGAAGCGGCTGCCCGGCATCGGCGACAAGAGCGCCACCCGGCTGGCCTATCAGCTGATGAACCTGTCGGCCGAACAGACCGAAAAGCTGGTGCAGGCCATCCGCGGGGTGCACACCAAGCTGAACCGCTGCCGCCAGTGCCAGAACTATACCGAGGGCGATCTGTGCCCCATCTGCGCCGACCCCAAGCGGGACCACTCCATCATCTGTGTGGTGGAGACCGCCCGGGACGTCCAGGCCATCGAGCGCACGAGGGAATACCGCGGGCTGTACCATGTCCTGTACGGGCTCATCAGCCCGGTGAAGGGGGTCGGGCCCGAGGACCTGACCATCCGCGAGCTGGTCGGCCGCCTGGCCGACGGCCAGGTCAAGGAGGTCATCATGGGGCTGCCCCCCAGCGTGGAGGGGGACGCCACTTCCATCTACCTGGCCCGCACCGTCAAGCCGCTGGGGGTGCGCGCCACCCGCCTGGCCTCCGGCGTGCCGGTGGGCTCCCGGCTGGAACAGGCCGACCGCCAGACCATTTTCCGCGCCCTGGAGGGCCGGCTCGAACTGTAAAGGCTCGATAAAGCGAAAATTTACAGTTTCTTCATCCGTTTTCTCTTGCGCTTTTGGAAAATTGTGGTACAATATTCCTGCGTCTGAAAGAAAGGAGGCGTGCTGCGGATGGCAGTCAAAGAAAAACCGGCGACCAAGACCATCGCCACCAACCGCGAAGCGCGCCACGAATATTTCGTGATGGAAGCGCTGGAGACCGGCATCGAGCTGAAAGGCACCGAAGTCAAGAGCCTGCGGGCCGGCGGGGTCAACCTGAAAGACAGCTGGGTGGACATCGACGGCGGCGAGCTGATCGTCAAGGGGATGCATATCACCCCCTACGACCACGGCAACATCTTCAACGCCGACCCCACCCGGGAGCGGCGGCTCCTGGCCCACAAAAGCGAGATCCGCCGCCTGGGCCAGCAGTGCAAGCTGCAGGGCTACACCCTGGTGCCCCTCTCGCTCTACTTCAAGCACGGGCGGGTCAAGATGGAGCTGGGACTGTGCAAAGGCAAAAAGCTCTACGATAAGCGGGCCGACGCGGCCAAGCGGGACGCCAAGCGTTCCATCGACCGGGCCCTGAAATCCAACGGACGCTATTACTGAGTCCATTCAACCGGGCAGAAATGCCCCTTCGTCTTACTTTCCCCGCGCCTTTCGGGGCGCGTTTCATGGGGGCGTAAAGGTTTCGACGGGGGGAGCGAGGCCTGGGCAGCGGGTAGCAGCGGGGGACCTGCTCTAAAATCCTCCAAAACAATAACTGACAACAATCGTTATCAGCTCCAGGCAGCCTGAGTGCTGCCTCGTTCCGCCCACATTTGTGTCGTGTGGGGCCGGGGCGTCCTTTAGACACAGCACGTGAACGGACCTAAGCTTTGCGGACCGTCATGAACTTATGAAGCTACTGAAGCGTTAGCCTGGCGACCGGCGTGACGCAGAGGGAATGTCGTTGATCGCCTGCACCCGGAGATACTCACGCTGAACTCTTTTCGGACATGGGTTCGACTCCCATCGCCTCCACCAGCAAAAAGCACCTGGAAACGCTGTTTCCGGGTGCTTTTCTTTTTAACGTTTCATCTGCGGTGTGGGGCGGCATCAAAATGTCAAAAACCGGAGGCGGGCGCCTCCGGCTTTTGACTTGCAGGGTTTAGGGATGTGGGATTTTTCTATGCAGGGATCAGGTACTCTTGTGCTGAGGGGATCACTTTTCCATGATGTGGATGGCAAAGCCGCCGTATTCGCCGTCAAGGTAGACGTTCTTCAGCCGGCCGTCGTCAAAGTAGGCGGCGGTGTCCATGTTGAAGGTGAAACCCTTTTCCTTCAGCTCAGCCACAGCGGCGGTCAGGTCCGGGGTGCGCATGGCAATATGCCCGTTGGTGCCCAGGAAGGGCGCCTTCATGCACTCGAAGTAGGGGCCGCCGAACTCGGACTTCTGGCCGTGGCGGGGCTCCAGATTGAACATCATGCTCAGCAGCTGGGCGAGCTTTGCGGCCTCGTCCGCGTTGGGGGTGTTGACGCCGATGTGCTCCAGTTCAAATTTGCAGGCCATAAGAGTCTCCTTTTTAAGCAGAAATGGTTTCTCACTTCATGGGGAAGATCAGGACCGCGCCGGCGGTCAGGGCCAGCAGGCGGATGAAGTACTGGGGAATGGTAAACTTCCAGAACTCGCCGATCTTGTAGTCGCCGGCGCCCATGATCATGGCGGGCATACCGTCGATGGGCAGGAAGTGTCCGCACCAGCCAGAGATGACGATGGCGGCAGCCGCGGCCGTGGGGTCAAGGCCCAGGTTCAAGCAGGTGGCGATGGCCATGGGGGCAAAGACGTAGACGGTGCCGATGGTGGAACCGGTCAGGGTGGCCAGGACGCTGGTCAGGATGCAGAACACGAAGATCAGGACGAAGGGGTTGACGTTGTCGCCCAGCATACCGGCGACAGTCTCGCCCACCAGGTTGGTCAGGCCGGTGCTGCCCAGGGCGTCGGCGATGCCGATGACGCCGGCAGACATCAGGATGATGGGGGCGCTGATGGCGTTGCGGATCTCGTTGAAATCCATGATGCCGAAGATCAGCAGGGCTGCGACAGCCAGGCCGGTGATGGCGTAGCCGGCGTCGCCGATGTTGCTCTGCAGGATCATGCCGATGACGGCGACCACAAAGCAGATGTAGGTGATGATCTCTTTCTGCTTGGTCAGGGTGACTTCGTGGTTATCCGCGGCAGTCTCCTGCGCGGCGGCGATGGGGTGGTCGGGCATCAGCTTGTAGGCCAGCAGGCACCAGACCAGGAAGCCGATGGACAGCGCCAGGTTGACGAAGGAGAACTTGACCAGGTTGACCTCCGAGGAAGCGCCGGCGCTCTGCAGCACCGCGATGACGATGCCGTACTGCAGTGCGGTGTTGAACGGCAGCAGCGGGTGGTTTGCAGCAAAGCCCGCGGGCATCAGCACCTTGGAGGGGGGCAGGCTCTTGCTGTAGGGCAGGTTGGACAGCAGGCCGATGACCAGCACATAGTAGGCGGTGGAGCCGGTGCCGAACAGGCTGCAGCCCAGCATGACGATGAGGATCAGCAGGACATAAGCAAGAAAGCCGCCTTTGCTTGCCATTTTGAAGATGGCGTCCTTGAATTTTACGATGAAGCTGGTCTTTTGCAGCGCGGCGATGATCGCCATGAACGAGGCGAGCATCACGATGGTGGAGTTGGAGAAGCCGCCGAACGCAGTCTTGATGTCGGTCACGCCGAAAACGACCAACAGCAGAAGCGCCAGCAGCGGCGGCGCACCAAAAGGCAGTTTGTCCATCATGATCAGGATGATCATGAAGACGGTCACAGCCAGAGCAATGATCATGGGTGTTGTCATGTAGATGGACCTCCTTTTTTCAAACCCTCTTCCGCATATGCAGGTTTCGGCATCCTGCACAGTTCGGTTTGATCTTTGTGTCTAAATTATATCCGAATCTGCGGTTTGCCTCAATCGGCCATGCGGGAAAATCCGTTTCAGCAGGGAACAGAATCAAAATTTGTTCAAATTTGTCCTTCGCATTCTGTCGCTTTTTGAAACATTTGCGGGCAGCTCGCCCGTTTTCGTTCCATTTCAGAACGTTTTGGTTCGCTTTGACAAACGCGGAGCTCTCCCCTTCCCCGCGCTGCAGCCGTTTCGTTTTGCAATAAACGCAAAAAGGGCGGAGCCTTCTGCCCCGCCCCCTAAAGCGTGCCGCCAGACACGCCGTGTTTATGCTTTTTTGCGTCCGTTGGCCATCCGCACGGCATAGTCGATGGCGTTGACCAGGCTCAGCTCGTTGCTGGTGCCCTTGCCCGCCAGGGCAAAGCCGGTGCCGTGGTCCACACTGGTGCGGATGATGGGCAGGCCCAGCGTCACATTGACGCCCTCCACGGCCTTCCACGCCTGCTTTTCACGGTCGTACACGAAGCCCACCGTCTTGAGGGGGATGTGCCCCTGGTCGTGGTACATACAGACCACGATGTCGTACCAGCCGCCCAGTGCCTCGCTGAACACGCTGTCGGGCGGGATGGGCCCGATGGCATTGATCCCTTCGGCCTTGGCCGCCTCGATGGCGGGCTTGATCTCTTCGATCTCCTCGGTGCCGAACAGGCCGTTTTCGCCGCAGTGGGGGTTCAGGCCGGCCACCGCCACTTTGGGCTGCTCGATGCCCATATCCCGGCAGGCCTGGTTGGCGATCTCGATCACCTCCAGCACACGGGCCTTTTTGACCCGGTCGCAGGCCTCCCGCAGGGAGCAGTGGGTGGAGACATGGACCACCCGCAGGTCGTGGTGGGCCAGCATCATGGTGTACTTTTTGGTGTAGGTGTAGGTGGCGTAGATCTCGGTATGACCGTCAAAATGGGTGTATCCGTCCGAATGGGCGCCGCCGTCCGCCTCCAGGGCCTTGTTCATGGCCTCCTTGTTCAGGGCGTTGGTGCAGGTGGCGTCCACCTCGCCGGCCAAAGCCAGCTCGATCACCTTTTTGACGCACTGGAAAGCCGCATTGCCGCCCTCCACGCTCACCTTGCCCAGCTCAAACCTGCTCACATCGGGGATCAGCTCCATGTGCAGCACGTCGATGGTGCCGGGGGTGAACCGGGCGTCCGACACCTTTTCGCAGCGGTGGATCTGGATGTCCGGCCGGCCCACGAAACCTTTGGCCTGCTCCAGCATTTTGGCGTCCCCCACCACGATGGGGCGGCAGCGGTCGTAGATATCTGCATGGGCCAGCGCCTTGACGGTGATCTCGGGGCCGTTGCCGGCCGGATCGCCCATGGTGATGCCGACGATGGGTTTCTTCATAAATACACTCCCTCCAATGATTCTGGGAAAATTCGCCGGCACGCTCCCCTCTCCGTCACGGCGCAAAGCGCCGCGACACCTCCTCGCACGCGCGGGAGGCAAGGAGCAACCTACAGGTTCGTTTCAGCTCCCCCGCGTGTGGGGGAGCTGTCGAGCGAAGCGAGACTGAGAGGGCTGCAGAGCAGCCGGCAAAGCGAGACTGAGAGGGTCCTCAGCACATACCCTTCTCGGCGTTCTCCTTCAAGACCTTTTCCAGGGCCTTGATGCCTTCCTCGGGCACCTGGTTGAAGGGTGCGCGGCACTTGCCCACGTTGTAGCCCAGCATGGCCACCGCCGTCTTGACGATGGTGTTGGGGTTGCCGTACTTGAAGCAGGCGCGGAAGGAAGCAATGCTGGCGTTGGCCGCCTTGGCCTCCTCGATCTTGCCCTCCATGAACAGGTTGTAGATGGAAGCCATCACATGGGGGTAGACGTTGGCACAGCCCGCGATGCCGCCGGTGCCGCCGGCCAGCAGGTTCCAGATGATGAGCTGGTCGTTGCCGGACAGGGTGGAGAAGGTGCCGTTCTTTTTGCTCTTGCCGGCGTCGATGTAGGCCAGGATGTTGGTAAAGTTGCCGGAGGAATCCTTGGCGCCCACGATGTTGTCGATCTGGGCCAGCTTGGCCACGGTGGCGGGGGCCAGGGCGTTGCCGGTGCGGGCGGGGATGTTGTACAGGACGATGGGCATATCCACCGCCTCGGCCACAGCCTTATAGTGCTCGTACAGCTCGTTCTGGCTGGCAGCGGCAAAGCTGGGGGTGATGATGGACAGCACGTCCGCACCCAGGGACTGGGCCATCTTGCTCTGCTCGATGGTCTCTTTGGTGGAGATGCAGCCGGTGCCGGCATAGACGGGGACGCGGCCGTTGGTCTCCTCGATGACGGTGCGCAGGACCAGCTCCTTTTCCTTGCCGTTCAGGATGTAGCCCTCGCCATTGGTGCCGAAGCAGAAAATGGCGTGGACCCCGCCCTCGATCTGGCGGTTGACCTGGGCCCGCAGCTCGGCCACGTTGATGGACTCGTCATCGTTCATCGGGGTAATGATCGGGGGGATGATGCCTTTGATTTCGACTGCCTTCATGGTAGGTTCTCCTTTATTTTTTCTTGATTGTATTTGCGGGTAACGCAGCGCGTTACATCACTTCCTGGTACAGCTTGCGGGCGTCGTCCGGCGTGACCGGCCGCATATTGTTCACCAGCAGCCGCTGCACCTGCATGCCGGCCTCCACCAGGCCCTCCAGATCTTCCTCGGGCACGCCGAACTCTTTCAGGCTGGTGGGGATGTCCAGGTGCCTGACGATCTGCTCCAGGCGGGCGATCATCCAGGCGGCCTTTTCCTCCACGGTGGTGCAGGTCTTTTCCTCATGGCAGCAGCGGTCATAGGCCACGGCCAGCCGCTCCCTGACGGCGGGGTGCCCGCTGTTGAACCGCATCACCGGGGCCAGCAGGATGGCGTTGGACACGCCGTGGGCGATGTGGTACTTGCCGCCCAGCGGGTAGCTCAGGGCGTGGACGGCGGTGGTGCCCGATGCGGTGATGGCCAGGCCGCCGTAGTAGGCCGCGATCTGCATCCGGTTCTTTTCTTCCATGGCCTCGGGGTCGTCGCAGGCTTTTTCGATGTTGTTCAGGATCAGGTCCAGGCCCTCCAGGGCGTACAGGTCGCTGAAGGGGTTGGCCTTGTTGCTGGTGAAGCACTCGATGCAGTGGGCCAGGGCGTCCACGCCGGTGGCCGCTGCGATCTTGCGGGGCAGGTTCTTGATCATCCGGGCGTCCAGGATGACGTAGTCGGCGATCATGTGCTCGTTGACGATGCCCACCTTCAGCTCCTTTTCGGGGACGGCGACGATGGCGTTGGGGGTGACCTCGGCGCCGGTGCCGGCGGTGGTGGGGATCAGGACGATGGGCACGCACTTTTGGGCCATGCCGGGATCGTCCAGCAGCTCCTTGACGCCGTATTCGTCGGTGACCAGGACGCTGGCCAGCTTGGCGGCATCCATGACGCTGCCGCCGCCGCAGGCCACGATCAGGTCGGCGCCGCTGTGCTTGAACTCGTCCACCAGCTTCTGGACCGCCATATAGTTGGGCTCGGCGGGCAGGTCGTCCAGGACGTAGTAGCTGGCGCCGGCGGCCTTGACGGCCTCCTCGGGCAGGGTGAACAGGCCGGCGGCCTCGATGCCCTTATCGGTGAACATGGCCACCTTTTTGGCGCCCCGCGCCTTGATGATGGCGGTGATGTTGTCCATGGCGTTCTCGCCGCCGTAGACGGCGTGGGGCATCTTCAGGTTGTATTGGGTCAGCATAAAAATCTCCTCCCTATGATATTTTCATTCCAATCCGTCCAGACTGGACGACATGTGCGTACAGTCTGGACACCGACAGGGAAATTTTCCGGTGAGAGTGTGCGAGGCCGAAGGCCGAGTGCGCGGTTCGGCGCTAAATTTTGTCCCCAGGGCAGCGGCGGCGAAGCGCGTCCAGTGGACGAAGCAGCGAGCCGCCGCTGGCTGCGCAGCTGAGGCGCGTCCTGCGGACGAAACAGCCGAAGCAGAGCAGGGGCCGCGGTCTGTCTTTTGTGAGGGCGCTGCGGCGCCCGAAGCAAAAGCAGGGCACCGCAACCCGGAGCAGCGCTCCGATTTTCGCAAGCGCTTGCGCGCCGCGAAAACCGGCTAAGCGCAAGAGGATTAGGGGGAAGGAATTTCTGTCCTGCGCAGCAGGCAGAAATGGGTTTCCCCTGGAAAGCGCGCTTTTGCGCGCTTTATTTGGTTCCCTGGGCGGCGGTGGGGTTGTACAGGCCCACCCGCTCCCGTTTGGCGCCCAGCACGTCCTCCTCGCGGAAGCGGACGTACTTGATCCCCTGCCGGGTGCGGGCGGCGTAGGCCAGGTGCAGCGTGCCGTCTCTGCCCTGCATGAGATAGGGGTACTCATACTGTTTGTTGTTGGTGCGGTTTTCCTCCCCCATGAAGCCCTCGCCCCGCTCCATCCAGCGGATGAGGGGGAAGGTCAGGCCGCCGTCCTCGGACAGGGCCACCGCCACCGGGCAGCGCAGGCCGGGCCAGGCCGCCTTGCCGGGCTGGGGGTCGGGGGTGCAGGTGGGGTTGCAGGCGATGGCGATGCGCCCACTGGCCAGCTTGACGGCGCTGATGCTGGAGTTGTTGTTGGGCAGCGGGGTGGGCTTGGGCTCGGTCCAGCTGTCGCCCCAGTCGAAGGACTCGCTGCGGTGGATGCGGTAGGCCTCGCGGTTGCGCATGAAGGCCACCAGATGGCCCGGCTCTAGCTCCACCACGTTGGCGTGAACATGGCCGTTGGACTTGGGCATCATGACCATCCGCCAGGTCTTGCCCTCATCGTCCGAAATGCGGAAGGCGGTGGGGTCCCCCGACAGGCCGTCGGCCGAGTCGGTGCAGAGCCAGTTGGAGAAGATCCACCGGCCGTTGGACAGCACCTGGATAGGCTGGCGGCAGAAGGTGCCCTCCTCGGGGAACACCGTCTCATAGGGGCCCCAGGTGCGGCCGCCGTCAAAGCTCTTCTGGCAGCGGACCACCGAGGTGAACTGCATATTGTCCTTGCCGGGCACCCGGTCCAGCTGGGCGGTGTACATGGCCCAGACCGCGCCGTCGGGCCCGTAGAACAGGGACGGGTTCTGTTCGCTGCGGGTGGGGTCCCCCGAGATGTCCACCGGGGGCAGCCAGGCGGGG
This sequence comes from Candidatus Faecalibacterium faecigallinarum, assembly GCA_019119685.1. GTDB lineage: Bacteria > Bacillota > Clostridia > Oscillospirales > Ruminococcaceae > Faecalibacterium > Faecalibacterium faecigallinarum. The sequence goes on from DWWN01000043.1 coordinate 59,779, forward strand.
GCGTCCTTGGGCAGCAGCGAGCAGATGATGTGGATGTCGGCGCTGCCCTCATAGGTGCCGGCAAACCAGCAGCAGAGCAGGTCGCCGCCGGGCAGCTCCACCATGGCGGGGGCATGGGCCGTGGGCCAGCCGCCGGTGGGCAGCAGGGCTTCCACCGTGCCCATCTCGTCGTTCTGATACAGGGTGCCGTCCCAGGTCAGGCCGGGCAGTTTCGGATAAGTCATGTCCATCGTCCTTTCTCTGTCAAATCGTTCCGGTTGCTTCGAGTTCGTATCCATTTGCCTGTGCGGCCAGGCGGGCAGCCAGGCCGGTCAGCAGCGTGGCCTGTCCGAACCCGCCCGATTTGGTGATGACGTGCCTGGTGCAGCCGTTGTAGGTGCACCGGGCCAGAACGACCCCTTTTTCCAGCTCGCAGAGGGGTTCCAGCTCCCGGACGCCGGCGCAGCGCATCACCTGCAGCAGGGTATCCCCGCCGGTCATCAGGATGGTGCCCACCGCCGGGCTGTGGAACAGGCTGGCCACCAGGTCCCCGATGCTGGATGCGATCCGCACCCGCATATCCTCCAGCCCGCAGCCAAGGCCCGCGGCATAGTCCGCGGTCAGGCTGTTGCCTCCGGCGTCGTTACTGTCGAGGATGGCGCAGCGGTTCTGTTCCAGCATGGCCTCGATCCCGGCGCGGGCGGCCCGGCCTTCTTCGCTGTGCCAGTAGCCCGGTTCCAGCTTCTGCCGGGGGGACAGCCGCATCCGGGCAAAGCCGGCCTGTTCGGCTGCGTCCAGCTGGGCCACTGTGATGGGGTTGACGCTGCCGCAGACCACCAGCAGCCGGGGGTCCAGCCGGGGCTCGGGCGCACATTCTTTTCCGCCCAGGCCCAGCAGCCGGGGCAGCACCGCGCCGAACCCGGCGCAGCCCGCCGAGATATGCAGCCGGCCCGCCGCGGCCAGGGTGCGGCCGGTCTGTTCCAGGTCCTCGAGGGAGCAGGCGTCGTAGACGTAGATGCCCTGCCCGCTAGGGGCCGGGCCGTCCGCCGGCAGGCTGTGCACCGGCACACTGCTCTGGGCCCCGATCAATCCGGCCAGGTCGGAATGGCGCACCGGCTCAAACGGGTCGATGCCAAAGACGCTTTCGGCCACCGGCTGCCCGTCGATGTAGTGGACGCCCCCTTTGGTGCACCGGCCGATCTGCGGGTAAGCCGGCAGGAAAGGCAGGGCCTTTTCTCCGCTGGCTGCCAGCAGGGCGCCCAGCTCGGCCCCCACGTTGCCCCGCAGGGCCGAATCGGTCTTTTTATAGATGTACGGCACCTTTTGTTCCACCGCGCGGCGGACGATGTCCCCGACGATGTCTGCCGCCTGGGCGGGGGGCAGGTGTCTGGTCTCGGCGTCGATCACGAGCACCTCGGCCCCCTCCGCGCTCTGGGGGGAAAAATCCGGGTCTGTCACCACGCGGGTGCGCGCGCCGCTGCCCGCCAGCTGGACGCCCGTGTCCAGCGCGCCGGTGAAGTCATCCGCAACGATCAGTAACGTGATCATGGTTCCACCTCCTGGTTTGGGGCGGCCCTGCCGGCCGCCCTTTTGGTACCTTTAGCTTATCACGTTTGCCTTCCGGGAGCAACGGCCCGCCGCGCAAAACTGTAACAATTTGAAATGTATGCTCATATTTTTGTGAATGCCGCGGCAAATATGTTCTATATTGCAACGTTTTAGCTCGGTCTGCCCTTTTCTTTTTGTATCAAAATGCTACAATAGGATCAGAGAGCACATCCGGTACACGAGAAGGGAGTTTCACAATGGAAGGACAGGTCACGCACATTCTGGGCATTGCGCCCTACGACGGGATGCAGACCGCCATGGAGCGGGTGGCGGAGGAGTTCCCCAACATCCAGCTCGACGCCTATACCGGCGATCTGGAGGCCGGCGCGTCCATCGTCCGGTCGGTCCAGCTGGAAAACTACGACGTCATCATCTCCCGCGGCGGCACCGCCGACCGCATCCGGGAAGTGACCGACCTGCCGGTGGTGTCCATCCAGCTGTCGGTCTACGACGTGCTGCGGGCCATCAAAATGGCCGAGAACTACTCCAACCTCTACGCCATCGTGGGCTTTCCCAGCATCACCGAGCCGGCCCACACCCTGTGCGACCTGCTGCGGCTGGATATGGATATCATCACCATCCACAGCATGGACGAGACCAACCGCGCCCTGGACCGCCTGCGGGAGGGCGGCTACAAAATGGTGGTCAGCGACATGGTCACCCACACCCTGGCCCGGCAGAAGGGCTTCGACGCTTTCCTCATCACCTCGGGGGTGGAAAGCCTCCACGACGCTTTCGCCCAGGCCGTCCAGATCAGCGACCGTTTCCGCCAGCTGCGGCGGCAAAACCAGCTTTTGGAGGGCATCGCCCGCACCCGCAGCGGCAACACCGTCGTTCTGGACAAGGACGGCCAGCTGGTCTATGCCGCCCGGGAGACCCCTTCCCCCAAGCTGTTGGAACTGCTGCGGGCCAAGATCCCCGACATCTCGCCGGCGTCTCCCCTGCGCTTTTTCCACAGCGAAGGGAGCGAGTTCACCCGCGTGACCGCCCACCGGCTGCGGGCCGGCTGGGAGCACTACTATGTGTTCCACTGCCAGCTGTCCCAGATCCCGCTGCGCTCGTCCAAAAACGGGCTGCGCTTTTTCGATGAGGCCGAGGCCATGCAGCAGTTCATGCACAGCTTTTACAGCATCAGCGGGGCCATGGGCGTGCTGGAAGAACAGGTCAACGCCATTGCGCCCACCCGCCAGCCGGTGATGATCCTGGGCGAGGTGGGCACCGGCAAAGAGCAGATCGCCCGGGCGCTGTACCTGCGCAGCCCGCTGGTGAACAGCCCCCTTGCGGTGGTGGACTGCAGCCTGATGACCGACAAAAATTGGGAGTACCTGTTCAACCACTACGCTTCGCCCCTGAACGAGGGCGGGTGCACCGTCTATTTCCAGCATTTGGAACTGTTGTCCCACCAGTACCAGCAGGAACTTCTGGCGGTGGCCACCGAGACCAATCTCCCCCGCCGCGTCCGGCTGCTGTTTTCGGCGGCCTGCGTCGAGGGCCAGCCCCTGCCCGAGCCGGTGCAGGTGCTGCGCGGCCAGCTGGGCTGCCTGACGCTGCAGCTGCCCACCCTGCGCAGCCGCCGCGACGAGCTGCCCAGTCTGGCCAGCCTCTACCTCAGCAGCCTGAATGCCGAGCTGGGCAAACAGATCATCGGGTTCGACCCCCGCGCCTCCGAGCAGCTGCTGCAATACGACTGGCCCAACAACTACACCCAGTTCAAGCAGGTGCTGCAGGAGCTTGTCACCCTGACCGACTCGGCCTACATCCGGGGCAGCGCGGTGGCCGAGGTGCTGGCCCGGGAGCGCAGCACCTACCATTCGGAGGCCGCCGTCTCCGCCCCGGCCGCCGAGGCGGCTTCCGGCACCCTGGACGAGATCGTCATGAACGCCATCTACCGCACCCTGGCCGCGGTGGGCGGCAACCAGACCGCAGCGGCCAAACGGCTGGGCATCAGCCGTACCACGCTGTGGCGGTATCTGAATCCGCAAAAAACAGCGCAGGACAAAAAGAAGGCATGATCTTTCTTTTCTGAATGATGCTCCGCAGGGCCAGAGGGCCAGGGAGGGGGTTTCGATTCCCCCTCCCTAGGCCCTCTGGACACCCTACCCACCCCTAAACGACCAGGGGGTGTCCCCCTGGACCCAAAAGCGGAAAGTCGCTCCGGGCGTCTGGCTGAAAAAGCTCTTTACTGCGCAATAGAGGAAATGCGCATCGCTTTTTCCGGGCGCCAGCCGCCCGCCGCTCCTATCTGTATGCGCCCGCCTCAGCGGGCGCGGCTCCGTCGTTATCCATCAAGAACTGCAGCCGGCACACCGGGAGCCCACCCGCCCACCCCAGAGGAAGTCCCCCGCGGCTGTGCCGCCGCCCCCTTGGGGCTGCAAAACAAAAACAGCATCTTCTTCCACAGCCTGAACAGGTCCGTAAAAAGTAGACAATAGACAAAAAACCTCCCCGTGTAGGATAATAGAACTACACGAGGAGGTTTTGCTATGCCCAGAAAATACACGAAAATAAATCAATATGAGAAAGAAATTCTGC
>DWWN01000044.1 GCA_019119685.1 Candidatus Faecalibacterium faecigallinarum
AAATTTCCATCGATTCATTATATAACAGATTTGAAAAAATAGGAAGAGTTTTTTGACAAACAAAAAGCCGGATGGAGCTTTTCCCTTCCGTCCGGCTTTTTCCTTATTTACTATTATCTCTGTACGCGTCCTGAGCTGTCGCCGCCTGCCAGCTTCTCCACCTCAGCCACGGAAACCATGTTGTAGTCTCCTTCGATGGAATGCTTCAGCGCGGAAGCCGCAACCGCGAATTCGATCGCTTCCTGCGTGCTCTTTCCGTTCAACAGCGCGTAGATCAGGCCGCCGCCGAAGCTGTCGCCGCCGCCCACGCGGTCGATGATGCGCAGCTCGTACTTCTTGGAGAAGCAGTACTCGCCGGTAGCGGCGTCGTACAGCATAGCGCTCCAGCCGTTGTCGGAAGCGCTGTGGCTCTCGCGCAGGGTGATGGCCACCTTCTCGAAGTGGAACTTGTCGGCCAGCTGCTTGGCCACGCTCTTGTAGCCCTCGTGGTTCAGGGTGCCGCCGTAGATGTCGGTGGCCTCGGCCTCGATGCCGAACACGTCCTTGGCGTCCTCCTCGTTGGAGATGCAGACGTCAACGTACTGGCACAGGTCGGTCATGGCGGCGCGGGCCTGCTCACGGGTCCACAGCTTGCCGCGGTAGTTCAGGTCGCAGCTGATCTTGACGCCGTGGGCCTTGGCAGCCTTGCAGGCCTGGCGGCAGATCTCCACCACGTTCTCGCCCAGAGCCGGGGTGATGCCGGTGAAGTGGAACCAGTCGACGCCCTCGAAGATCTTGTCCCAGTCGAAGTCGGAGGGCTGGGCCAGCTGGATAGCGCTGTTGGCGCGGTCGTAGATGCAGACCGAGCCGCGCTGGGAAGCGCCCTTCTCGTTGTAGTAGATGCCCACACGGTCGCCGCCGCGGACGATCATGCTGGTATCGACGCCGTAGCGGCGCAGGCTGTTGACAGCGCACTGGCCGATGGCGTGTGCGGGGAGCTTGGTGACGAAAGCGGCGTCCACGCCGTAGTTGGCCAGCGAGACAGCCACGTTGGCTTCACCGCCGCCGAAGGTGAACTCGAGGGTGCTTGCCTGGACGAAGCGCTCGTAGTTGTACGGCTGCAGACGGACCATCAGTTCGCCAAAGGTAACGACTTTCATTGTAGTGTTCTCCTTCACTGTTTCGTTTTTATGTGTGGGTATACTTCAAATGTCCCGCCGCAGGCCGGGACCCGCGGCGGGAGAGATAATGAGGGAAAAGATCAGACCTTGACCAGGTGGATGGCAAAGCCGCCGATCTCGTCTGCCATGTAGCAGGAGATGGTCTTGCCGTTCTTGACGTTCTTGGAGTCGAGGTCGAACTTGACGCCGCGGCGGCTCAGGTGGTAGATGGCGCGGTCGACGTTGTTGCAGCCGATGGCGATGTGGCCATGGGTGCCGCGGCCGGGCTTCTTCATGATCTCGAACTCCTTGTTGCCGACGAAGATGCTGGAGTTGCCCGGAGCCACCTTCATGTTCAGCAGGGCGGCCAGGGCGTTGGCGGTGGACATGGCCTCGTCCTCGTTGGCGGTGTTGATGCCGATGTGGACCAGCTTCAGGCCCAGCATGGTGTCGACGGCCTCCTTGCACATGGCGGTGATCTTGGCCCAGTCGCCGGCCTTGATGACGTCGCTCTTGCACATCCAGGTGCCGCCCACGGCGAAGATCTGGTCATAGCCCAGGTAATCGTTGACGTTCTTGGCGTTGACGCCGCCGGTGCACATCCACTTGGCGGTCTTGAGGGCGCCGCCGATGTTCTTCAGCATGCCGACGCCGCCGTTGGCCTCGGCGGGGAAGAACTTCAGGGCCTCGCAGCCCATGTTCATGGCCTGCTGCATCTCGCCGGCGGTGGCGGTGCCGGGCATGGCCAGGCAGCCCTTGTCGATGACGTACTGGGTCACGTTGGGGTCAAAGCCGGGGGCCACGATGAAGGAAGCGCCCGCATCAATGGCGCGGTCCACCTGGTCCTTGGTCAGGACGGTGCCGGCGCCCAGCAGCATCTCGGGCATCTCCTTGTGGATCAGGCGGATGCACTCCTCCGCACAGGCGGTGCGGAAGGTGACCTCGGCGGCAGGCAGGCCGCCGTCAGACAGAGCCTTGCACAGGGGCAGGGCCTCGTCCACGCTGTTGAAGGCGATGACGGGGATAATGCCAATCTCGTAAACACGCTCCAGGGTAGGATTCGTAAACATAAACGCATTTCTCCTTTACTTACTGGCTTGCGCAGTATGACCACAGCCATGGGCATGGCTTGTCCAGGCACACTGTTGTATGCTACTAGTATAAACCAAGGCAGGCCATTTGGTAATACTCACAAAGCACAATATTTGCTGGGATATCTTGTATACATTGCATAAAATCGCTTCAGGGCAGGGGTTCACAGGCCGGTCAGGCCCAGCCGGCTGAACAGCTCGGCCACGCCGTCGTGGTTGCAGTCCTGTTCCGAAACGATGTCCGCCAAAGATTGGATGGAGGGCATCCCGTTTGCCATGACGGCCGCCACCCCGGCGGCCTCCAGCATTTTGCGGTCGTTCTCGCTGTCGCCCACAGCCAGCACTTCGGTCTGGGGGATGCCCAGCTGCCCGGCCAGGGCCAGCAGGGCCGTGCCCTTGTTCACGCCGGCGGCGGTGGCCTCGACATTGTCGGGGGAGCCCTGGGTGGCTTCCACCCCGGGGATGGCGGCCAGCTGGGGCAGCACCTCGCTGGCCAGCTCCTTTGAGCCGAAGAACATACAGAATTTTTCGATCTCGCCGGGGTGGGCCTCAAAGTAGGGGTGCAGGTCGGGCAGGATGGTAAAGCGCCCGTCGTCGGCCTGCTTGGCCTCGGTGGAAAGCAGCCGGGCCATCCGGGCCCGGGTCCAGGCCAGGCCGGCGGGGGTCTTGAAAGTCCGGCCGTCGGCAAAGAAGTTCAGTTCTCCCTCGTACCGCTCCAGCAGGGAATAGACCGCCCGGGCCGTCTCGGCCGGCAGGGTGCGCCGGTACAGGCAGACGGGCTGGGCCACCGGCTCGGGGCCGGGCTCGCCGTAGCGGCTGCGGACGGCGGCCATGGGGTCGGGCCCCAGGTCCCACACAGCGGCCCCGTTGGAGGTGAGGGCGTACCGCACGCCGGGGATGGAGGCCACCACCCGGGGCAGGGCCGACAGCCCCCGCCCGGTGGCGGGCAGGACCACCACGCCCCGGCGGATGGCCGTGACGATGGCCTCGAGGGTGCGGGGCGTGATCTTGCTGGTGCGGTCCAGCAGGGTGCCGTCCAGGTCGAGGGCGGCCAGTCGGATCGGGTCAGTGTTCATAGAGCCTCCTTGCCCAGCACGAATTTTTCCACCGCCAGCGCCACCCCGTCCTCGTTGTTGGAGGCGGTGATGAAGCGGGCGGCGGCCTTCACTTCGGGGAAGGCGTTGGCCATGGCCACGCCCAGCCCGGCGGCTTTGACCATGGCGGTGTCGTTGCCGCCGTCCCCGCAGGCCATCAGGGCGCTGGCGGGCAGGTCCAGCTGTTCGGCCAGGGCCAGCAGGCCCGCGCCCTTGTCCACGCCGGCGGCGTTGATCTCCATGTTCAGGGGCAGGCTGGACACCACGTCCACCCCGAGGGCCGCCACTTCGGCCCAGGCCCGCCGGCGCTCGTCCTCATCCAGAAAGAAGATGGTCAGCTTTTCGATGCCCCGCTCCTGGGACGCGATGAAGGCCCGCAGGTCGGGCAGGACAGTGCGGGTGTTCAGGACGTAATCCCGCAGGTTGTCGGGCACGAAGCGGTAGGATGCGGCCCGGTTGGCCTCGGTGGTGTAGCCCTTGCCGTCCTGGAACAGGTCGGTCACGCAGTCGTAGCGGGCCAGGATGTCGAAGGCGGCCAGGGCCGTTTCCCGCGCGAGGTACAGCTCCCGGACGGCGCGGCCCGAGGCCAGGTCCATCATCCGGGCGCCGTTGGAGGTGATGGCGTAGTGGACGCCCGGCAGGGCCAGCAGTTCGGCCGGCAGGCCGGCGGCGGTGCGCCCGGTGGCGGGGACGATCTCCACCCCGCGGGCGGCGGCCTCGGTCAGGGCCGCGGCGGTGCGGGGGGTGAGCTGCTTGCGGTCGTTGAGGACGGTGCCGTCCAAGTCCACCGCAATAAGACGAATGGCTGAAGTATACATCACAAAACCTCAAACTGTCAAGAATGACAAAAACAGAACAAATTCCCCGGCTGCATCCGGCCGGGACCCCTCTGCGAGCGGACAGCGCTCTCCACTATTTTACTGTACTTGCCGCGTTTGCGCAAGGGCGCAGGATATGATACAATAACAAAGCCCGGCGGGAAGATCCTCCTGCCGGCCTGAATGGTAAAAGAACAGAAAAGAAACGGTAAAATAAAAGGAGCAAGCTATGATCCAAATCCTGAGGAGCCGGCCCCATCTGTGGTTCCAGCTCTACTGGGTGATCTATCTGGTCTGGTTCTTTGCGCTGGACTGGACCATCACCGACCCCACCTACATCATCCACAGCCCGATCGACGACCTGATCCCCTTCAACGAGTGGTTCATCTTCCCTTACTGCAGCTGGTTTTTCCTGCTGGCGGGGGTGACGGGGCTGCTGTGGTGGTTCGATACCAGGTCCTACGACAAGCTCTGCCTGATGATGTTCTCGGGGATGACCTTCTGCCTGATCTTGTACATGATCCTGCCCAACGGGGTGGACCTGCGCCCCACCGCGGAGCAGGTGGGCCGGGACAACTTCGCCATGGACATCATGCAGCTGATCTGGAAGGCGGACGCCTCCAACAACGTCTGCCCCTCCATCCACTGCCAGAGTTCGGGCTGCATGGCCCTGGCCTTTGCCAAGAGCAAACTGGCCCAGGGACGGCCCTGGCTGAAAGTGCTGGCCTTCGGGTGGGCGGGGCTGATCTGCGTGTCCACCGTGTTCACCAAGCAGCACTCGGTCATTGACGTGGCCTGCGGGCTGGCGCTGGCGGCGGCGTGGTACTGGCCCCTGTACGGCCGCAGAAAGGCCCGGCAGTCCGCCCTGTGAGCGGCAGGGTGCGCAGAGTGTAGAAAATCCCTGATAAAATTTGAACAAATGGCCCATTGACGCATCTGGAATATCAGTTTACAATGATAGAAAACAAGACCTCCTGTCATACAGGGGAACAGAAAGGAGACACGCCGTCATGGCAGCACCTGAAAGCGCGCGTGAGATAGCGTACCAGACCCTCTGGGGCAGGATCGTCACCATGGAACTGAAACCGGGCGACCCCCTCAACGACCGGCAGCTGGCGCAGGAAATGGGGATCAGCCGCACCCCCGTGCGGGAAGCCCTTATCATGCTGAATATCGCCCACATGGTGGTCATCAAACCCCAGAGCGGCACTTATGTGGCCCCCATTGATCTGAAACTGATGCGGATGGAGCAGTTTGCCCGCTTTACGCTGGAAAAGGAGATGCTGACCCACGTCTGCAGGCACTGCAGGCCGGCGCATCTGGCGGCTTACCGGGCCAACATCCGGGAGTATGAGGCGGCCGCCGCGGCCCCCGAGACCCCCCTCAAGAACAGCCATATGCTGGAGATCGACAACCGCTTCCACCGGCTGGCCTTCGAGTTCTGCGGCATGGAGGACCACTTCGACCATATGCTGTCCACCTTCAAGCACATTGAGCGGCTGCGCCTGTTCAGCCTGATGCTGGAGGAGAACTTTTCGGTGCCCGGCCAGCACGGCAAGATCGTGGACGCGCTGGAAGCAGGGGACCTCGAAGCGCTGGAGCAGGCTTTGCGGGAGCACCTGACCCGGTACCGGGTGTCGGTGGACGCGGCCCGCAAGGTCCACCCCGACTACTTCATCGAGGGGTGAGCAGGGCAGAGCGTTCTGCACGACTTTTGAAAATTCTGTTAAAAATAGAAAAATCCGCCGTGAGAAACAGTAAATTTTTCTCACGGTTTTTGTTGTTTAGATACAATCCACAAAAAACAAACCAAAAGAATGGAAAGATTACCACTTGCCAAATTGAGATTGATATACTAGAATGGGATGTAACAGGATGCCGCTCTGTGTCCGGCACGGGGCGGCTGCGCGAATTTCAGCACAAAGGAGAGAAAGACTATGCCAATGCAAATGGGTTTCCGCTGGTATGGCGAGGGCAACGACAAGATCACCCTGTCCGACATCAAGCAGATCCCCGGCGTCACCAGCATCGTCTGGGCCCTGCACAGCAAGATGCCCGGCGAGATCTGGGAGGTCGATGAGATCGCCGAGGTCCAAAAGCAGCTTGAGCCGTACGGCTTCAACATGGACGTGGTCGAGTCGGTCAACGTCCACGACGACATCAAGATCGGCCTGCCCACCCGCGACCAGTATATCGCCAACTATATCCAGACCATCCGCAACCTGTCCAAATTCGGCGTGAAGGTCATCTGCTACAACTTCATGCCCATCTTCGACTGGACCCGCACCGATCTGTTCCACCCGGTGGGGGACGGCTCCACTGCCCTGTACTACCAGAAGGACATGATCCAGAGCGACTACAAGGCCATGGCCGAGTACATCATGAGCTTCACCGAGAAGTACAACATGACCTTCCCCGGCTGGGAGCCGGAGCGCATGGCCAAGCTCGACGAGCTGTTCAAGGCCTACGCCCCCGTCACCAAGGAAAAGCTGTGGGAGAACCTGAAGTACTTCCTGGAGGCCCTGATGCCGGTGTGCCATGAGTGCGACATCAAGATGGCCATCCACATGGACGATCCCCCATGGGATATCTTCGGCCTGCCCCGCCTGCTGACCAGCGCCGAGAACATCGACCGCTTCCTGTCCATGGTGGACGACCCCTACAACTGCCTGACCCTGTGCTCGGGCAGCCTGAACGCCGACCCCAACAACAACGTGGCCGACATCATCTACAAGCACTGCGACCGCATCGCGTTCGCCCACATCCGCAACGTCAAGCACTTCCCCAACGGCGACTTCTCCGAGGCCAGCCACCGCGACTGCGACGGCGACACCCACATCCTGGACATCCTGAAGGCCTACCACGACTGCCACTACGAGGGCTATATCCGCCCCGACCACGGCCGTCACCTGTGGGGCGAGGGCCCCGGCACCGTCCGTCCCGGCTACGGCCTGTACGACCGCGCCCTGGGCATCATGTATATGTGGGGCGTCTGGGATATGCTGGACAAGCTGGACGCTGAAAAGAAGTAAGCGCCGTCTGCACAAACAGGAAAGGGAGCGTATTTCCACATGAAACTGACTGATATTGAACACGGCCCGATCAGCCCCGTCTGGGCGGAAAAAGGCTACCAGCTGCCCAAGTTCGACCGCGAGACCGTCAAGGCCAAGACCGCGGCCGAGCCCACCTGGGTCCACTTCGGCGCGGGCAACATCTTCCGCGCCTTCCCGGCGGCCATCCTGCAGCAGGTGCTGGATTCGGGCAAATACGACCGCGGCGTCATCGTGGCCGAGAGCTTCGACTACGAGATCATCGACAAGGCTTACCGCCCCTACGATAACCTCAGCCTGCTGGTCTGCCTGCAGTCCACCGGCACCATCGAGAAGAAGGTCATCGCCTCGGTCACCGAGAGCCTGAAGGCCGACCCCCAGTTCACCGAGGACTGGGCCCGCCTGGTCGAGATCTTCCAGAAGCCCAGCCTGCAGATGGTGTCCTTCACCATCACCGAAAAGGGCTACGGCTTCAACGCCGCCGACCTCGAGCGCGGCATGAACGCGCAGTTCGCCATGGGCAAAGTCACCGCCCTGCTGTACGAGCGCTATAAGGCCGGCGCCCTGCCCCTGACCCTGCAGAGCATGGACAACTGCTCCCACAACGGCGACAAGGTCAAGGCCGGCGTCTATGCCTACGCCGAAAAGTGGGCCGAGATGGGCCTGGTGCCCGCGGGCTTTGTGGATTACGTCAAGGACGAGAGCAAGGTCTCTTATCCCTGGAGCATGATCGACAAGATTACCCCGCGCCCCGACGCCAAGGTCCAGAAGATGCTGGAGGACGATGGTTTCGAGGACAACTACACCATCGTCACCGACCGCCACACCTTCACCGCCCCCTTCGTCAACGCCGAGGAGACCGAGTACCTGGTCATCGAGGACAAGTACACCAACGGCCGGCCCCCGCTGGAGCTGGGCGGCGTCATGTACGCCGACCGCGAGACGGTGGACAAGGTCGAGAAGATGAAGGTCTGCACCTGCCTCAACCCGCTGCACACCGCCATGTCCATTTACGGCTGCCTGCTGGGCTACACCCTCATCAGCGCCGAGATGGCCGACGAGGATATCCGCGGCCTGATCACCAAGATGGGCTACATCGAGGCCATGCCGGTGGTGGTCGATCCCGGCGTGCTGAAGCCCGCCGACTTCATCGACGCCGTGCTGAACCGCCGCCTGCCCAACCCGTTCATGCCCGACGCGCCCCAGCGCATCGCCACCGATACCTCCCAGAAGCTGTCCATCCGCTTCGGCGAGACCATCAAGGCCTACAAGGAGCGCGGCCTGGACATGAACAACCTGGTGCTGATCCCCCTGGTGCTGGCCGGCTACGCCCGCTACATCAAGGGCATCGACGACGAGGGCAAGGCGTTCGAGCCCTCTCCCGATCCGCTGCTGGCAGAGCTGTCCGCCATCGTGGCCCCGCTGGAAGTCAAGGAAGGCCCGCAGGACTTCAGCTGCCTGAAAGCCCTGTACACCCGCAAGGACGTCTTTGGCGTCGACCTGTATGAGGCAGGCCTGGGCGAGAAGATCGAGGGCATGGTGGCCGAGCTGTACGCCGGCCCCGGCGCTGTCCGCAAGACCCTGCACAAGTACGTTTCCGCCCGCTGATAAAGCTGGCCGTCTGAACGCTATCCCCGCCCCGCGCTGTGTTTGCTTTGCCGCAGCGCGGGGCTTTTTGCGCCCGGCGGCGGAGCCGGGTCTGCGGTTCTTGCCTTTTTTGTAGCAGTTTATGCAATCTGGGATACAAGAGGGCGTTCGAGCCTTGACATCGGGGCGGCGAGGCGGTATCATTAAATCAACGGGCGGCGCTTCCTGCGCCGCAGAGCAAACGGCGCGCTCTGACTGCGCCGTGACAGGAGGTATACAAACAATGTCTGTCTGTACTGCAAAATCCTTTGATCTGACCGGCAAGATCGCCCTGATCACCGGCGCTTCCTACGGCATCGGCTTCGCCATCGCCACCGCTATGGCGAACTGCGGCGCCACCATCGTGTTCAACGACATCAAGCAGGAGCTGGTGGACAAGGGCCTGGCCGCCTACAAAGAGGCTGGCATCGACGCCCACGGCTATGTCTGCGACGTCACCGACGAGGACGCCGTCAACGCTTTCATCAAGCAGGTCACGGAGGAAGTGGGCCACATCAACATCCTGGTCAACAACGCCGGCATCATCAAGCGCATCCCCATGTGCGACATGACCGCCGCCCAGTTCCGCCAGGTCATCGACGTTGACCTGAACGCCCCCTTCATCGTCTCCAAGGCTGTCATCCCCGACATGATCCAGCAGGGCGGCGGCAAGATCATCAACATCTGCTCCATGATGAGTGAGCTGGGCCGTGAGACCGTCTCGGCCTACGCCGCAGCCAAGGGCGGCCTGAAGATGCTGACCAAGAACATCGCCTCCGAGTACGGCGAGTACAACATCCAGTGCAACGGCATTGGCCCCGGCTACATCGCCACCCCGCAGACCGCTCCTCTGCGCGAGCGTCAGCCCGACGGCAGCCGTCATCCCTTCGACCAGTTCATCGTCTCCAAGACCCCCGCTGGCCGCTGGGGCAACGCTGAGGACCTGGGCGGCCCGGCCGTCTTCCTGGCTTCCGAGGCTTCCGACTTCGTCAACGGCCACATCCTGTATGTGGACGGCGGCATCCTGGCTTACATCGGCAAGCAGCCCCAGTAAGTTACTTTTCTAAAGTAACCAAAAGACTTTTCTCTGCCCCCTGCCGGCGCGCTGTGCCGGTCCCCCCGTTGGGGGGAAGCAAAAGAAAGAAACTGCTCCCTCATCTGCGAAAGGCGGGTGGGGGAGCAGTTTTTTGCGTTCAGCCGCTTTGATCCAGCCGCCGGAGGTACTGCCGGGTCTCCTCCGCTACCTGGCCGGAGAGGGCGAAAAGCCCGGCGAGGTTGGGCAGCATCATCAGGCCGTTGAAAGTGTCGGACAAGGCCCACGCGGCGGTAAAGCCGGCGGTGGCCCCGGGCAGGATCAGGGCCAGAAAGGCCAGCCGGTAGGCCCAGACTGTTCCCGGCCCAAAGAGGTAGGCCCAGCACTCGGCGCCGTACTGGCTCCAGCCCAGCACCGACGACCAGGCGAACAACAGCACCGCCCCCGCCACAAAGCCGGGGCCCAGCGGCCCCAGGGCGGCGGAAAAGGCTTCGCCCGCCAGGTCGGGGGCCGGGGCAGGGGAGAGCATCCGCCCGGTGTCCAGGTCCACCAGGCCGGTGGTGAGCATGGCCAGGGCGGTCATGGTGCAGACCAGGAAGGTGGAGACGAACACCTGAAAAATGCCCCACATCCCCTGCCGGGCAGGCTCCCGGGTGGAGGCCGGGCCGCTGGCAATGGCCGAGGAACCCAGCCCCGCCTCGCTGGAAAAGCTGCCCCGCATGGACCCCCACTGGACTGCCGCGGCCATGCCGTAGCCCACCGCGCCGCCCCCGGCCGCCCGCAGGCCGAACGCGCCCCGGAAAATGCTCCCGAACGCCGCCGGCAGGGCGTCCGCGTGGGTCAGGACCACCAGCGCCGTCCCCGCCAGATAAAAAACGGCCATGAAGGGCACCAGCCTGCCGGCGGCGGAGGCCACCCCTTTCATCCCGCGCAGCAGGACCAGCGCAGTGACCAGAGCCAGCGCTGCCCCCGTCAGGGCGGGCGGCAGCCCGAAAGCGCCTTCCAGGCTGGCGGCGATGGCGTTCACCTGGCTCAGGTTGCCGATGCCGAAGGAGGCCAGCACGCACAGCAGGGCAAAGGTCCCCGCCAGCACCCGGCCCGCCAGCCGGCCGCGGGGCAAAGCGCCCACCCCCGCCGAAAGGTAATACATGGGGCCGCCGTGCCAGCTGCCCGCGCGGTACTGCCGGTAGCGCAGGCCCAGCAGGTTTTCGGCGTAGGCGGTCATCATCCCGAAAAAGGCCGTCACCCACATCCAGAAGATGCCCCCCGGCCCGCCGCTGATGAGGGCCGCGCCCACCCCCACGATGCTCCCGGTGCCGATGGTGGCCCCCAGCGCGGTGCACAGGCTCTGCAGGGGGCTGATGCTGCCCGCGTCCTCCCGGGCGAGGTCGGGGCTGCGCCGCAGGATGGCCCCCAGCGTCTGCCCCAGCCAGAGGGGCAGGCGGGTCAGCTGGAACCACCCGGTCCGCACCGTCAGCCACAGCCCCGCCGCGGCCAGCAGGCCCACCCCCAGCGGCCCCCACACCACCCCGTTGATCGCAGACAGCAGTTCCATACGCAGCCCCCCAAGCCCCGGAGATACAAAAACAGGAGCCATACCACGGCGGTACGGCTCCTGTTATGTGTATGCAGGGCAAGAGCTGCTCATGCCTTTTTGGCCTGATGGACGCTGCCCTTGGGCTCGCGGCGGGGCAGCAGGCCTGCGCGGTCCAGGGCGGGACGGACGGCCAGGTACAGCAGCACCGCGCAGACGGTGGAGACCAGGCTGTTCACCAGCGTGACGCCTCCGGCCACCCCGGCCAGGGCCTGGGCCACCGAATAGTCCTGCCCGAAAATGTAAACGTTGCGGAAATAGCCCAGCAGCGGGTCGGTGATGACGTTGACCAAAAGGCCCGAGCCGGCCGACGCCGTCACTCGCAGCACATAGGGCAGCCGCCGGGCGGGGTCCGCCGTGTCGATCCGGCACAGGCGGTGGGCCGTCAGCCCGCACACCACGCCGATGATGAATTTGAGCACAAAGGTGGTGATGGCGTAGCCGGGGTCTCCGGCCAGCACGTCGGCCAGGGCCAGCCCGATGGCCCCCGCCAGCCCGCCCGAGACGCCGTCCATCAGCAGGGCGGCCAGGGCGGTGAAGGTGTTGCCCAGATGGAACGACGACCCGCCGTAGAAGGGCACCCGGAAAAACAGGTAGGCCGCAAAGCTCAAGGCCGCCATGACGCCGGTTAGGGCCAGCTCATGGGGGGTGAAGGTGCGCTTATACAGCACACTCGCGAACAGGATAACGACGACCACGACTGCCAGCAGCAGCCACATCGCAGTAGATGACATGGCGATCCCTCCAGTTTGTAAAATTCCGCCCGCCCCCTTGACAGAAGCTGCCTGGACGGGTATGCTCCTATTATAGCCAAAACTGAATCCATGAAAATACCCAGAACAGAACTTTTTTATGAGGTCAGTTTGCAAAGGAGGGATGGATGTGCTGCATTTGACCGCCGCGCTGGACCCGGCTTCCCAGGTGCCGCTGTACGAGCAGCTCTACCGCAGCATCGCGCAGGAGATCAGCGCGGGCGCCCTGCCCGCCGGCGCCCGGATGCCCGGCAAGCGCAGCCTGGCCGAAGCGCTGTCCGTGTCGGTGAACACGGTGGACGGGGCCTATCAAATGCTGGCCGCCGAGGGGTATCTGGCCAGCCGGCCCCGCAGCGGCTTTTACGTACAGGAATACCCGGCACGGCCTGTCCTGACGGGAGAGACAAACCGGCCGCCGGAGCTGCCCGCGGCCCCTGCGCCGGAAGGGCCGCCGGTGCAATACGACCTTTCCACCAGCGGGGTGGACACCCGGCTGTTCCCGGCCCGGACCTGGGCGCGGCTGCAAAAGGAACTGCTGTACACCTCGCCCGGCCTGCTGGCCCGCGGCGACCCGCAGGGGGAGATGGAACTGCGGCAGGCGCTTGCGGGCTATCTGGAGGAATACCGCGGGGTGCGCTGCGCGCCGGAACAGATCATCGTGGGAGCGGGCATCGAGCACCTGCTCAGCCTGCTGGCCCCGCTGCTGCCGGGGCCGGCGGCGGTGGAGGACCCGGGCTATCCCCGGGCGCGGCAGGTGCTGGAAAACAGCGGCCGGCCCTGCCGGTTCGTGCCGGTGGATGAGGGCGGGCTGTCGGTGGCGGCGCTGGCGGCGTCGGACGCGGCGGTCTGCTACGTCACCCCCAGCCACCAGTTCCCCACCGGCGTGACCATGCCCGCCCCCCGCCGGGCCGAGCTGCTGGGCTGGGCGGCCCGGCGGCCGGGCCAGCGGTACATCATCGAGGACGACTATGACTCGGAGTTCCGGTTCGATACCCGGCCCCTGCCCAGCCTGCAGGGGATGGCCGGGGCCGACGGGCCGGTGGTCTATCTGTCCACGGTGGCCCGCAGCCTGGCCCCCGGCATCCGCATCGCCTATATGGTCCTGCCGGTCCATCTGCTGCCCGCCTGGAGGCAGCGGTACAGCCTCTATTCGGGCACGGTGGGCCGCTTTGAGCAGCAGACCCTGGCTCGCTTCATCCGGGAGGGGTATTTTACCCGCCACCTGGCCCGCAGCCGAGTGGCCTACAAGGCCCGGCGGACCGCTTTAGCCGCCGCGCTGGAGGATGCCTTCGGCCCGGCGGCGTCCCTGTCGGGGCTGCACACCGGCCTCCATCTGCTGCTGCGGCTGCGCGGGAAAAACATCCCGCCCGACACGGCGCTGGCGGCGGCGGCCCGGCAGGCCGGCATCCGCCTGTCGGCCCTCAGCAGCTACTACATGGACGGCCCGTCCGCCTGCCCGCCGGGAACGCTGGTGCTGGGGTACGGCGCGCTGGACGACGCGCTCTGTGCCCCGCTGGCGGCGGCGCTGTCCGACACGTTGAAGAAAGCCTGCACGGCGGCGTCTGCTTCTTCGTCCAGCGTGTAAAGCCCGCCGGCGCGGTCCCAGCGGCCGGGCAGGACGCCGCTGGTGACGGCGGCCTGGCCGTTAGCCAGCAGTTCGAGGGTGTCCTCCAGGGTCAGCAGGTCGGCGGCGGTCAGGTCGGTGAGCAGGGAATCGCTGGCCGAACGCAGCGCGCCGGGCAGGGAGGCGGGCAGGGCGTCCAGATTCTGCCGGAAAAAGGCGTCCCACACGGCGGCCCGTGCCGCGGCCGTGGAGGCAGGGGGCAGGCTGGCGGCCAGCTCCTCCAAAAAGGCGTGGGCCGAAACGCCGTCCCAGTCCCCGACGCCGGCCTGTTCAAAGCGGGCCAGCTCCTCGGGGGACAGCGCTCCCGAAAAGCCCACCCGCAGGTTGCCGTACCCGTCGCAGAGGCCGGCCAGCGTCTCGGGGGTGGCCGCCAGATAGTGGGCGTCCTCCGGCAGGTCCAGTACTGCCCGCAGCCCCTGCAAACAGCGGGCGGGGCCCGCTGCGGCGTAACAGTCGGCCAGAGAAGCCTTGCCATCGCTGAAGGGGACGGCCAGCTGGCCCGGCACCGCCAGCAGATGGATGCAGTTCTGGTCGGCGTTCAGGTAGAGCAGGACAAAGGCGGGGTCGTCCCCGGCCACGCAGGCCAGCAGGGTCAGGTGGTTTTCCTCCCGGGGCAGCTGCACCGGCACCCCGCTCTGGCTCTCAGAAGCCCGCACCCGCCCCGCCGCCTGCCGCTGGGCCAGCACGGCGGTGCCCGCCACCAGCGGCAGCAGCACCAGCAGGCTGACCCAGAGGGCGGTCCAGAAACTTTTCCAGCCTTTGGTCTCCATCAAAACACCTCCTGTGCGGATATAGTCTGGCCCACTGGGGCAGACTGTATGCACGAAGGAGGCGATTCGCCATGACCGACAAAAACAGCCGCCCGAAGGCCGCCAAGGCCGCCCAAAATGCGAACAAGGCGCAGGACGCTAGCGAGGCCGCCCGCCTGCCCGAGCCGGAGGACTTCTGGCTGGAACTGGGGCCGCCGTCCGCCTACTACGGCACCGACGCCTATGATGCGGCCCGCCAGAACGGGGACGCGTCCCCCGACGCCGAGCGTCTTGGCTGGACCGGCGCCGAGCCCGGCGCCGGCGGCCAGGGCCAGTGACGGCCCGCCCCGCAAAAAATTTGCAAAAAGCGCTTGACAATCCGCCGCAATGTGGTATAATAACACACGTCCCAGCCAGAACGGCTGGCCACACAAAACCAAATAAGCGGATATGGCGGAATTGGCAGACGCGTTAGATTCAGGTTCTAATCGGGGCAACTCGGTGGAGGTTCAAGTCCTCTTATCCGCACCACAAACACAAAATCCGAACCTTTTTCCAATAGGAGAAGGGTTCGGATTTTTCGTTTTCTTTGGGGAGTTGAACCAGGGAGCTGTCCCCTGTCCGAAACTGTACTAAAAGGCAGGGCAGGCCAGGCCCCCAGCAAAGCCGGGGGTTTGAGATAGCCCTAGAAGGGCATCGTACCGGCAAGCCTCTCAAGAGGCACTGAAAAAGCTGCCACTTATATTACTTGCCCCACAGCCCGTAAACGGGCTACGTTTGTCCAAAATCAACTTTCTGAAAGCAGTAAAGTGGTTGATTTTTTCTCGCTTCACTCAATGCTTGAAGTAAAGCCTTTTTACTCTCCCCAGCGGAGCTGCGGGTTCTCATTTTGCTAAAGCATACAAAAGAAAGGCGCGCCCCATACTACGACAGGGCGCGCCTTTATATTGCCTGATTAAAGATTTTCTTTGAAGAATTCCTGCAGGGCTGCTACGGCTTGGGCCTCTGCGGGACCTTCAGCGGTCAGGGTGACGGTATCGCCCTGCTTGACCCCCAGGCTCAGCAGGCGCATCAACTGGTTGAGTTTAGCGCTCTTGCCGTCCTTCGTCAGGGTCAGGGTGGTGTCCGGGTACTGCTTGGCCTCCTTGACCAGCAGGCCGGCAGGCCGGGCATGGATACCAAGGCTGTCTTGAATGATGTAAGTAAACTGCTGCATATGTTTTCTCCCGACTTAGTTTGCCTGCTTGGCCTTGGCTTCCAGCATGTCAATCAGCTCGTCGCAGACGATCTTCAGGGTTTCGGCGCTCATCAGCTGGTCCTCGGCGTGCATCACTAGAAACATGTACTGCAGCTCCTCCACACCGATTTTGGCGTTGACCAGGTCTGCGTGGGCGTGGTGGCCGTTGACAAAAATCTTCTCGCCCTCGGCCACCAGGTTGTGGGCTTCCTCAAAGTTGCCGGTCTTGGCGGCTTCTACCGCCTCTACATACATCGAGCGGGCGGTGCCCACATTGGTGATGATTTCCAGGGCCATTTCTTCCAGGTCGATCTTCTTTTCTTCTTTCATGATTTAGTCCCCCAGTTTCTGCTTCACAAAGTTGATGACAGACTTGCCGTCCAGCATGCCGTAGGCGCGCATATCGATAACCTCAACGATCTTGCCGGGCAGCAGGCCGCGGACCTTGTTCAGGTTGAAGCGGATCTGGGGTCCCAGCAGGATGATATCGGCGTCGGGGCCGTAGGTGGTGGCTTCCGAGACCGAGTAGGCCGCCACTTTGCAGTCGTAGTTCATGGCCTTGGCGGCCTCCTCCATCTTGCGGACCATGACGCTGGTGGACATGCCGGCCGAGCAGAACAGAACGATGTTTCTCATACAATTATTCCTCCTCAAATAAACTTGCGCCGTTGGTGGCGATGACCTTCTTATAATAATCGAACGACTTTTTCTTGCTGCGCTTCAGGGTGCCGTGGCCCTCGTCGTCCCGGTCCACATACACGAAGCCGTAGCGTTTGGACATTTGGGCGGTGCCCGCCGACACAATATCGAAGGGGCCCCAGTAGGTGTAGCCGAACACCTCGCAGCCATCCTGGATGGCCTCGTAGACCGCTTGCAGGTGGCGCTTGAGATAGTCGATGCGGTAATCGTCGTCGATGGTGCCGTCGGGCTTGACCTCATCGTAGGTGCCCATGCCGTTTTCAGCGATGAGCAGCGGCTTGTGGAACAGGTCGGTGATCTCGTTGCAGACATAGCGCAGGCCCATGGGGTCAATCTGCCAGCCGAAGGCGGTGCGCTCCAGGTAGGGGTTGGGGTCCGAGATAAAGCCGCCGGTGTCGCTGCCAGTCTGTTTGCCGTCCTCGTAGGTGTTGCTGCGGTAGTAGCTGAAGGAGATGAAATCCACCGTGTTGGCGGCTATCACCTCAAAGTCCTCGGGCTGGGTCTCGAGATGGACGCCGTTTTCCCGCCAGGTGCGCTGGATATAGCGGGGATAGCGGCCGTTGACCTGCACATCCATGAAGAAGTACTTGCGGCGGCGGCCCCGGTAGGCCCCGAACACGTCCACCGGGTTGCAGGTTGCGGGGTACAGGGTGCTGGAGTTGACCATGCAGCCATACTTGCAGGTTGGGTCGATGGAGCGCAGCAGGGCGATGGACTTGGCGGTGGCTACGAACATGTAGTGGGAGGCCTGGTACATGGCCTGGGCCTTGTTTTCGCCCTCGGTGATGCGGATGCCGCCGGCCACAAAGTAGAAGTCCAGCACGTTGTTCATTTCGTTGAAGGACAGCCAGTATTTGACCCGGTCGTGGTACCGCTCAAAGACGGCTTTGCAGTAGTTGAGGTAAAAGTCGATGGTCTTGCGGTTGCGCCAGCCGCCGTAGTGGTCCACCAGATAGAGGGGCGTCTCATAGTGGGACAGGGTGACGATGGGCTGGATGCCCAGGCTCTGCATCTCATCGAACAGCTCGTCGTAGAACCGCAGGCCCTCCTCGCTGGGCTGGGCCTCGTCCCCGTTGGGAAAGATGCGGCTCCAGGCGATGGACAGCCGGAAGCAGTTCATCCCCATCTCGGCCATCAACTTGATATCCTCTTTGTAATGGTGGTAGCAGTCCACCGCCACCTTGTGGGGGTAGTATTTGCCGGGGTGCTGCACATCATCGTAGGGACCCCGCACTCCGTGGGGGGCCATGTCCGAGACACACAGGCCCCGGCCTTCGGCACCCTCGCACTGGTTGGCAGCCACGGCGCCGCCCCAGAGGAACCCTTTGGGGAACGTTTTCTGTTCAGTCATGGTAGTATCTCTCCTTTTTATTCCTGTTCAGCCTTGTAGGCCTCGGTGTCCTGTTTGCGGAAGAAGGGGTAGTACCCCACAAAGGATACGGCGATGATGACGATCTGCAGCAATGCGCCCCGCCAGCCGCCCAGAATGAAACCGCTGATGATGGGCGGGGTGGTCCAGGGCACTTCGATGGCGGCAAAGGGCTGCACGAAGCCGATGTAGCAGGAGAAATAGGTCAGCAGGGCGGCGGCAATGGGAACCAGGAAGACCGGAACGATCATGCCGAAGTTCAGCACGATGGGGAAACCGAACAGCACCGGCTCGTTGACGTTGAAGAGGGTGGGCACCAGGCCCAGACGGCCCAGACTGCGGTACTGCTTGGACTTGGCGCAGAAGCACATGGCCAGCACCAGGCCGATGGTGCAGCAGGCGCCCGACATGGTGACAAAGTTGGAGCGGGTCTGGTAAGTGACCATGTAGGCGCCGTTGGCGGCGGTCAGGGCCACGCCGGCGTCCAGCAGGGCCTGGTTGGCCAGGCCATTGGCCCGCAGGATGGGGTTGGCGATGGAGTTGACCACCGAGCTGTGGATGCCGAACATCCAGAACAGGCTGAGCAGCGCGGTGAGGATGAGCAGGCCGGGCAGAGAGCCAAGGCCGCCCTGGAGGGGGATCTGCAGGATGCTGACCAGAATCTCGGCCAGGGAGGTGTCGCCCACAAAGTGGAGGACAGCGCAGGCCACGAAAGCTGCCAGGATGGACAGGAAGCCGGGGATCAGAGCGCTGAAGGTGTCGGACACGCCCTGGGGCACGCTGTCGGGCATTTTGATCCGCCAGCCCTTGGCCAGCACCGAGGTGTAGATCCAGCCGGTGAGCAGGGCCACGATGATGGCGGTGGCCATGCCGCTGCCGCCGGACCAGGTTTTGGAGATGACGCTGCCGACGGTGACGTCGCCGCTGGTGACAGTGGAGGGGATCAACGCCAGAAAGTTGACCAGGGAGATCAGCCCGCAGGCAAAGGGCTCGACCCCTTTGAGCTTGGCGTACTGGTAGCCGATGCTGGCGGCAGAAGCCATGGCGATGATGTCAAAGGTGTTGCCGGAAATCTGGGTGAAGGGATATTTCCAGTCGGGGCCCATCAGAGCGGTCATGATGGCGTCCCAGTTGCTGACGGGGAAGGAAGCAATCAGCAGGAAGATGGAACCCAGCATGGTCAAAGGCAGGGTGGCGATCACGCCGTTTTTCAGGGCGTTGATGGCCGTCGTGGCTGCAAAGCGGCCGATCCATTCTTCCAGCTTTGAACGGACGGTTTCAAAGGTGCTCATGTCTATACCTCCAAAAAGTTTTCTTCATAACCAGCGCGCTTTTGTTTAGGTTGACATGAGTATAGCATAGAAAAAAGCCATTGTCTCGTTTTTTCCTAACAACGAAAGCAGTTCCAGAACCTGGAACTGCTTTCGTGAAAGATCCTTTTGTTTTTTGTAGAAGAACAGAATTGCCCGTCTCAGGAGGTCTCCTGGAGGGGCCGCTCGCTCAGCAGACGGCTGTAGTGCATGGCCACCAGATTGGCGAAAATTTGCAAGGATGTGGGCTGGCTGGCGGTGTTGCTGTCGCAGGGGACGATGTATACCTTGTCATAGGGCACACACTTTTTCAGCCGCTGGTTGTTGGTGATGAGCACGAGATAGGGCCGGTTTTTGGACTGGTAGTCAAAGTAACGGGAGAAATCCTGGAAGTACCGCCCGCCGGAGGAGATGATGATGGCCATGGCCTCGGG
Organism: Candidatus Faecalibacterium faecigallinarum; assembly: GCA_019119685.1. Taxonomy (GTDB): domain Bacteria; phylum Bacillota; class Clostridia; order Oscillospirales; family Ruminococcaceae; genus Faecalibacterium; species Faecalibacterium faecigallinarum. Next base: position 19,620 of record DWWN01000044.1, read on the forward strand.
GCCGGACTCCAGGATGAAATCCTCCTGCTGGGACATCATGATGAAGCTGGCCACGTGCTTGCCCAGGGAGGCCAGCTCGAACTGGAAGTTCATCGCCACCGAATAGGACTGCATCTGCCCGAAGATGCCCACCTTGTCATAGCGGAACAGCAGCCCGGCCAGCTCAGACAGGATCTCGGGAGAAGCGTAAGCACGGACCTGCTGGATGCACTGGCTCATCTGGTCCAGGTAGGCGTCCGCCATCTTCTCCGCGGGCAGGTCCAAATATTCGTCAAAACGCTTATAGGTGCGCATCTGCACATATTTGATGCTCTGGCTCATGGATAAAAAGTCTGCATAGCCGATCCGCCGGCAAAAGCGGCTGACCGACGATTTGGAGACAAAGCAGGCGTCGGCCACATCCTGGATGCCGAAGCGCTGCATTTTGTAGATGTTCTCAATCAAATAGTTGGCGATGCGGTAATCGGAGGAATCCGGCTCGCTGGCGTTGAGGACCGCATATAAAGCATGACGGAGTTTTTTCATGAAGGGCCTCCTTTTATCATCAGGGACAGGACGGGATGGAAGCTTTGCTCATCCGCCGGGAATAGGCTCGAAAATATCCCCTGGCCCGGAGGTGTTCTCGCGCCCCTCTGCCCGCTGGCGGAAGGCGGTGGGAGAAAAGCCCGTCTTTCTCTTGAACAGGCGGGAGAAGGCGAAACCGTCCTCAAACCCCAGCGAGTCGGCCACCACCGTTACCGGGTAGCTGGTAGTGGCCAGCAGGGTCTCGGCCTTTTTCAGTTTCAGCTGGGTGAGATACTCCTTGGGGCCCACACCATAGGCGGCGCGGAAAATGCGGGTCAGATAGTTTGGGTGGACGCCAAACTGCCAGGCTACCTGTTGAATCTGCAGTGGCTCGTAATAGTTGACGTCTAGGTAGAGTTTGACTTCTTCGGCTACCGAGCCCTTGTGGACGCTGCTGTGGTCAAAGCCGGTGTCGTAGAACAGCTGGGAGAAGATGTAGAGGGTCAGGCTGTTGGCCAGCAGGTAGTCGCTGATGGAGGAGGCGTCCAGCGGCAGGACCTCCTGGATGGTGGCGTAGTATTTCTGCACCGGCAGCCCCCGCAGCACATAGGTCTCATCGGCAGCCTCCATCAGCTCCAGCAGGTACTGCCGGGAGGTGATGCCCAGAAAGTTGATCCAGGCATAGTGCCAGGGTTCCTCGCCGTCGGCTTCATAGTAGGCCACCGTCTCGGCGGGCACCAAAAAGGCGTCCCCGGCCTGCAGCTCGAAGGTGCGGCCCGCTACTTCCAGCCGGCCCTTGCCGCTGAGGACAAAGTGGATCATCTGATAGGCGCGGAACTTGGGCCCGTAGTGCTGGCCAGGGGCGCAGACCTCATGCCCGGCGCTGTAAAAGGAAAGGTCGGTGCGGGATTTGAAGACGACGCTGTGGTTGGTCTCTTTGTATTCGCGCATTTTTTCCATGGCCCGGCCCCCCTGAAATCTCTCTGGAAACAGTATAACAGAAAAAGTTTGTTTTTGCCATATCTTCTTTTGTTATTGCCATGGCAAAGAGGGCCCCTTTTGTGTTAAATAATAAGCGCAGACACGAAAGAAGAATGACAAGGAGGCAATGGCACATCCATGGAGCGCAACCTTAGACAATGCTATTATCTCGAGCCGCCGGCCGGGTTATACCGCCCACTTCCGCGACCTGGATGTATTCCGGGGACAGAACGGGGACTACTTCATGGTGGTGGGTGCCCAGCGGACCAGCGGCAAGGGTGCGCTGGCCCTGGCCCGCAGCCGGTGTCTGGTGCAGGTATTCCAGCTGCGGTACGACCCTCTTTTGGCCCACACTCCGGTGCGGCTGTCCTTCCTGGAGGCAGATGCCGATTACCGCGACACCGCCCCGCCACTGGCGAACTTTATGGCGGCGATGAGCTGGCCACTCTGGGCCTGACAGCTCCATTGGTCAAGCAGGACGACGCAGCCTTCGCTTGGGAGCTGACGCGGGTTGAAAAGTGAAGGGTTGCTTGGATAACAAAAAGAAAGACGCACCCCGAAAGGTGCGCCTTGTCTGAAAAAAGTCGTTTGCAGTCCGTATGTAAAGCAGGGCGTTCCTCGGTAGGAACGTCCTGTTTTTCTTTGGCTGTGGGGCTGGCCTGTTCTGCCTGCCAGGCAGCGAAGGCCCGCTGGCCTTCCTCGCTGTTGAAACACTCCAAAATGGCAGGATAGAAGCATCTGGCCAGACGCTCGATGACTTCATCGGGGTAGATCGAAGTATTGACGACTTTTTTCTTTTTGTTCAAGTCCACCTCCTGTTCCGGTCCACCGCCTAGCTCATGGGGGTGATTCAACTTGCAAAGCCCCAAGTGTGGAATGAGAGAGGACGGCCCTGCTTTGCTCCAGGACTGGCCTCCAAAATTTTTCTGCGTGGAATACAGAAATACGCGCCCCAGCCGCCCTCCTGCCCCGAACGCGCCCTTTCGGGCGGGTTCATGGGCAGGAGGGGCGGATCTGCAATAAATCGAATCCAAAAAATAGAACGAATAATCGTCCTGTTTTCGAGATGCCGGGCGAGGGGGCGCGTGGGGCGGGAAATTTTCACTTCCCGCCCCAATTTTATTCGAGGGCGCAATCAGGGCGGACATACACGCCCCGATAGCCCCGGTAGCCGCCCTCGATGTGCTTGGAAAAGCGGATACCATACCGGTCCGCGTTCTTGAAAAGATACTGACTGAACTTCTTTTGCGTCGTCGGCTTTTCCAGGTTGTCGGCGCACCACCTGTTATAGGCGCGGAACAGGTAAGTGGACCTGGCCGACCTTTCCGGGTCGAAACGGACGTAGGAGCTGGCCTGCATGAACTGGTCGAGGTGACAACCGTCCTCCATAGCGGCGGCAAGGTTCTGCCTGGCGCGTTCGCTGAGGGTGAAGCGGTACTGATTCGCCAGCAGCCGTTTCAGCCCCTCCAGCGCCCAGAGCAGGATACCGGACAGTTCCTCTGACAGCTTGTCGATCAGGTAAGGGTCATCGGCCCGGCCTTCTGGCTTGTCCTTGACCGAGATCAAAATCTGCCGCCTCCAGAAACCATCGCTGGTGTCGTGGGCGGCCACCAGATTGCCGTTGCCGAAGCAGAGCAGCCGGGCATAGAGCAGGCCCTGGGTGGCCTGCTTGCCCTTGCGTTCCACGCAGATGCGATCCTCGGCCGTGACGATGGACTTGATATTCCGTGTCTCGGGGAG
>DWWN01000045.1 GCA_019119685.1 Candidatus Faecalibacterium faecigallinarum
GCCCTCTCCTTCGCAAAGGTATAACACACTAGACTTTGCAAGCAAAGTCGTGTGCCACGAAACCCCTGCGCGGTTTCTTTGGATTCTTCCGGCCACGCCCGCCCCGCTACATCAGCGGTGCGGCCAGGCGCAGCAGCTCCTGGAACAGGCGGACCGGCAGGGAGGGGCGGCAGTCGGCAAGGGTCAGCTCCTGGCTGGCGGCCAGGGTGCGCTGGAAGTCCGCCTTCACCTGCGCCACCGCCGGGCACTGGTACAGCGCCGTGCCACACTCAAAGTGCAGGTAGAGGCTGCGGTAGTCCAGGTTGACGGTGCCCACCGTGGCCACCTCGTCGTCCGAGACGAAGATCTTGGCGTGGAGGAACCCGGGGCTGTACTCGTAGAGCCTGACCCCCGCCTCCAGCAGGGGGCGGTAGTAGGCGCGGGTGGTCATGTGGACGATCCACTTGTCCCAGTGGTGAGGCGTGATGATGCGGACGTCCACCCCGCTCTTGGCCGCGAGGGCCAGGGCCGAGATCATGCTATCGTCCACGATCAGGTAGGGGGTGGTGATGTAGACGTAGCGCCTGGCCCGGTTGATGATCTGCATATAGACATGCTCGCCGGTGTTCTCCTTGTCTAGCGGGCTGTCGGCGTAGGGCTGGACGAAGCCCTCTCCGCCCGCCGGGGCGGGGCCGGGGGCGAAGGCCGCCAGCTCGTCCCCGGCGCGGCTGGCCAGGCCCCACATCTGCAAAAACATCAGGGTCAGGCCCCAGGCCGCGTCCCCGCGCAGGCAGATGCCGGCGTCCTTCCAGTGGCCGTGCTTCTCGATGGCGTTGATGTACTCGTCCGCCAGGTTGAAGCCGCCGGTGAAGGCGGTCCTGCCGTCGATGGAAACGATCTTGCGGTGGTCGCGGTTGTTCTGGATGGAGGACAGCACCGGCCGGAAGGGGTTGAACACCCGACAGTCGATGCCCTCCGCGGCCAGCCGCCGGGCATAGTCCCGGGGCAGGGTCAGAAAGCTGCCCATGTCGTCGTACAGGACCCGCACCAGCACTCCCTGCGCGGCCTTGCGCCGCAGGATGCCGTGGATGGCGTCCCATATCTGCCCTTCCTGAATGATGAAGAACTCAAGGAAGATGTACTTCTCCGCCTGTTCCAGCGCGGGCAGCAGGGCCGCGAAGACCTCTTCGCCCGAGGGGTAGTAGTCGCAATGGGTGTTCTGATAGACCGCAAAGCCCCGCGCCTCCAGGTAGCGCAGCTGGGGCGCGCGGGCGGGCAGCGCGCGGCAGGCGGCCCGGCAACCCTCCGCGCCGCCCTGCAAAGGGCGGCTGGCCTGTTCCAGCCGGGACAAGCGCCGGTCGGCCCAGCGGGTGGACCGCTGGAAGGAGACCAGCAGATACAGCAGCCCGCCGAACACCGGAAAGACTAGCATTAGCACCACCCACAGCAGCTTGTAGCTGGGCTTGTCCCTGCCGCTGACCACCCGCAGCCCCACCAACACGCTGAGCAGCCGGAAGGCCGCGTTGGTCCAGCGGGCCAGCCGGCTGGCGTCGCCGATCAGGCCCACCAGCAGATAGATCTGCAGCGCCAGCAGCAGGATGACGAACACACGCCGGCGCAAGATCTGCCGGAACCATCGTTTGCGCATACCGTACCTCTCTTTCGGTTTGTGAACATTCCCGCCCGGCGCTTGCCCCGTCCCGCCTTTTTTGGTATACTATGTCAAAAAATGTGGACGGGAGGGGTTTTGTATGCCGGAAGCCAATCTGACCAAGCGGGCCTTGGCCCACGCCTTCAAGGAGCTGCTGCAAAAGCAGCCCTTCGACAAGGTGGGGGTCAGCGACATCTGCGACGCCTGCGGGGTCAGCCGCAAGACCTTCTACTACCACTTCCAGGACAAGTACGCCCTGGCTGAGTGGGTCTTTGATACCGAGATCATCGCCCCGCTGCAAAAGGCCGATACAGCCGACCGCTGGGCGCTGATCGACGCGATCTGCCGCTATCTCTACCAGAGCCGCGCCTTCTACGCCCACCTGATGCAGTACGACGGGCAGAACGCCTTCCGGCGGCACTTCCAGGAATTTCTGTTCCGGGCGGTGGAAAAGTACCTGCTGCCCGCGCCGGGCGAGATCGACGCGGTGGCCGCCTGCGACGGCATCCCGGCCCAGACGGCGCGGGACTTCTACGCCCACTTTTTGGCCGACGCGGTGCTGGTGGCGGTCTTTCACTGGCTGGGGGAAGGGGCGAAGCTGCCGCCCGAGCAGTTCGTCGCCCTGCTGCACAGCACCGAGGGGCTGATCCACATCCAATCCAACCAGCTCGAGCAGGAAAAGGCTGGCCGGGCCACCGAAAGCTGAACAGCACAAAGGGGGCAGCGCGCCGCGCCGCCCTCTTTTTTGCGCCTATTCGCCCGGGGGCAGCCGGGCCTCCCGGCTGCGGACGTCCTGCCGCAAAAGCTGGTAAAAGATGGTGGCCAGGGGCACGCCCAGCAGCATCCCCCAGATGCCCCACAGCCCGCCGCCCACCGTGATGGCCAGCAGCACCCACATGCCGGGCAGGCCGATCTTCCGGCCCACCACGCGGGGGTAGATGACGTTGCCCTCGACCTGCTGCAGCACCACCAGAAAGACCAGGAACAGCAGCGCCTTGGCCGGCGAGATGAACAAAAGCAGCAGCACCCCCACCGCCCCGCCGATGTAGGCCCCCAGGATGGGCACCAGCGCCGTGACCCCCACCACCACGCTGACCATGCCGGCGTAGTCCAGCCGCAGGACCGTCATGCCCGCGAAGCACAGACTGCCCAGGATCACCGCCTCCTTGCACTGGCCGGCCACATAGTTGTCAAAGACCTCGTAGACGATGGCCGCGACACGGCCCAGCGGCCCCTGCCAGCCGGCGGGCAGGTAGACCCGCAGGCAGCGCCGCAGCTGCGCCAGCAGCTTCTCCTTGCCGCTCATGATATAGACCGAGAGGGCCAGCGAGACAAAGGCGGTGGCCAGGGCCGACACGACGCTGGCCGTCACCTCGACGATCTGGGGCAGAAAATCGCCCAGGGCGCTGGTCAGGCTGCCCATGTAGCGGTCCACCAGAGCCATCACCTCGCTCAGATCGATGCGGCTGAGGCCCAAGGCCGCGGTCAGGCGGTTGAGGGCGTCCTGCAGGTCGCGCAGGTAGAGGTCGGCGCTGCCGGCAAAGCGCAGCAGGTTGCGCACCACCTCGGGCGCGACGATGCCGACCAGGGCCGCCAGCAGCCCGAAGGCCAGCAGGTAGACCGCCACGATGGCGTAGGCGGCGGCCCGCCGCGCCGGCAGGCGGAGCTTGCGCAAAAACCAGCCCCGCAGCCGCTCGAAGGGGTGGTCCAGCACAAAGGCGATGACGATGCCGAACACAAGCGGCCGCAGCAGCCCCAACAGCAGCCCCGCCGCGCGCAGGATATCCTCGATGCGCAGCACCACCAGCACCAGGCCGATGGCGTAGGCGATGGTCCAGAGGACGTACTTCCAGTTTTTCGCGTCCATACCCCTCACCCCGCCTGCTGCGTTTTGACAAAGCGGCTCAGCAGCGCGCCCAGCGGCGTCCGGCGGAAGGAGGCGTCGGTGGGCGTCTCGCAGCCGCCGCGGTACTCGGTGACGGTGCCGTCCGACAAAAGGCCCACAAAGCAGCCGTCCCCCGAGATGCAGCGGTCGGCGTACAGGCAGTCGCGGTAAAAATCCAGCATCAGGGTGGGGTAACGCTGCCGCAGCCGGGACTCGACGGCGTAGTCGTAGACCGCCGCGCCGGCTTGGTCCCCGGCGTCCGGTGCGGCGACGAGCAGTGCCGCCACCCCGGCCCAGGGCATGATCTGCCGCGCCCACACCCCGGTCAGGATCTCCTCCACGTCGCCGGCGGCGTAGTGGCGGTAGAGCAGGTAGGGCATCCGCTTTGCGCGCAGCCAGTTGGCCTGTTCCTGCCAGGCGGGGGCGGCGGTGTCCAGCCCGACCAGCAGGTTGTTGCTCACCAGACGGCTGCCCAGCGCAAGGCGGGCGTCCGCCTCCCGCGGCAAAAGCAGGCAGAAGGCGCAGTCCCGACTGGCGGAGGCAAGCTCCAGCGCGCGCGTCACCGAGGGCTGGTCCCGCGGCAGCAGAAAGTAGCTGTAAATGCCCAGCTCCATCCCCTCCAGCACCAGGCGCAGGTAGTCGCCCCCGGTCAGGCTGCCCGGCCAGCGGGCCATCCGCAGCGTCAACGCCCAGGGGATGTTATGGCCCCGCCGCGCCTCCTCGGCGCGGATGGTTCTGGCCCCCTGGGTCAGGCTGTTCCAGCCCAGGTTCATCCCAAAGGCCATCAGCCGCTCGGCGTCCACCCGGCGGACGGTGTCCTGCACCAGGGCGTAGTAAGGGCTGTCCTTCTGGCGCAGCATCTGCTGGGCGATGCCCAGGAACTTCTGCTGCAGCGGGCCGCTGGCCGTCTCCCGTCCCAGATCCACCAGGTTGCGGATGGTCCGCTTGGGGTCGGTCTGGATGCCGTTCAAACTCCGCCGGACGATGGCCTCGGCCATGCTGCGGTTCATTTCAGCGTGCGTCATATCGCTCACCTCGCGTCGTTGCTGTTTTGCCTCTATGATAAAGGCGGCGGCCGGAGGGGCATATGGACACTTTCGCCTTTTTGTGGCAAAAGGAAACAGCCGCGCCGCTTTATGTAAAAATGACACACCCGCCCCCTTCTGCCCGGTGACAGAAAAGCCCCGCCGTTTTACACTGAGCACAAGCCACAGGCGCAGCGCCCCCGCGGCGCCGCAAGATCAGTGTAAAAGCGAGGTTTCACGTTATGAATATCACCGATAAAACCAAGAACGCCGCCCTCGGCCTTGTGTTCAGCCAGGCGATGGACTATCTGGAAAAGGACCCCGAGACCAACATCCCCAAGCTGATGGACATGGTGGACAAGCTGATGCCCACCGGCTGGTACGCCAGCCAGCGCACCGCTATCCGCCGCGCCATCGAGGAAAAGGGCAACTGGTACCAGCTCATCCTCAAGCTGTACGAGCTGGACGCCGGGGTGCGCAAGGCCTTCTTCCAGAATTTCATCCTGAACGCCAGCCTGTTCGGCGGCGCCACCCAGGATGAGACGGCCGCCCGCGAGGGCTGCAACGTGCCCTGGGCCATCCTGCTGGATCCCACCTCGGCCTGCAACATGCACTGCACCGGCTGCTGGGCCGCCGAGTACGGCAACCGCCTCAACCTGACGCTGGAGGAGCTGGACTCCATCGTGACGCAGGGCAAGCGCCTGGGCACCTATATGTACATCTTCACCGGCGGCGAGCCGCTCGTCCGCAAAAAGGACGTCATCGCCCTGTGTGAAAAGCACGCCGACTGCGAGTTCCTCTCCTTCACCAACGGCACCCTGATCGACGAGGCATTCTGCCAGGAGATGCTGCGGGTGAAGAACTTCGTCCCGGCCATCAGCCTCGAGGGCTTCGAGCAGGCCAACGACGGCCGCCGGGGCGCGGGCGTCTACCAGAAGGTGCAGGATGCCATGGCCCTGCTCAAGCGCCACGGGCTGCCCTTTGGCCTCTCGACCTGCTACACCAGCGCCAACTGGCAGGACGTCTCGAGCGAGGCGTACTTCGATCAGATCATCGACGCGGGGGCGCTGTTCATCTGGTTCTTCCACTACATGCCGGTAGGCAACGGGGCCGTCCCCGCCCTGCTGCCCACCCCCGAACAGCGCGCCGAGATGTACAAGCGCATCCGCGCCTTCCGCCAGAGCAAGCCCATCTTCTCGATGGACTTCCAGAACGACGCCGAGTATGTGGGCGGCTGCATCGCCGGCGGCCGGCGCTACCTGCACATCAACGCCCGCGGCGACGTGGAGCCCTGCGTGTTCATCCACTACTCCAACGCCAACATCCGGGACTGCAGCCTGCTGGATGCATTGAAGTCGCCCATCTTCATGGCCTACCACGACGGCCAGCCCTTCAACGAGAACATGCTGCGCCCCTGCCCCATGCTGGAGAACCCCGAAAAGCTGCGCGCCATGGTCAAGGCGACGGGGGCCAAAAGCACCGACTACGAGGCCCCCGAGACCGTCGACGCCCTGTGCGACCGCACCGCGCCCTACGCCGCGGCCTGGCAGCCCACCGCCGACGCCCTCTGGAGCGCCTGCGCCCGCTGCCGCAGCTGCGGGAAGGCGGAGGGGCAGTAAATCCGCCATCGCATAATATAAGACCGCCTCTGCCTTTGCCGCAGGGGCGGTCTTTGCACAGAAGAAGGAACGTATGACTGCAAAAAAGAAACAGATGCTGCTGACCGGCCTGCTGGTGCTGCTGGCCCTGACGGCGCTGTCTGCCGTGCTGCTGCGGGGCACGGGTGTCGGGGCGCTGGACGCCCTGCGGGCGGTGCCGCCGCGGTCGCTGGCCCTGCTGGCCGCACTGGAGGCCGGCTACCAGCTGCTGGACGCGCTGGCCTGCCGGACGGTGGTGCGCACCCGGGCGCCGGGCTTTGGGCTGCGGCAGGCGTGGGAGGTAGTACATTTGAATATCTTCGGGGATATAGCCTCCTGCGGGGCGGCGTCAGCCCCCATGCAGAGCTACGCCCTCCACCGCTGCGGCCTGCCGGTGGGGGCGGGCCTGGGGCTGATGACGCTGCGCTATGTCTTCCACAAGCTGTCGGTGATGCTCTACGCCAGCGCGCTGCTGGCGGCGCAGTGGCCCTGGCTGAAAGAAAGCGGCAGCGCCGCCACCCGCTACCTGGCCCTGGCCTATCTGGTCAGCGCGGCCATCAGCGTGGGGCTGGCGCTGCTGTGCACCTGGGGCAGGCTGCAGCGGCTGGCCCTCCGCCTGGCCGCCCGCCTGCCCGACACCGGCAAGTGGGCCGGCCGCAAGGGCAAGCTCTGCGCGCAGCTCGACGCGCTCTACGCCGAATCCCGGCGGATGCTGCGCAACAAAGCCTGCTGCGCCAGGCTGCTGGCCCTCAACACCGTCAAGCTGTCGCTGCTCTGCGCCATGCCCTGGGTCTGTATGCGGGCGCTGGGCCTCCCCTGCCCGGGCTTTGCACAGATGCAGCTGCTGTCCAGCCTGATGCTGCTGCTCACCGGCGTGCTGCCCAACGTGGCCGGCGTCGGTCCCACCGAGTTTGCCTTCCTGCTGCTGTTCGCCCCCTACGCGGGCCAGAGCGGCGCGGCGCTGGCGCTGGTGCTGTACCGGGCCTTCACCTATTATTTGCCCTTTCTGGTCAGCATCGGGCCTTTCTGCCGGATGGGGAGGTGGTGAAAAGAGAGGCTGCTGCGACGTTTTGCGGGGTCCGGTAAACAAAAGCTGCGGCACAGGTTTTGCCTGCGTCGCAGCCTTTTCTTTTGTGCCCCGCCGCCCCGTCTGGATCGCGCTTTTCCTTTCGTAAAATTGTTACAATTAGTTCGGCATCAAGTGTTTCATGCCCTGGCTCTTTACTGATGTGCGATAAAGAAGTAATAGAAGTGTAAAAAATTTTGCCGTTCCTATCCGGCACTCGCGCGTTGTGTCGGATAGGTCGGGCGTTAGGCTTCGGGCAAGTCAATCTTGCCGACAAAGCTGTA
>DWWN01000046.1 GCA_019119685.1 Candidatus Faecalibacterium faecigallinarum
TGGTGTATAAAAGATAGAGACCCAAAACAGGCTGAAAGGAAGGTCCTTTTCCTTTCAAAAGCATTATAGCATACCCCCCCCGGTGTCAAGCCCCGATTTACTATTTTTTGGTTTTTGCTTTCTTTTCTTTACTTTCTGTCTTTCCCGCCCGTTTCGCGCCTATGGCGCTGGAAGGAATTTTGAGCGTGGGAGTGGTAGATTTTGTATATTTATGCAGTTTTTGCTCCCCTCTCAGCCACAGGGCGCTTACGCACCCTGTGCCAGCTCCCCCGCGGGGGGAGCCAAGTGTACCTGCGTCAATCACGGCAAAGTTTATGGTAAGGCAAAGCCGCAAAAAAGTTCATCTTACCACAAAGTTTTCCTCTGTCCACGGGCGTAAACTTGGCTCTCCCTGCGGGAGAGCTGGCGCGAAGCGCCTGAGAGGGGAGGCTCCCACGTTTACGGGGGAGCTGGCGAGCCGCCCGCAAGGGCGGCGAGACTGAGAGGGTAACAAAAAAGCGCCCGTTTCCGGGCGCTCTCGCGTTTGTATCTTTTTTGCGGAAAAGAAAATTACTTTTCCTCTTCTTCACCGGCGGCAGGCGCTTCCTCCGCTTCGGCCTCTGCCTCTGCGGCGTCAGCGGCCTCGGCTTCGGCGGCCTTCTCCATGGCCTCGGCGTGGGCCTTGCCGGCAGCCACGCCCGCCTCATAGGCGGCGGCGGTCTTGTCGGCGGTCTCCTTGTCCTGCTCGGCGTCCTCCGCCACGTTCACGGTGACCTTGACAGGGAACTCCTTGCCCAGTTTCTTGGCCAGGACGGCGACGCCCAGGCCCGCGGCAGCGACAGCGGTCACTGCGCCCAACAGTTGGAATAAAGCTCTCATCTGCAACCTCCTATGTCTTTGAAACGGTTATGGTGCACCGGCCGGCGGCCGGGGACGGAACAAAACAGGGGTCCTGCCAGGTTTACGAGAAGGTGACCACGTCGTTGAGGGGCTTGTGGGCCGGCTCCACGGTGGTGGCGCTCAGGACGGGGCCTTTGCCCCGGTAAATGTTGTGGAACTTGTAGCCCACCCGTGCAGTGACCGTCACCCAGCTGCGCTGCTCCAGGGCCTTGTAGCCGTCGTAAACGCAGGGGAAGCCCACGAACTGGATGTCCTGCACGCAGCAGGTCATGGCAAAGCGGCCGGGGACAAAGCTGTTCTTGCCCGCGCGGCTGGTCTGGCACACCTGCGCCAGGAAACGGACGGTCTTGCCCACATACTTCTGGGGGTCCTCCTGACAGTCCAGATACCAGATGCCGAAATCGTCGTCCCCGATCTTGATGACGGGGGCGTCCACGTCGAAGGGCAGCGGGTCGGGGATGTCGTCGTAAGCCACGCTGCCGTCGGCGAACTCATAGGCGATGTCGCACCGGCGGGACACCTGCCGCACCAGGCGGTGCAGCTCCTGCCGGGCCTCGTCGTTGTTCACCTTTTCGGCCCGGTTGAACACGATCAGCTCGCTGCGGGCGATCTTGTCCAGCATCAGGCTGCGCATGGCGTTGTCCCGGGCGTAGGTCAAAGCGGTGGTGCCGTCGGCGGTGGCGATCACCTGGTAGATCAGCCAGTGGGGCGGCAGCGCGTCGGCCAGGTCCTGCAGCAGCCACATGCCGTTGTATTCGATGATGACGCGGCCTGCGCCCGTCTCCTTTTCCAGGTTGGCCAGGTTCTGGGCGTTCAGTTCGGATTTGTCTTCCAGCACCCGGATGCTGGTGCCGGGGAAGGCGAACTTCTCGGGCTTGTACTCCACTTCGCCTTCCTCGCAGACCAGCAGCAGGGTCTTGTCCCCCGAATCAAAATTGGGGTCCTCAAAGGTCTCCTGGATAAAGGTGGTCTTGCCGCTCTCGAGGAAGCCCACAAACAGGTAGACCGGTACTTCTTTTGCCATAAAAGGGATGTCTCCTTATTCTCTCAGCAGCCGAACAGCGCGGCGATGCCCTTTTCATCCAGCTTGGAGCCGATGACCACCAGCTTGCCGCCCACGTCGGCCCGGCGGGTGCGGATCTCCCGCTCGCCGGGCACGTAGTCGAACTCCAGCCAGCCGTCGGCGCCGCCGTCCACGATGCCCTTGGAGCGGAGGATGGTGCCGTACTTGCCGCTCTCCAGCTCGTCCAGCGCGTGCTCGATGGCCGCGCGGCTGATGGTGCGGGCCGTCTCGACGCCCCAGCTGGTGAACACCTCGTCGGCGTCGTGGCCGTGATGGTGGTGATGGCAGCAGTGGCCGTGCTCGTGGTCGTGCTCGTCGTGGCCTTCCTCGTGGTCATGGTCGTGGTGGTGGCAGCACTCGCCGTCCTCCTCATGCTCGTGGTCATGATGGTGGTGGTGCTCGTGCTCCTCCTCATCCTCGTCCTCGTCGCCGTCGTGGTGATGATGGCCGCAGCTGCACACGCCGTTTTCGTCGTAGTGGTGGTGATGGTGGTGCTCGTGCTCCTCGTCCTCATCGGCGTGGGAGGCGTTGGCCTCGGCGGCCATGGCCAGCAGCTGGGCCACAAAGTCGTTCTTCTGGGACATGGCTTCCAGGATCTGGTCGCCGGTCAGATCGTCCCACGGGGTGGTGACGATGGTTGCGGTGGGGTTTTTCTCCCGCAGCAGGGCCACGGCGGCGGCCACCTTGTCGGCGTCGGCGCCGCGGGTCCGGCTCAGCAGGATGCAGCTGGCGTGGGAGACCTGGTCGTTGTAGAACTCACCGAAGTTCTTCATATACAGCTTGACCTTGTTCACGTCGGCTACCGTCACAAAGCTGGACAGTTCCACGTCCAGGTGCTCGGCCACGGCCTCGACGGCGCGGGTCACGTCGGACAGCTTGCCCACGCCGGAGGGCTCGATCAGGATGCGGTCGGGGTGGTACTGGTCCACCACCTTGCGCAGGGCCTCGCGGAAGTCGCCCACCAGGGAGCAGCAGATGCACCCGGCGTTCAGCTCGTTGATCTTGATGCCCGACTCCTCCAAAAAGCCGCCGTCGATGCCGATCTCGCCGAACTCGTTCTCGATCAGCACCACCTGCTGCCCCTGGAAGGACTCACGGATCAGCTTTTTGATCAGGGTCGTTTTGCCTGCGCCCAAAAAGCCGGAAAAAATATCGATCTTGGTTGCCATATCAGTAATTGCCTCGTTTTCCTCTCACTCTATCCGTGTGATAACGGGGGTTTTCCCCCGCAGACTTCATACATCTTTATTATAACAAACCTGTCAATGCCCGAAACAGCGTTTTGCGGAATATTTTGTAAATTTTTTGCGACCACCGGGGCCGCATTTGCATTCTTTGCCCCGGAATGCTACAATAGGGAAAGCAAACCGACGCCGCCGGGCGTTTTCCCGGCGCCATATTTCAGGAAAGAAGGCTTTTTGCTATGTCTACTGTCAGCGAACGGCTGGCCGCCCTGCGCAGCGCCATGCGCAGCGCCGGGGTGGCCGCCTATCTGATCCCCACCGGGGACCCCCATTCCAGCGAGTACCTGCCCGCCCACTACAACAGCCGGGAATACTTCTCCGGTTTCACGGGCGAAAATTCCACCCTGGTGGTCACTCTGACCAAGAGCGCCCTGTGGGCCGACGGCCGGTTCTTCGTCCAGGCTGAAAAGCAGCTGGCCGGCACCGAGATCGAGCTGATGCGGATGGGCGAGCCGGGCGTGCCCACCGTCGAGCAGTATTGCGCCGACGCTCTGCAGGAGGGGGAAAAGCTGGGCCTGTGCGGCCTGACCGCCTCCTGCCAGCTGGTGCGCGGCCTGCAGAAGGTGCTGGACCCCAAGGGGGTCGCCGTCTGCACCCTCAACCTGGAGGACGAGCTGTGGACCGAAAACCGTCCCCCGCTGCCCGCCACCCCGGCCTGGCTGCTGCCCGCCGAATACGCCGGCGCCACCCCCGCCGAAAAGCTGGCCCGCCTGCGCGCCAAGCTGGCCGAGCTGGGCTGCACCGCCCAGATGGTGGGCAAGCTGGACAACCTGGCCTGGCTGCTCAACCTGCGCGCCATGGACATCGAGTGCACCCCCTACGCCATGGCCTACTGCTTTGTGACCGAAAAGGACGCCGTCCTCTTTATCAACAGCGAGCGGCTGGCCCCCGAGGCCGCGGCCGAGCTGGCCGCCTGCGGCGTCCGGCTGGCGGGCTATGACGAAGTGCTCTCCTTCCTGGCCGGCTGCACCGAGCCCCAGATCGTTCTGGCCGAGCCCGCTTCGGTCAACTACGCGGTGTTCAGCGCCCTGGAGGCCAACCCCGCCTTTACCGTCAAGAGCCTGCCCGACCCCCTGCTGCCCATGAAGGGCGTCAAGAACGAGACCGAGCTGGCCCACGACCGGGAGTGCCATATCCGGGACGCCGTGGCCATGGTCCGCTTCCAGAAAGAGCTGGAAGAGCGGCTGGAGGCCGGCGAGACCCTCACCGAGCTGACGGTGGACGAGATCCTGCACAAGTACCGCAGCGCCCAGGACAAGTTCCTGGTGGAGAGCTTTGGCACCATCGCGGCCTACGGCCCCAACGCGGCCATGATGCACTACCACGCCACCGAGGCCGACCACGCCGCCCTCGAGCGCAAGGGCTTTTTGCTGGTGGACTGCGGCGGCACCTATATGGACGGCACCACCGACATCACCCGCACCTATCCCCTGGGCCCCCTGACCGAGGAGGAGCGGCTGTGCTACACCTGGACCCTCCAGAGCCACATCGACATCGCCAAGGCGGTCTGGCTGGACTACTGCACCGGCCAGATGCTGGACAGCATCGCCCGCGAACCTTTGTGGCAGCACCTGATCAACTACCGCTGCGGCACCGGCCACAGCGTCAGCTTTGTGGGCAACGTCCACGAAGGCCCCCACAGCCTCAACCCCCGCAACCAGGTGGTGTTTGAGCCGGGCATGGTCATCACCGACGAGCCCGGCGTCTACGAGGGCGGCCGGCTGGGCATCCGCATCGAGAACGAGCTGGAATGCCGCGAAAAGACCGTCAACCAGTACGGCCGGTTCCTCTGCTTCGAGCCGCTGACCTGGGTGCCCATCGCCACCTCCCCCATCGTGCCCGGCGTTTTGACCCGGGACCAGCTGGACTGGCTGAACGCCTACCACCGCCGCGTGTTCGAGCAGCTGGCCCCCCGCCTGACCGACGAGGAGCGGGACTGGCTGGCCCGCAAGTGCGCCGCCATCGGCGCCTGATCCGTCCGCGCCGCCCGCCCATCTGACACAAAAGCAAAAAGCCTCCTTCCCGGCGCAGCGGCCGGGCGGGAGGCTTTTCCGTGCGGATAAAGTCAGAGCCTGTCGGCGGCGCTGGCCGCCCCGGCGGTCAGGTCGTCCCACTTTTCCATCGCCCCGGAGACGGCGCTGCCCAGCGGCCCCGAAGGCAGGTTGCTCTCCGAGATATCCACCAGATACCGCCGGATGGCGGCCTTGTTCTGCTCATAGAGGCCCAGCTTTTCATACAGGGCCTTGTAGTAGGGGAACACGGCGGTCTTCATCTTGACGATGGCCGCCGGGCTGATCTGGGTGTGGACCAGGCTCTGGGGGTTCTGGACGTAGTAGTAGCCGGGGGTGTCGATGGAAAAGAACCGGGATGCGTACTGGATATACTGCAAATTGAACACCAGGTCCTCGGCCCAGTGGAGGGTGCTGACAAAGAAGATCTCATGTCCGGTCAGGATCTTGCGCCGGTAGAGCTTGTTCCACAGCACGCTGTAATAGTAGGAGGCGGGCTTGTCCATCAGGTGGAGGGCAAAGCTGTCGGTGTCGTAGAGGCCGGGGGCCAGAAAGCTGTAGGTGCGCACCTCGGGGGGCTGTTCGCCGGCGTCCGGCTGGACGGCTCCCGGCAGCTCGCCGGGCAGCAGCCCGGACAGCTTTTCCCGCAGGCGGCGGGCCGGGGCTTCCGACCGGGGGATCACCATTTGATAGGGCGCGATGACCAGGTCGGCGCGGTTTTCTTCCGCCGCCCGGACCAGGCTCTCGGTGTAGCCGGGGTCCAGGTAGTCGTCGCTGTCCACGAACTGGACATACTCCCCCTCGGCCAGTTTGAGGCCCAGGTTGCGGGTGTCCGATACGCCGGAGTTGTCCTTATCCACCAGCAGGATGCGCCCGTCCACCTTGCGGAACATCTCGCAGACCGGCAGGCTCACATCCCGGGACCCATCGTTTAAAATGATGAGCTGGAAGTTCCGGTAGGTCTGGGCCCGGATGCTCTCGATGCAGCGGGCAATGTGGTTCTGGGCGTTGTACACCGGCAGAATGATGCTGACGAGGGGCTGGTTTGCGCTTTGCATACCGGCAGGCTCCTTTCTCTTGATTGGTCCGCCCCGTGGGGGCAGGAGGTCCTTTTATGATCTTTCATATCGCAGTCTGCGCCGGAGACCCGGCCCTGCGGGCGGTGCTGCGGCGCCACTGCGAAGACTATTTTGCCCGGCGCGCCACCGGCTGTTCCGTGGCCTGCTTTGAAAGCCCGGAGGCCCTGCTGGCCCGGGACGCCGCCGGCGGGCGGTACGAGCTGTATCTGCTGGAACTGGCCGGGCAGAGCGGGCTGCCGGCCGGGCTTGCCGCCGCCATGGAGCTGCGGCAGCGCGGCCGCCGGGAGCCTTTGGCCTTTGCGGCCCGCAGCGCTGCCTGGGCCTACTACGCCTACCGGGCCGACGCCATGCAGTATTTGCTGTGCCCGGTGCGCTACGAGGCCATGGCCGCCCTGCTGGACCGCGCGGTCCAGCCCGAATACGCCCCCGCGCTGGCCCTGCCCACGGCGGCGGGGCTGCGGGTGCTGCCCTTCGCCCTGATCGAATATGTGGAGTGCACCCAGCACGTGGTCCACTTCCACCTGACCACGGGAGAGGCGGTGGCCTCCCTGTCCCAGCGGGCGCCTTTTTTGCAGCTGGCCGCCCCCCTGCTGGCCGACGGGCGGTTCGTCCAGACCCACCGGTCCTACCTGGTCAACCTGGCGGAGGTGCGGTTTCTGGCCCCGGGCGAAGTGCAGATGGCCACGGGGGCCCGGCTGCCCCTGCCCCACGGGCGGGAGGCCGCCGTCCGGCAGGCCCTGACCGACTGGCACGGCGGCGTGTTTGGAGGTTAAATCCTTGTCCAGTCCAGCTGGTCCCAGCTGGTCAAGAACTGGCTGCTGACCGCACGGATGGCGGCCTCGTCGGGGGCGCTGGCCGCGTCGGCCACCCCGATGACGATAAAGCCCGCGTCGTGGGCGGTCCGGGCCGCGTAGAGCGCGTCCTCACAGACGACGCACTGGGCGGGGTCGCTGCCGCCCAGCCGGCCCAGGGCCTGGTAAAACACATCGGGCCGGTGCTTGGAGTTGTCGTTGCCCGCCGTCAGGACGAACTGGAACTTGTCCAGCACCCCCAGCCGGCCCAGCACCCGCTCGCACATGAACTGCCAGGTGGCCGAACACACGCACATCCTGGCCCCCTGGCGTTCCAGCCGGGCCAGCATCTGCTCCACCCCCGGCTTGAGGCTGACCGAGCGGTACAGCCGATCCACCGCCGCCATAGCGGCCTGGGTGTAGCTGTCGATGGTCAAGGGCAGGTCGTAGGTGGCGATGAGGTACTGCGCCGTTTCCAGCGCGCTCATGGGCAAAAGCACCCGGCCCAGATCGGGCGCGGGCGTGCGGCCGAAGCCCCGCACCAGCTCATAGGGCACCTCGGCCCAGATGGGCATACTGTCGGTCAGGGTGCCGTCCATATCAAAGATCCAATATTGATGCTGCATCATATCCCCCTCTTGCGGCGCCGCCATGCGCCGTTTTCCCCGATTATACACGATGGGGCGGGGGTTGTAAAGTGAACCGCCCGGCGTGCCGAAACACAGCACACCGGGCGGGCTTTTTTATCTCGTTTTTTGCCTCAGCTGGCCGGGGGGCCTTCGCGGTCGGGGAGGGCGTCCGATTCCAGCAGGGCCTTTTTGACGCTGAGCAGGTTTTGCGGGCCCATCGAGAAGCTGCGCAGCCCCATGTGCAGGTACTGCACCGCGTTGGCCGGGTCGCCCACCGCCAGGCCGCAGATGCTGACCGGGATGCCTTTGGCCTCGGCGGCGTTCACCGCCATCTGAATCAGCTTGTACATGGCTTTGCTGGTGGGCTGGAAATACCGCTCGGCGCTGGTGACCTCCCGGCCGGCGGCGTGGGTGTACTGGGTCAGGTCGTTGGTGCCGATGACAAAAAACTCACACCCGTGCTTGACAAAATCCTCGGCGGTGAGGCAGGCCGCCGGGATGCTGAGCATGATGCCGAAGGGCACATCGGTCTTGTAGGGCACCCCGCGCTCCTCCAGGTTGCTGCGGCAGTGCTGGACCAGCCGCATGGCCTCGTCCCAGTCCGAGACGTTGGTCACCATGGGGAACACGATCCGCAGCGGGCCGATGGTGCCCGCCCGCAGCAGGGCGCGGATCTGGTTTTCAAAGCGGCGGGGGTTGCGCAGGCTGGAACGGATGCCCCGCATCCCCAGATGGGCCGACTGGTCCCCTTTGTACACGTTGGAAAGGGTGCGGTCGGACCCGAAATCGAAGGTGCGGACGGTGATGGGCTTGCCCTTGGCCGCCGCGATGCAGGCCGCATAGTAATAGTACTGCTCCTGCTCGTCGAAGGTGTTGCCGGCCAGGATCTGGTAGTCGCTGCGCAGCAGGCCCACCCCGGCCGCCCCCAGGCTGAGGGCGCTCTCGATGTCCTCGGGGCCGAAGCAGTTGGCCAGCAGCTCGAACCCGGCGCCGTCCCGGGTGAGGCAGGGCATGGTACGGACGGGCGTTTCCAGCTCGTCCTCCTCTACCTGCTGGCGGGCGCAGATGCGGGAGACGGTCTGCTGGCGGGTGTTGGCGTCGGGGTCCAGGATGCAGGAACCCTCGTCGGCGTCCAGCACCACGATGCGGCCGTCGCAGTCGTCCAGAAAGTCCCGCCCCACCTGGATGATGCTGGGGATGCGCCTTGCCCGGGCAATAATGGCCGCGTGGCTGAGGCTGCTGCCCTCCGACGTGATGATGCCCAAAATCATCCCCGAGGGGATGCTGAACAGGTCGCTGGGCATCAGCTTATCCGCCGCCAGGATGACAGGGTGATCCAGCGTCAGCAGGACCCGGGGCCGCCCGGCCAGGATGTTCACCACCCGCTGGGTGACGTCCAGGATATCCACGTTGCGCAGCTGCAGATAGGCGTTGTCGGTCATGGCCAGCAGCTTGTCGGCGTAGCGCTGGCCCACCCGGTTCATGGCCTCGGCCGCGCCGGTACCGGCCTGTATGTAGGAGCGCACCTCCCCCATGAAGGCGTCGTCCTCCAAAAGCATACTCTGGAAGGTGAAAATAGCCTGCTCGCTGGCGGCCGAGCGGCCTGCCATCGAGTCCAGCTCGTTTTGGGCGATGCGCACCGCTTCTTCCAGCACCAGCTGTTCCTTTTCGGGGCTGTACTGGCTGCGGTTGAAAAGGTAAGTCTCCCGTTTGAGCAGGCTGACCTGGCCAAGCACCAGGCCCGGCGAGACAGAAATCCCCTGATACTGTTTCATGCGATCACCTCCGGCACCAGCGGCCCCGTCAGCGCCCGGCGGACAAGGGCCTGCAAGAACAGATGCGGCAGCAGCGCGGCCCGGGCGGCCAGCGCGGCGCTGCCGGCATTTTTTTCACCCGGTTCAAACAGGGGGTCGAAACCGGCCAGACGGCCGGCGTCGCAGGCGGACAGGAACGCCTGTTCCAGCTCCGCCACGGTATACAGCCGGGCCGGGTCCACACCGGCGGCCTCGGCGGCGGCTTCCAGCGGGGCCAGGGGTTCGTCCTTCCAGTCCGCCAGGGCAAGCGCCAGCGCCGCCGGCAGATGGGCCGCGGGCCAGCGGGCTTTGACCGCCTCCTGCAAGGGGTCGAAGCGGGCCCGGAACTCGGCCGCGGCCCCGGCGCTGCCGGGCAGGGCCACCGGATAGGCGTCCCCCCGCAGCCGCCCGAAGGCCCGCAGGGTGTCGTAATACCCAAGCTCGATGTTCCGGCGGGCCATGGCGGGGTCGAACTTCAAGATCTCCCCCAGCTCCCAGTGGCTGCGGATGGTGGTGGTGGGCAGGCCGGTCCGGTTGGGCTTGGTGAAGCCCAGCCCTTCCAAATCGACGCAGACCAGTTCCTCCGCGCCCAGCCGCGCGGCCAGCCCGGTGGGCATATTGTTGGAGTAGCCCCCGTCCAGATACTCCACCCCGTCGATGGTGCGGGCGGGCATGGCGGGGTAACAGGCGGCGGAGGCCAGCAGATAATCGGCCAGCTTGCCGCGGGGGATCTCGTCCAGCGTCAGCTCATGGGGGCGCAGGCCGCGCTTTTCCACCGTCACCAGCCCGAACTTGATGGGCGAGGCCCGCAGCGCGTCCTCGTCCAGCACCCGAGCCACGATCCCTTCCAGCGGGGAGATGTCCAGCCCGCCCTCGGCCACGATCTGCCGCACCGCCTCGCCCAGGGCGCGGGGGCCGGCGGCGGGGTCGGGCAGGTCCAGCACGTCCTCGCTGCGGATGGTCAGCCACATATCCCGGGCCGTCTCATACTGGCCCAGCACGTACATGGCGCCGTTCAGGCAGCCGACGCTGGTGCCAGTGACGGCCCCGGCCGTCCAGCCCAGTTCGTCCAGCGCCCGCCAGACGCCCACCTGATAGCTGCCCCGCGCGCCGCCGCCGGCCAGCACCAGCCCCCGGCAGCCTTTTGCCGCTGTATCCATCTGCAACCCTCCCTCACCGGCGATGCACCGCCCATTGGTTTTATATTTAGTATAACATAGATTCTTGAATTTTCTGCCATCCCGGCCATAGACAGACTGCACAAAGTTAAGGAAATGTGTGGAGAGGTGGTATTTCAGAGGGGATTTTTTGCGATCCTTTCGGGCGCTTCACGACTCCCCTCTCAGTTCCGGCCCTCTCCGCCGCCTGCGGCGGCAGTTGCGGTGCCCTGCTTTTGCTTCGGGCGTCGCTACGCCCTCGCAAAAGACAGACCGCTGCCCCTGCTCCGCTTCGGCTGTTTCTGCCGCAGGCAGCGCCTCAGCTGCGCAGTCCCGCACGCGTGGGAG
>DWWN01000047.1 GCA_019119685.1 Candidatus Faecalibacterium faecigallinarum
CGTTCCGCATACCCCATCTCTCCGCTCCGTGTGTGTACATCCCGCCCCGTTTTGTGCTATGCTCAGGCCAGAAAGGAGGTTCCCCCATGGATCAGATCAAGATCGGCCGCTTCGTCGCCGAGACCCGCCGGGCCAATGGCCTCACCCAGCGCCAGCTGGCCGACCAGCTCTCGATCAGCGACAAAACCATTTCAAAGTGGGAGACCGGCAAGGGCCTGCCCGACGTCTCCCTGATGCTGCCCCTGTGCCAGGCTCTTGACATCACCGTCAACGACCTGCTTACCGGCGCGCGGGTGTCTGCATCCGACTATCAGCAGAAAGCGGAGGAAAATATGATGGATCTTATCAAAGAAAATCAGGAGAACAAAAAGCGGTTTGCCCTTTCCATGGTCTGCGCCGCCATCACTGTCATCGCAGTCGTTGCACTGGTGTTCCTGGCGTCGTACCTCGACCTGCCGGTCCCGGCGCGCATCGCCGTGCTGGCGCTGGCCGTGGCGACAGCGGTCGCAGGCATCGGCGCGGCGGCCGTCCTGGAAGCGCAGGCAGGCTATTATGAGTGCCCCGCCTGCCACGAGCTTTTCGTCCCCACCCTCGGCGAATACGTCAGGGGCTATCACACCCTGACCAAGCGCCGCCTCACCTGTCCCCACTGCGGCAAGACCGGTATGTGCCGGCACAAAATCGTCCGGTAACGGCAAATAAAAAAGCGGCGTAGTCGAAAGACTACGCCGTTTTTCGTTTGAGATGCGGTTTAGTATGCTTTCGCCTGGCGGAGCTTCATTTTCTGCCAGTTGATATAGCCGTAAAGGTCGTTTACAAAAAAGGCCGCAAAGCAGACCACCACCGAAATGTAGCGGATGTCATAGGCGCTTGCCAGCGTCCAGAGGACGATGAGGACGATGTCGTTCGCCGCATAGGCCAGTGCGAAATAAGGGCTTCTTCTAAAGGTGAGGTAGACGGCCAGGAAACTGGTGGTCACCGAGATCGTGCTGGGCACGATGTTGGCCGTGTGGAAGTAGGTCAGGATGAAATAGAACACCGCCGTCACCGCCGCTGCGCCCACGCACATCCAGGCGGTTTCTTTCCGGCTGATCGCGTTCACCTTTACCTCGGCCTTATTGCCGTTGTAGGGGTTGCGCATCCAGGAGATCAGCGCAAAGACCGCCATCGGCATGGTCATGCCGAGGTAGGTGATCATCTCGCCGTAATAGGCGAAGGTGTAGGAGATGCCCCCGTACATCAGGCTGAACACCACCGCCAGCAGCTGCCCGAAGGGGTTGCCCTTGGCGTTGAAGATCAGGGACGTGACCCCGATCAGGGAAGCGCAGAGGGTCATGTAGCTCTCCCGGTCAAAAATACAGAACGAAACGATAATAAACCCCACCGATGACCCCCAGAGCAGTTTTTCGTTTCTGGAAAAATAGCCGGCAAACCGGCGGAGCGCATCTTTTTGTGCCGTCATAGCAGCCTCCTCTTTTCTCAAATCTCAAAAAAGAAGCATTTGCGTGCGCATCTTCTAAGACCTAACGATGCGCAAACAAATGCTTCCCGCATTCACTGCCCGGTGGCAGTTTTCCATATGGCGGTAGTATAGCACACTTTCCCCGCCTTGGCAACTGCTTTTTTGTGCGGATTTATCCCAGCACTTCCACGGTGTCGAACAGGTCCTTTGCCCGCTCGATGGCCTCCCGGCTGCCGAAGGTGCAGCGCACGCCCCGGGCGATCTTGTCCGCCAGGGCGGCGGCCTCCGCGTTCAGCCAGGGGCCGGTCACGCCGCAGAGGGCGGCCCGGTCGGCGGCGGCCATCTCGGCAGTCACGCCGCAGAAGTACCGGCGGTCGGCCTCCAGCGCCTGCTGGCGGGGTTTGCGGGGCGGGTCCACCTGGGCCACCGTCCCCACGATGCACTCGCTCAGGGCCTCGGGGGTAAAGTCGATTCCGGCCACGGCGGCGGGGCCTTCGGCGTAGCGCCGGTAGGTGCCGGCGGCGTGGGGGTCGCGGTAGGTGTAGAACAGCTCGTAGGCCGGGCGGTTGAGCATCCCCGCGCCGTAGGCGCCGCCCTTCTCCCGCAGGGTTTGCCAGAGGTACTCATAGCTCATCACCTGGGCCAGCACCTTGCGGGCGGCGCTGGGGTCCCCGTTGGGCCAGACCAGCACGTCGTAATTGACGCCGCCCTGGATGATGAAGGCCTCGTGCCGGGGCTGGGGCAGCGGCTCGCAGTAGCTCCGGGCGGGGGCGCGGCCCTCCGCCGCAAAGACGCTGCCGGGCAGCAGCCGGCGCAGGCGCTCCCGGGCCGCTTCGCTGCCGTGGCAGCAGACGGTCAGGGCACACCGGCGCAGCACCTTTTCCCGCACTGCTTCCAGCTTGGCCCCAAGGCCCGCCCAGTCCTTTGCTTCCAGCAGGCGGCAGATCAGCCGGTACATGGACACGCCGCCGGTCCGCTCGGTCAGGGCCATCTGGGCCGAGAAGCACCGGCTGGCCCGCAGGATGGCGTGGTTGTGGCCGTTGGCGATAAAGTCCTGCTCATAGTTCAGTTTCAGCTGGTCCAGCGTCTGCGCAAAAGCCGCCTCGGCCTGGGAGCCCGACAGTTTCGTCTCATACAGCAGCTCGCCCAGCAGCTCCACGGCTTTGTCCAGGTTGCGTTCCAGCAGGCTGGCGCGGGCGGTCAGCTTGGCGATGCAGGGCGCGCCCGCCTGCCGGCCGGTCCAGATATTGGTGGTGACGGTGCTCTCCCCCAGCCAGGTGTTCCGCAGGGTGTTCAGCTCGATGGCGGTGTGCCGGCCGGTGTCCAGTTCTTCCAGCACCGCGGGCAGGATGGCCGCATAGTCCATCTCCTCGGGGCTCAGCGCGCCCAGGTCATAGTAGAACTGCAGGTACAAGCTGCCCGCCGAAGGCCGGCCCACCAGGGTCAGCCCGGCCAGCTCCTCGGTCTCTGCCTCGGGGAAGCGGGGCGGCTGGCCCAGGTCGGCCACCGTCAGGGGGTGGTCCAGTTTGAGCTTGCCCTCCTGCCGGGCGCTGGGGGCGTCCGCCGGGCGGGGCTTTTCGGGCACCAGGGTCACTTCCACCGGCGCCGGGCCGAACAGTTCGGCCAGCAGCTCATCGTACCAGCCAGTGCCCAGCTTGCCGCGCAGGAACTCGAACACCGGTTCGGCCCGCAGGTCGGCCATGGGGTCGCCGGTGTGCAGCCAGCCGGTGGCCGCCTCGATGGCGGCCAGCACCCCGTCGGGCAGGCTGCCCGGCCGCTCCGTCACCTGGAATTCGAAGCTGTTGATGGAGGCGGTCAGCAGCTCGGCGGGGATGCCCGCGGCAAGCACCTGTTCCACCCCGGCCTTGACCGCCGGCGCAAAGCGGGCGGTCCGCTCCCGGTCGGTGCCCTTCAGCACCAGCTCGATCACCGGCTGCTGGACCGAGCCGTCAAAGCTCACGTCGATGTCGGCCCCCAGGTCCTGCTCCAGCAGGTACTTTTTCAGGGGGGACTGGTTGGTGCCCAGCAGCGCGTCCAGCAGGATGTTGACGGCGGTCTGCTTTTCGATCTCCTCAAAGCGGCCGGTGTACCATCCCAGCGCGCACTGCACCGGGATGCTCTCGGGGGTCTCGGTCTCATAAACGACCGTCTTTTTCATCCCGGCCTGCGGGTACTGCAGGGGGGTGCGGGGCCGGGGCGCGCCCTTGGGCATCCGGCTCAGATACTGCTCGTCCAGAAAGGCCAGCTTTTCGGCCATGTCCATCTTGCCGTACAGGGTGATGCAGCAGTTGTCGGGCCGGTAGTGGCGGCGGTAGATCTTCACATACTGCTCGTAGCTCAGTCCGGGGATGGAGGCCGGGTCGCCCCCGGACACAAAGCCGTAGCCGTTGTCCGGGAAAAGGGCCGCGTCCATCGCGGCGTCCAGCCGGGCCTCGGGGGCGGCCAGCGCCCCCTGCATCTCGTTGTACACCACGCCGCTGAAATGGCCATCCGCCTCCCGGTGCCAGCCCTCCTGCTCAAAAACGCTGCGCTCGGTCACGGCCAGCGGGCAGAACACCGCGTTCAGGTAGACGTCCATCAAATTGCGGAAGTCCGCCTCGTTGGGGGTGGCGAAGGGGTACACCGTCTTGTCCGGGAAGGTCATGGCGTTGAGGAAGGACGCCATGCTGCTCTTGACCAGCTGCATAAAGGGCGAGGTCACGGGGTACTTTTCCGACCCCGCCAGCACCGAGTGCTCCAAAATATGGAACACGCCCGTGTCGTCGCAGGGGAACGTCCCGAACCCGATGCCGAACGCCTTGTTCTCGTCCTCATTTTCCACCAGCAGGATGGTGGCCCCGCTCACGTCGTGGGTCAGGGTGGTGGCCGTCCCGTGGAACAGGGGGCTTTCCTCCCGCCGGACGACGGTATAGCCGGGGTAATTTCGTACTTGTTCGCTCATGTTGTCGGTTCTCCTTGTGGGTTTTGTCGCATTTGCTTTTATTGTATCATGCCCCGGCCCTGAAAGCAATCCGCTGCGCGCGCCCATCTTTTTCTTGCAAAACCTTCTGCCCTGCGCTATACTTTGGTTAAAATCGTTCTCACCCACAGCCCGGAGGGAGGGCCAGCCTATGAACATCACCGAGTTTGCCGCCTACGCGGGCGTCTCCAAGGCGGCGGTCAGCCGCTACTTCAACGGCGGCTACCTCAGCGTGGAAAAGCGGGAGCGCATCGCCGCGGCGGTGGAAGCCACCGGCTACCACCCCAGCATCCAGGCCCAGATGCTGCGCACCCGGCGGGCCCGCCAGGTGCTGGTGATCCTGCCCAAGCTGTCCAGCGAGAGCTGCGCGCGGATGGTGGAGGGCATCTCGGATGTGCTGGACCAGAACGGCTACCACCTGCTCCTGGTCAACACCGCCAACGACAGCGCCAAGGAGATCGCCGCCCTGCACCTGCTGCAGCAGAACACGGTGGACGGCGTCATCCTCATGGCCACCATCTTCACCCCCGAGCACCGCACCGTCCTGGCCAGCCTGCGGCTGCCGGTCATCATCCTGGGCCAGCAGTACCCGGGGTTCTGCTCGGTCTCCCACGATGACCGCGGGGCAGCCCGGGCCGCCACCGCCCACATGCTGGCCAAAGGCCGGCGCAGCCCCGGCTTTCTGGGCGTGACCATGATGGACCGTGCCGCCGGGCTGGACCGCCGCCGCGGCTTTGAGGACGCTTTGCGGGAGGCCGGCATCCCCCTGCGCCCCGGCCGGGCCTGCGTCGCTGCTTTCAACATGGAGTCGGGCTATGAGCAGGCCCGGACCCTCCTCTCGCGGGAGCCCGGCCTGGACTGCCTGTTCTGCGCCACCGACACCATCGCCATTGGCGCGCTGCAATACTGCCGCAGCCAGGGCATCCGGGTGCCCGACGACCTCATGCTGGCGGCAGTGGGGGACAGCCTGGCCGGCCGGGTGGCCTACGTCCCCCTGACCAGCGTCCAGCTCCACTACCGCACCGCCGGCCGCCTGGCCGCCTGGATGCTGCTGGATCACCTTGCCCACCCTCACGCCGCCCCCGACAGCCGGGTGCTGGACTTCGTCCTGCGGCCCCGCGCCTCCACCGGCGACAGCGGCGAGGACAAAGGCTTCTGCACCGACTGAACCCCAACAGCTCTGCCGCCCGCCGCGGCATCATAATAAAAAGGTATGTATGATAAGGAGGAACCACTATGTCCGCAAACACTCTGTATTCCATCGGCGAGGCCCTGATCGACATGATCCCCTCCAAGAGCGGCTGTGACTTTGCCGAAGTGCCGGCCTTCAGCCCCCGCGTGGGCGGCGCGCCCGCCAACGTCTGCGGCGCGTTCACCGCGCTGGGGGGCCGCTCCGCCCTGCTGACCCAGCTGGGCGACGATCCCTTCGGCCACAAGATCGCCGCCGAGCTCGCGTCCCACGGCATCGACGTCAGCCGCGTCCCCTTCACTACCAAAGCCAACACTGCGTTGGCCTTCGTCTCGCTGGGCGCCGACGGCAACCGGACCTTCAGTTTCTACCGCAACCCCTCCGCCGACCTGCTCTACAGCGCCAGCCAGATCGACCCCGCCTGGTTCCAGGACGCCTTTGCCCTCCACTTCTGCAGCGTCTCGCTGGTGGACAGCCCCATGAAGGCCGCCCACGACGCCGCCATTGCAGCCGCCGCAAAGGCCGGGGCCATCATCAGCTTTGACCCCAACCTCCGCTTCCCCCTCTGGCCCGACCACGACGCCCTCAAGCGCACCGTCCTGGACTACCTGCCCAAGGCGTCGGTGCTCAAAGTCTCGGACGAGGAGCTGGCCTTCCTCACCGGCTCCGAAAACATCGAGACGGCCCTGCCCCAGCTCTTTACCGGTGACGTCCAGCTGATTCTCTACACCTGTGGGGGCGGCGGCGCCTACGCCTTTACCCGCACCGCCCGCGCCTTTGCCGGCAGCCAGAAAGTTCAGGCCGTGGACACCACCGGCGCCGGCGACGGCTTCATCGGCTCGTTCCTGTGGCAGCTTGCCCGGGACGGCGTCACCCGCGCGGGCCTTGCCGCCCTCGAGCCGCTGCAGATGGAGCGGTATCTGGACTTTTCCAACCGTTTCTGCGGCCTGAGCGTCCAGCGCTACGGCGCCATCGACAGCTACCCCTCCCTTGCCGAACTTGAAAACGCGTAAACCACACAAAACCCTGCGTGCCGCTCCATAAAAGGAGCGGCTTTTTCATTTTGCCGGGAGCGTTTTGGGCATACTGCACAAAATTGTGCATTCATTTTCGTTGCCTCTATTGGCCGTCACCATAAAAATGTAGGGATACAACACAAAATATTTCTAATTTTTGAACGCCGGATGTGATATACTACATTACACGGTAACCAGTATTCCGCAACTTTGTACAGTTGGGATTGTGCAAAGCGTACCCACCCGGGCCTGTCCCTCCCAGAGGGCAGGCGGTCCTTCACGGACAGGCCCACAAGCCAAAAAGGAGAATCATATATGGCAAACACCGGAACAGCCGTGCGTCCCTTCGGCATAAGGGATAAACTCGGCTACATGTTCGGTGACTTCGGCAACGATTTCACCTTCATGCTTTCTTCCAGCTTCATGATGGTGTTCTACACCGACATCATGGGCGTGCCTTCCGCAATCGTCGGCCTGCTGATGATGGTGGCCCGCTTTGTGGACGCCTTCACCGACGTGGCCATGGGCCAGATCGTGGACCGCGCCAAGCCCACCAAGGACGGCCGGTTCCGCCCCTGGATCAAGCGGATGTGCGGCCCTGTGGCCATCGCCTCCTTCCTGATCTATCAGTCCGAGTTCGCCGGCATGCCCATGGCCTTCAAGGTCGTGTGGATGTTCGTCACCTACCTGCTGTGGGGCTCCGTGTTCTACACCTCCATCAACATCCCCTACGGCTCGATGGCTTCCGCCATTTCCCCCGAGGCCAATGACCGCACCCAGCTGTCCACCTTCCGCAGCATCGGCGC
The DNA here is from genome assembly GCA_019119685.1 of Candidatus Faecalibacterium faecigallinarum. Lineage (GTDB taxonomy): Bacteria > Bacillota > Clostridia > Oscillospirales > Ruminococcaceae > Faecalibacterium > Faecalibacterium faecigallinarum. The sequence goes on from DWWN01000047.1 coordinate 7,433, forward strand.
CACCCTGGCTAACATGGTCATCGGCACCGCCACCCCGCTCCTGGCTTATGAGACCGTCAACGGCGTTCCTCAGCTCAGCGGCAGCCGCATGATTATGATGGCCGGCCTGTTCAGCGTCTGCGCCATTATCTGCTACATCCTCTGCTTCAGCCTGACCGCCGAGCGCGTTGAGATTCCCGCCAAGACCGAGAAGTTCGAGCCCGTGGTCCTGCTCAAGCGCATTTTCACCAGCCGTTCCCTGCTGGGCATCATTCTGGCGGCTTTGTGCCTGCTGCTGACCATGCTCACCATGACCGGCATGAACCCCTACATCTTCCCCTACTACTTCAAGAACACCGCCGCCCAGTCCGCTGTGGCCATGTGCTCTTCCATCGCTTCTCTGGTCGTCGTGGCCCCGCTGGCCACCATGCTGGCCTCCAAGATCGGCAAGAAGGAGACCGCCATTGCCGGTTCCCTGTTCGGCGCCATCGTCTACCTGATCTGCTACGTCCTCCATCCTGAAAACGGCTGGGTCTACCTCGGCTTCTACACCGTCGCTTACGCCGGCCTGGGCCTGTTCAACACCATCGTCTGGGCTATGATCACCGACGTCATCGACGACAGCGAAGTCAAGAACGGCGTCCGCGAGGACGGTACCATCTACTCCGTCTACTCCTTCGCCCGCAAACTCGGCCAGGCCTTCTCGGCCGGCCTGGTGGGCGCACTGCTGGGCATGATCGGCTACTCCGCCGCCACCCAGCAGGACCCCGCCGTTCTGAGCGGCATCTACAACATTGCCTGCCTGGCCCCCATCATCGGCTTCACCGTCATCGCTCTGGTCCTGTGGTTCGTCTACCCCCTGAGCAAAAAGGTTGTGGACGGCAACGTCGCCACCCTGAAGGCACGCCGCACTGGCCGCAAATAAGCGATAACCAAGCTATTTCCAATCTCCAAGGGGATTATGCTCTAACCTCCTAGCCACACATAAGCAGGAAAGCTCTCCGATTTGACCGCCGGAGGGCTTTTCTGCTTTTTGCCGGCCGGACGGGGCTTTGGATGGGACCGCATTTTGTCCCTTTTTGAACGCACCCGAAACTTTTTGTGAAAACCCTTGCCAATTTTTTCCCGGGCCGCTATACTGGTAAGCCGAACGTCAAACAACAGGAGAACTTACTGTGAGGCCCAAGATCATTGCACACCGCGGCGCGTCCCATCTCGCGCCCGAAAACACGGTGGCCGCCTTCCGGCTGGCCGCCGCCATGGGGGTGGACGGCATCGAGTTCGACACCCTGCTCACGGCGGACAACCAGCTGGTGGTCCACCACGAATACATCACCGACCTGCACGCCAACGCCAACGAGGTGATCCCCTGGTGTACCCTGGACCAGCTGCGCGCTCTCGACTTTGGCAGCTGGAAAAGCCCCCTCTACGCCGGCGAAAAGATCCCCACCTTTGCCGAGGCGCTGGAAGCCTGCAGCGATGTGGACACCATCCAGGTGGAATTCAAGTCCCCGCTGGGGGCCAACGCCACCACCGACCAGGACGCTTTTGCCGAGCGCATCCTGGAAGAAGTGGAAAGCTCGGGCCTGGCCGGCAAGATCGTCATCACTTCTTTCAACCACGGCATCCTCAGCCGGGTGAAAAAGCTGTCTCCCCACCAGCGGGTGGGGGTGCTCACCCTCAACTCGGTGGATTCCTACCTGGCCCCGCCCCCGGCCCTGCTCCAGACGCTGGGCATCATCGACGGCCCCGAGGCCCGCCTCATGGAGGAAAACGGCTTTGACGCCAGCCTGCCCGCCGGGCAGCAGGCCCTGCGCACCCTGGTGGACCTGGCCCAGTACGCCACCCTGAACGGGGACGAGACGTCCCCCGTCCGCTGGCTGATCGACCGACTTTGGGCCCTCACCTCCGACCACCCCGGCGAAAACCTCTTTGAGCTGCTCTTGTCCATGGCTTCCCAGCACGACCTGCCTTCCTACCTGGCCAGCCTGGACTTTGTCCCCGAGGTGCTCAGCTGCCAGTACAACACCTGCTTCCGCGACCGCGACCTGGTCCAGAAGGTGCAGGCCGCCGGCATCGAGGTGGCGCCCTGGCCGGTGGACGGCGTGTTCGACCTGCAAAGCATCCTGGACATGGACCCCGTGACCATCGTCACCAACCGCCCCGAGCGGCTGTTCCAAATGCTGGACCCCGATTTTGAAATGCCGGAGGCGGCCGCCGCCCTGCTGGCCGATCCCAGCCTGGCGCGCTGACCGTCCCCCGCCAAAGCGCTGGAGAATACCGGAAAACCACGGATCTGTCATGATTTTGTGTCTTGACAAATCCGTTTTCTTTTCCGATAATGGTTTTGTATCGAATTGTTCTGATGCCGACAGTTCTGCGGCAGAACCGTTCTGCCGCAGAACTGTACGGACCTGAACAGTCAAAGGAGTCAACATCATGTGTACAGAGCATTTTTCCCTCTCCGACGGCGGGCCCATGCTGGTCCATCCGCCCAAAGACCTGCCCCAGGTCATCCCCGCCCAGATGCGCCGTGTGAACAACCTCATCTCCCGCCGGGTGAACTACTACAGCCGCCAGAACGGCGTCGAGGACGTCACCGCCATGCACGGCTGGATCCTGGCCTACCTCTACAACAGCCGGGACCGCGAGGTCTTTCAGCGGGACATCGAGCGGGCCTTTTCCATCACCCGCTCCACCGTCACCAACATCCTCCAGCTGATGGAGAAAAAGGGCTACATCCGCCGGGTCAGCGTCCCCCAGGACGCCCGCCTCAAGCGGCTGGTTCTGACCGATGCCGGGGCCGAGGCCCATCAGCAGATCATGCGCAGCCTGCGCCAGACCGACCAGTATATCTCCGGCCTTTTGACCGCCGAAGAAAACGCCGAGCTGCTCCGCCTGCTCAACAAACTGCGGGCCGGCCTGGAATGACCCCCGCCCAAATGTTGCCCTGTTTGAACTTTCTATGAACAGAGTTTGAAACCTTGCCTTATCCAGTTGACAACCGGTCTGTTCCGGGCTATAATGTTCGACGCAAAACAGTTTGAACTCAAACAACCAACGATTAGGAGGTATGTCCCATGCTGAAGAAACTGGCCTCCCATCTGGGCGAGTACAGGCGCGCCGCCATCATCACGCCGTGCCTGTCTGCGCTTGAGGCCATCATGGACGTTCTGCTCCCCCTGCTCATGTCCTACATCATCGACCTGGGCATTGAAAAGGGCGATATGAACGCCGTCGTCAAGTACGGCCTGCTCACGCTGCTGGTGGCGGCCTTTGCGCTGCTGCTGGGCCTGTCGGCCGGCCGCTTTGCAGCCCGCGCCTCGGCGGGCTACGCCGGCAATCTGCGCGACGCCATGTTCGAGCGCATCCAGCATTATTCCTTCACCAACATCGACAAGTTCTCGACGGCGGGCCTCGTCACCCGTATGACCACCGACGTCACCAACGTCCAGAACGCTTTCCAGATGCTGACCCGTATGTGCGTGCGCGCCCCGGTCCATCTGGTGTTCGCCCTCATCATGTCCATCGCCATCAACCCCCACCTGACCCTCATCTTCCTGGTGGCCATGCTCTTTCTGCTGCTGGTGCTGGGCGGCATCATGCTGCCCACCATCAAGATCTTTGACCGCGTCTTTAAGAGCTACGACGCCCTGAACGCCTCGGTGCAGGAGAACGTGGCCGCCATCCGCGTGGTCAAGAGCTTCGTGCGCGAGGAACACGAGAACGAAAAGTACACCAAGGCCTGCCAGCACCTCTACGAGCAGTTCGTCAAGGCCGAGAGCCGCCTCAGCTTCAACAACCCCTCCATGCTGCTGGCGGTCTACGGCTGCAACCTGGCTTTGTCCTGGTTCGGCGCCCACTTCGTCCTGCGCGGCGTCATCACCACCGGCCAGCTCAACGCCCTGTTCGGCTACACCATGAACATCCTCATGAGCCTGATGATGCTCTCGATGGTCTTTGTCATGCTGAGCATGTCGGTGGCCTCCTGCCACCGCATCATTGAGGTGCTGGACGAGGCCACCGACCTGCCCCCCGCCAAGACCCCCGTGCAGGAAGTCAAGGACGGCAGCGTCGAATTCGACCATGTCACCTTCAAGTATAAGCACGGCACCGGCAGCCCGGTGCTCAGCGATATCACCTTCAGCATCAAGCCGGGCGAGACGCTGGGCATCATCGGCGGCACCGGCTCGGCCAAGTCCAGCCTGGTCCAGCTGATCCCTCGCCTGTACGACGTCGCCGAAGGCAGCGTGAAAGTGGGCGGCGTGGATGTCCGGGACTACAACCTCGACGTGCTGCGCCACGACGTCTCGATGGTGCTGCAGAAGAACGTCCTGTTCTCGGGCACCATCCTGGATAACCTCCGCTGGGGCGACGAGAACGCCACCGACGCCCAGTGCGTCGAGGCCTGCCAGCTGGCCTGCGCCGATGAATTCATCGAGCGCTTCCCCGACAAGTACCATACATGGATCGAGCAGGGCGGCTCCAACGTCTCGGGCGGCCAGAAACAGCGCCTGTGCATTGCCCGCGCCCTGCTGCGCAAGCCCAAGATCCTGATCCTGGACGACTCCACCAGTGCGGTGGACACCGCCACCGACGCCAAGATCCGCCAGGCCTTCCGCGAGAAGCTGCCCGGCACCACCCGCATCATCATCGCGCAGCGCATCTCCTCGGTGCAGGACGCCGACCGCATCCTGGTGCTGGACAACGGCCAGATCAACGGCATCGGCACCCACGAGGAGCTGCTTGCCACCAACAAGATCTATCAGGAAGTCTACACCAGCCAGACCCAGGGCGGCGGAGACTTCGACAAACAGGGAGGTGAAGCATAATGGCTGAACAGAATGTGCGCGCAGTCCGCGGCCCCGGCGGGCACGGCAATATCGGACGCCCCCGCCCCAAGGTGGCCAACCCCGGCAAACTCATCAAGCGCGTCCTGGGCGAAGTGTTCAGGCACTACGCCCCCCACTGCGTGGTGGTGCTGGTCTGCATCTTCCTCAGCGCCTTTGCCAACGTACAGGCCAGCCTTTTCCTGCAGACCCTGATCGACGATTACATCGCCCCCATGCTCCAGCAGCAGAACCCCGACTTCGGTCCCCTGCTGGGCGCGCTGGGCCGCATCGCCTGCATCTACTTGGTGGGCATCCTGGCCGCATGGGCCAACGCCCGCATCATGGTCAACGTGACCCAGGGCACCATGCGCAACATCCGCACCGAGCTCTTTACCCACATGGAGAGCCTGCCCATCAGCTACTTTGACACCCATCCCCACGGCGACATCATGTCGGTGTACACCAACGACGTGGACACCCTCCGCCAGATGATCAGCCAGAGCATCCCCCAGCTGGTGTCCAGCGTCATCACCATCGTGTCGGTGCTGGTCAGCATGATCTCGCTGGATATCCCCATGACCATCCTGACCCTGTGCATGGTGGGCGTGATGCTTTTCTGTTCCCGCAAGATCAGCGCCCAGAGCGGCAAGTACTTCATCTCCCAGCAGCGCGACCTCGGCGCCGTCAACGGCTACATCGAGGAAATGCTGGAAGGCCAGAAGGTGGTCAAGGTCTTTACCCACGAGCAAAAGACCCTGGACAACTTCAAGGAGCTGAATGGCAAACTGAAGGAGAGCTCCATCCGGGCCAACGGCTACGCCAACATCATGATGCCCGTCAACGCCCAGCTGGGCAACGTGAGCTACGCGCTGTGCGCCCTTCTGGGCGCGGCCCTGGCCGTGGGCGGCATCGGCGGCGTCACGCTGGGCACCGTCATGGCTTTCCTGGCCCTGAACAAGAGCTTCAATATGCCCATCACTCAGGTGTCCATGCAGGCCAACAGCGTTATCATGGCGCTGGCCGGCGCCGAGCGCATCTACGCCATGATGGACGCCCCCAGTGAGACCGACGACGGCTACGTCACCCTGGTCAACGCCAAGTACGACAAGGACAACAACCTCGTCGAGACCAAGGAGCGGACCGGCATCTGGGCCTGGAAGCACCCCCACCACGACGGCACCCTGACCTACACCAAACTGGAGGGCGACATCCGCTTCTTTGACGTGGACTTCGGCTACAACCCCGACAAGACCGTCCTCCACGACATCAACCTCTACGGCCTGCCCGGCCAGAAGATCGCCTTCGTCGGTTCGACCGGCGCGGGCAAGACCACCATCACCAACCTCATCAACCGCTTCTACGACATTCAGGACGGCAAGATCCGCTACGACGGCATCAACATCCGCAAGATCAAAAAGCCCGATCTGCGCCGCTCGCTGGGCATCGTGCTGCAGGACACCCACCTGTTCACCGGCACCGTGATGGACAACATCCGCTACGGCCGGCTGGACGCCACCGATGAGGAGTGCATGGTCGCCGCCAAGCTGGCCAATGCCGACGGCTTCATCCGCCGCCTGCCCGACGGCTACAACACCATGCTGACCGGCGACGGCGCCAACCTGTCGCAGGGCCAGCGCCAGCTGCTGGCCATCGCCCGCGCGGCTGTGGCCGACCCGCCCGTCCTGATCCTGGACGAGGCCACCAGCTCGATCGACACCCGCACCGAGGCGCTGGTCCAGGCCGGCATGGACGGCCTGATGTACGGCCGCACGACCTTCGTCATCGCCCACCGGCTGTCCACCGTCCGCAACGCCGACTGCATCATCGTGCTGGAACAGGGCCGCATCATCGAGCGCGGCAACCACGACGAGCTGATCGCCAAGAAGGGCAAGTACTACCAGCTCTACACCGGCAATCTGGCCGAATAAACCACACAAAGCGTTTTCCCGCTCCTTTGCGGAGCGGGATTTTTTTGCGTTTTTCTGGAAAAAGCGTGTTTCTCTCTTTTCACCTGCGCGGTTTTATTGTACAATAAAAGATGAAACTGCCAAAAAGGGAATTATGAGAGAGAAGGAGAAACGCTTTCTATGGCGAACCATGATATCAAGGTGCTGGCCCTCGATCTGGACGGCACCCTCACCAACGACCAAAAGGAGATCACGCCCCGCACCCGGGCCGCCCTGGACGCCGCCCTGGCCCAGGGCGTCACCATCGTGCTGGCCTCCGGCCGGCCCACCGCCGGCGTCATGCCGGTGGCGCAGGACCTCGGGCTGGGCCAGCCCGGCCGGGCCGGGGCCATCCTGGCCTACAACGGCGGCGCCATCGTAGACTGCGCCCCCGGCGGCCGCGTGCTGTGGCAGCAGGTCCTGCCCGCCCCTATGGTGCCGGCCCTGTGCGCTTTTGCCGCCAGCCAGAACGTGGCCATCGTCACCTACAACGATGTGGGCGTCGTCACCGAGCGCCCCGACGACCCCTGGGCCCAGCGGGAGGGCTTTACCAACAAGCTGCCCATGGTCCAGGTGGACGACCTGCCCGCCTACGTCAACTACCCGGTGAACAAGATGCTCATCACCCTTGACCCGGTCCGCCTGCAGCCGGTGCTGCTGGCCGGGCAGGAGCGCTTTGCCGGGCAGATCGACCTCTATTCTTCCAGCCCCTTTTTCATCGAGGCGGTGCCCCTGGGGGTGGCCAAGGACCGCAGCCTTGCCGCCCTGCTGGACCGGATGGGCCTGACCCCCGCCAACCTGATGGCCTGCGGCGACGGGATGAACGACCGCTCCATGATCCGCTATGCGGGGGTGGGCGTCGCCATGGCCAACGCCGAAGGCCCGGTCAAGGCCGCCGCCAACTACGTCACCGCGGCCGACAACAACCACGACGGCGTCGCCGAGGCAGTCGAACGCTTTATTCTGCACTAACGAACGGAGGGAGAGCAGCACTATCATGCCGCAGCGCAATTTGGTCATTTTTGATTTGGAATGGAACATCGGCTACCATCCCCATACTTTCAACTACCACGGGGTAGAGCAGACTTTGCGGGGCGAGATCATCGAGATCGGCGCCGCCAAGATCGACGAGCACGGCAACGTCCTGGACACCTTTTCGATCCATCTGCGCCCCCGCATCTTCCGCAAACTGCAGCACCACATCGCCAAGGTCACCGGCCTGACCCAGGCCGACCTGGACAGGGGCGAGCCCATCCTGCAAGGGCTGCGCCGGTTCATGAAGTGGTGCGGCCCCGACGCCGAATTTGCCGAGTGGGGCCTGGACGACGTGCCGGTCCTCAAGCAGAACCTGTTTTTATGCAACCTGGACGAGAGCCATCCCACCGTCTGGTATAATCTGCAGCAGATCTTTCTCAGCCAGTACCCCCGCAAGGAGGGGGACGGCCTGACGCTGGAGAGCGTCGTCACCCGGCTGGGCCTGCCCACCGACCGCCCCTTCCACGACGCCCTGTCCGACGCGCTTTACACCGCGGACATCTGCCGCTGCATCGACCTGCCCCGCGGCCTGGCCGAGTACCCCACCGAGGAGGAGACCCTCCGCCAGAGCCTCTGCCCCGCCCCCGGCGACTACCGGGACTTCCGCCTCTGGGAGGGCTATGTGGAGCAGTTCGCCTGGCGCAGCGACCCCAAGATCCTCAGCGCCGCCTGCCCGGCCTGCGGCGCGGCCCTCGTCCCCGACGACGTCTGGCTCAAAAAGGGCAGCAACAGCTGGTACACCCTGGCCCAGTGCCCCCACTGCGCCGGCTCGGACAGCGAGGCCGGCCAGGGCGTGTTCCTGCGGTACAAGCTGGCCCGGCGGGACGGCCTGCACTGGACCTACGCCCGCTGCCTGCAGATGCCCACCGAGGAACTGCTGGCCAGATGGAACAAGCAGCGCCGCCAGCAGCTGGAACGGGTCAAGGCCATCGAGGCCCGCACCGAGGGCAAGACCGCCCGGGCTGCCGCCAAATAAACCGCATTTTTCGTCATTTTGGAACGGAACTTGACAGTTCGTTCACTGCTTTGTCATAATCTCGGGATATACTAAAGACAAATACGATAGGGCATACCCCAAATAGGAGGACGGTACATGGAAGAAACGCTGCTGTATTGGAGCAGTCAGATCACATCGCTGGAATTCTGGCAGCACCTGCTGGACAGTTTTGAAGGGCTGGGTCCGCTGGTGCCCATCCTGCTCGCGATGGTGGAATCCTTTGTGCCTCCCCTGCCCCTGATCGCCATTGTGGCTTTGAACGTGGCGGCCCATGGTCCGGTGATGGGCTTTTTGTACAGCTGGTGCGGCGTCGCCACCGGCGGCGCGCTGATGTTCACCTTCTGGCGGCGGGTGGTCAAACGGTTCTTCTGGCGGCACGCCAGCAAGTACAAATGGTTCCGCCGCGCCCAGAAGTGGGTCAGCAACTGCGACACCTCGGCCCTGTTCACCCTGGCCATGCTGCCCTTCACCCCCACTTCCTTTCTGCACCTGACGTTCGGCATCTCCGATTTTGACGGCCGCCGCTACATCCTGACTTTGCTGGCCGGCAAGGCGGTGATGGTGGCCATGATGGCCGTTTTCGGCCAGTCCCTGACCAGCGCCATGGAGAACCCCCTCTACCTGCTGCTGGCCGTCGCCCTGTGGGTGGGGATGTACTTTGCCTCCAAGCTCTTTTGCCGCAAGCACAACCTCGATTGAGCCAATATATGAAACGATCCCGCACAGGCATGAAAACCCGTGCGGGATCGTTTTATTTTACCTGATTTACCCTTTGGGGCCGGCGCCGTGGCGCTGCTCCTCCGCGGCCAGCTCCCGGTCCAGAGCGGCCTTGCGGTTGTCCAGCAGCAGCTCCTTGTTGTAGCGGAAGTACCGCTCGCAGCCGTTTTCCGCAATAAAGGTGTGGGCGTCCGGCGAGACGGTCAGCTCGGTGACGAACACCACCATCTCCTGGCTCTCGCCAAAGGCGTCCTCCATAAAGTCGAAGGCGGCTTCCAGCGCGGCGGCAGCTTCGTCCTGGACCTTTTCCCGCTGGTCTGCCAACGCCTCGAAGTAGCCGCGCAGCAGCTCCAGCGCTTCCTGGGTGGCCGCGGCATGGGCCCGGCGCAGCTTGCCGGCCCAGTCCCGCAGGGCCGCCGCCACCCCCAGACGGTGGGCCAGGCCCGCCTTGTCCAGGGCGTCCGCCGCCCGCAGGCGGTCCGTCTCGGCTTCATAGTCCTTGATCTGCTGCTGCAGCAAGGTCTCCGGGTCGCCGGGCTCGGCGTCGGGCAGGGCGGCCAGGTCCTGCTTGAGCTGGCGCAGCATGGCGTAGCAGTCGTCCGCCACGGCGTTCTGCCGGCAGGACTCCGCAAAGCGGCTCTTGAGCCCGGCCAGCAGCAGACTGACCAGGGACAGCCGCTCGTCGAAGGGGGCGTTCAGCAGCCGGGCAAAGGCCGCCGGGCGGGGCTTGCCGGCCAGGATCTCCTCCACGCCGTAGTCGTCCCGGTACTTGTAATAGAGGTCCAGATAGGCGGCAAAGTCCTCGGCGATCTGCTTGTGCTGGAGGTACTGCCGGATGACTTCCTCGTCGGCCTGCATCCCCAGCGCCTCGTAGGTGTCCAACAGGTTGGACAGGTCCTCCCAGCCGCGGGCGGTGACGAACTGGGTGCCCTCCACGTCGGCGTTGATCTGGTAGAAGTTCTGGGGGTGCAGTTCCAGATAACTCAGGACGGCCCCGTGGATGCCCACTTTGCGGGCGTATTCCCGCCAGGCGGGCAGGTCGGGCTCGATGTCCATCCGGCGGACGCGGTCCAGGGTGACAATGTCGAAATCCCGGACCGACTTGTTGTACTCGGGCGGATTGCCTGCCGCCACGATCACCCAGCCGGCGGGCACCGCCTGGTTGCCGAAGGTCTTGCACTGCAAAAACTGCAGCATGGTGGGGGCCAGCGTCTCGGAGACGCAGTTGATCTCGTCAATGAACAGGATGCCCTCCTGCAGGCCGGTGGCCTCCATCTTTTCATAGATGGAGGCGATGATCTCGCTCATGGTGTACTCCGTGACCGAGACGTCCCGGCCGCCGTAGTGCCTCTGCCGGATAAAGGGCAGGCCTACGGCGCTCTGGCGGGTGTGGTGGGTGATGGTGTAGGCCACCAGCGCCACCCCGCACTCCCGGGCGGCCTGCTCCAGGATCTGGGTCTTGCCGATGCCCGGCGGGCCCATCAGCAAAATCGGGCGCTGGCGCACCGCTGGGATGGCATATTCCCCCAGGGCGTCCTTGGCCAGGTAGGCTTTCACCGTCCGCTCGATTTCTTCTTTTGCGCGTTTGATATTCATAGCAAAACTCCTTACGAGTTGTTCAGATCCCGATACAGATCCTCGTCCTCATCCCAGGCGGCGGACCTGTCCGCCGGGGCCTGCGGGGGCGGGGTGAACTCGTCCTCGTCCAGCACCACCTTCATGGCCCAGGGGGGCACCCCGGCGTCGTCGAACTTGTCCCCCAAAAAGAGGAACGCCGCGTCGTAGGGAGGCCGCCGGGCCGGGTAAATCCCCATCCCGTCGGTGAAGTAGAGCAGCCCCCGCAGGTTCTGGAACTTCTTTTCCTCGCACAGCCGGGTGACGTAGTCGAAGGCGGGGCGGAAATCGGTGCCGCCGCCCCCCGCCAGCTCGAAGTGGTCCATCAGGTCGATCAGTTCGTCCTCGGTGGTGACAAGGTGGTCCCGCTGGATCTGGTTATCGGCCTGGATGATGTGCAGGTTCATCCGGCGGAAAAAGCTCTCCCGCTGCTTGAGCAGGGCGTATGTCTCGGACAAAAAGCTGCGCACCAGCGCCCCCGAGGTAGAATAGCTGGTGTCGATGACCAGCGCGATCTCCTCGATCTTTTTGCTCTCCCGTGTTTCCACCGGCTCGATCAGGGGCATATTGCCGTAGACCGACAGGCCGTAGGTGTAAAAATTCAAATCAAAGGTGTCGGGGTCGAGGCGGGGCTCCTCCCGCAGGACGCAGAACCGGCGCAGAAAATCCCGGTAGCTGCTGCGGCTGCGGTTGGCGGCCTTGACCGCCTCGGCCAGGTTCCCGCCCTCGGCGCCGGCCTCTTTGGCGTGCAGTTCCAGCTCCGTCTCCATCCGGCGGCCGATCTTCTGCCAGGCCGCCTGGGCCTGGGGGGTGGGCTGCTGGGGCGGATCGGGCTGGCCGGGCCGGGGCCACAGGCGGTGGTCGTCGGCGTAAAACTCCCGGGCCAGCTGCTTCTGCACGCCGGGGGTCTGGGTCAGCAGCCAGCGGTAAGCCGGGGCCGCCGCCGCCACATGGCCGCCGGCCGTCAGGGCCTCGTAGGCGCGGCGGCGGACATAGGTCAGGGGCCGGGCGACGCTCTTGCGCCCCAGCCCGTCGATGACGTTTTCCACCGCGATGTCGCAGGCGATGTGCCACAGCACCGGGTCCCGGCTGCCCTGCATCCAGAGGTGGCGGAATACACAGTGGAATATCGTGTGCAGATATAACCGGTTCAGGTACTTCGGGTTCTGCCGGTAGAGCCGCAGCAGGGCGCTGGGCTGGTAATAGAGGCTGACGCCGTCGGTGGCCAGCACTCCGCACCGCTCGTCGGGGACAGGGTGCAGCGCGCCCAGCGCCTGGTCCAGAAAGCGGAACTCCAGATAAAGCCCGCTGCGCAGGACGGCCAGCACCTCGCCGCCCATCCGGGCCTGCCACTCCTCATGGGTCTCGGGACGCGCCGACTGAAAGGGCGCGTTGAAGTCAACGGGCGCTTTGCGCGCCATGGGGATCGCCTCCTTTCCCGTTAGGGTGGATCTTGAACATCAAAAATCAAAGTCGTACCGCCGGCGGCGTTTGGGGGCCGCGGCGCGGGCCCGGTATTCGGCGTCGGCCACCAGGGCCGCGGCCTGGGCGTCGCCCGCCCGCTGGGCTGCCCGCAAGGCTGCCGCCAGCGCCGGGCCGTCCAGCGCTTTGAGGTCCAGCAGGGCCTGCAGCCCCTCCCGGTCCTGGGCCCGGATCAGAGCCGCCGCCGCGCCCCCGCCCTGCTGTGCAAGGAACGCCCGGTACAGTCCGGCCGCCTTTTCGTCCAGCTGCCAGGGCCAGCGCAGCCGGTCCAGGCAGAGCAGGGCCATGTAAACGGGGTCGTCCCCGCCGTGGCCCTGGGCGAACACAGCGTCGTATTCGCCCGTCAGCAGCCGCCCGTCCCGGAAGCACTGGCGGTAGTGGTAGCCCTGCCCCGAAAAGGTGTGCAGCAGGATATGGGCGGGGGTCTCCTCGATGTCCTCCCAGTATTCCGGGTAGCGGAAGGCGGCGCAGACCTTCCCTTCCGGCCCCGCCGGCTGAAAGACCGCCCGCAGATTGCCGGAGATGTTGTTGACGATGGCCGGCAGGCCGGTGGCTGCGTCGGGCCGGGCGTACAGCGCCACCTCCGCCAGGTCAAAACAGTTGAGAAAGACATCGCTGCCCACGGCCAGCGGCCCGCTCCCCGCCGTGAGCCGGCGCAGGGCGCGGCAGTTGTAAAAGGCGCAGTTGCCGATCTCCCGCAGGGCGGCGGGCAGCGCGACTTCCTCCAGGAAGCGCCCCGCCGCCGGGTGCAGCTCCTCCGCCGGGACGCTTTCGGGCGGGACGGGCCGCAGCGCGCCGTCTCCGCCCCGCACGCAGCGGAGCACCTCGCCCCGGGGCTGGTCCCGCACCGTCTCGGCAAAGCAGTAGCCCCCCAGCTGGACCAGAGGCAGAGTGCAGCCGCCGGGGCCGGGCAGCGCTTCGGGCAGGGTCAGGACGGGATTGTCCCCATAAGCCCGGACCAGGGCCGCCCCGCCGCCGGGCAAAAGGGTGTAATCAAAGATATCGCACATAGTCTCTCCCAAAACAAAGCGCCCCCGCAGCGTGGACCGGCCCGCTACAGGGACGCCATGTCATCTTTTTCAGCCCTCGGCCGCCTGCGCCAGGCAGTCGTCCATCCCATCCAGGACCGCCTGGCTGGTATAGGTGCTGCCGGCCACCACGTCCACGTTGGCGGTGGAACCCGCCTCGGTCAGGCTGGCGGCCAGGTCAGCGGCAGCCACGCCGCCCAGCGAGGGGGTCTCGCCCGATGCATCGGCCTCCACCGCCGAGACCTTCCCGCCGGAAACGGTGACGGTCACGGTCACTTCGCTGATGTAGCCCTGCTGCACTGAGGTGTAGACACCGTCGTGGAGCAGGACGCTGCCGGGGTTCTCGCCGCCGGGCAGGGTCTGGGTGTTGCGGATATAAAAGACCAGGGCGATGGCCATCAAAACCGTGATCACGGCCATCAGCAGAACATTGCGCAGCATACGTTTGGGCATAGGGGCAGAGTTCCTCCTTTTGATTGTTGGATCTTTTTATTTCTGAGCGGGCTTGAAGCTGTCCCGCAGAGTAACGATGCGGTTGAACACGCCGGGGTGCTTGGAGTCGGGGGTGAAGAAGCCGTTGCGGACGAACTGGAACTTGTCGCCCGGCTTTGCATCCGCGAGGGAGGCTTCCAGCTTGCAGCCGGTGCAGACGGTCACGCTCTCGGGGTTGAGGAAGTCCTTGTAGCTGGTCCCCTCGGGGAGATTGTTCATGTTCTCACGGGTGAACAGCTTGTCGTACAGACGGACCTCGGCCTCGATGCAGTGTTCCGCGCTGACCCAGTGGATGGTGCCCTTCACCTTGCGGCCGTCGGCGGGGTTGCCGCAGCCGGTCTCGAGGTCGGCGGTGCAGTGGATGGCGGCGATGCTGCCGTCAGGGTTCTTGTCCACGCCGGTGCACCGGACGATGTAGGCGCCCATCAGGCGCACTTCGCCCCCGACGGTCAGCCGCTTGAACTTGGGAGGCGGCACCTCGGCAAAGTCGTCCGCCTCGATCCACAGCTCCCGGCTGAACATACAGCTGCGGGTGGAGCAGTCGCAGGCTTCCCGGTTGGGGTTGTTGGCCAGGCAGAAGTCCTCCGTCCTGCCGGCGGGGTAGTTGTCCACGATCAGCTTGACCGGGCGCAGCACCGCCACGCGGCGCTGGGCGGTCAGGTCCAGCTCGCTGCGGACGCAGGCTTCCAGCTGGCGCATATCGATCATGTTGTCCGCCTTGGAGATGCCCGCCTCCCGCACGAAGGTGAAGATGGAGGTGGGGGTGTAGCCGCGGCGGCGCAGGCCGCAGAGGGTGGGCATCCGGGGATCGTCCCAGCCGTCCACCATGCCGGTCTCCACCAGCTCGCGGAGGTAGCGCTTGCTCATGACGGTGTTGGTCATGTTCAGGCGCGCAAACTCCCGCTGCTTGGGGAACTCGGTGCCGAAAATGTTGGTGATGACCCACTCGTACAGGGGGCGGTGGTTCTCAAACTCCAGGCTGCACATGCTGTGGGTGATGCCCTCGATGGCGTCCTGGATGGGGTGGGCAAAGTCGTACATGGGATAGATGCACCACTTGTCCCCCTGGCGGTGGTGGTGTTCGTACTTGATGCGGTAGATGGCGGGGTCCCGCATATTCATGTTGGGGCTGGCCAGGTCGATCTTGGCCCGCAGGGTCTTTTCCCCCTCCTTGAACTCGCCCGCGCGCATCCGGCGGAACAGGTCCAGGTTTTCCTCGGGGGTGCGGTCCCGCCAGGGGGAGGGGCGGCTGGGCTTGCCGGCGTCGCTGCCGCGGTACTCGCGCATCTCCTCCCGGCTCAGATCGTCCACATAGGCCTTGCCCTCGCGGATCAGCTTTTCGGCGTATTCATAGCACTGCTCGAAGTAGTCGCTGCCATAAAAGACGCCGCCGTTGGGGTCGGCGCCCAGCCAGTGCAGGTCCTCCAAAATGCTGTTGACGTACTCCACGTCCTCCCGGGCGGGGTTGGTGTCGTCCAGGCGGAGGTTGAACTTGCCGCCGTAAGCCTTGGCGATGGACCAGTTGATATAAATGGCCTTGGCGCTGCCGATGTGCAGGTAGCCGTTGGGCTCCGGCGGGAAACGGGTATGGATCTCGCTGACCTTGCCCGCGGCCAGGTCGGCGTCGATGATCTCGGTCAAAAAGTTTTTGTCAGCCATAGTCTGATTCTCTCCCTCATGCAGGAACTTACATCCTTCCTATAATGTCTTATCATACAACATTTTTCTCATTCCTGCAAGGCGGTGCGGCGCAGTTTTTTCGTTTTATTCATCAACCGCAATTTTTCTGCCGGCTATTCGTGCAAAATGCTTGACAGAAAGCGGGAAGTATCGTATATTCTGCATGGTGAAAATTTTCGCGCCCCCGCGGGGGCAGCCAACCAACGAGGATAGGAATTATGCTGGACTTAGTAAAAGACGCTTTCAAAAAGGAAAAACTGATCGCAAACCTTACCTTTTTCCTGCTGCTGAACGTGGGGCTGATCCTGACGGCTCTGGGCATCGTCTGGTTCAAGACGCCCAACCACTTCGCCTTCGGCGGCACGTCGGGCCTGTCGGTGCTGCTGGCAGCCATGTTCCCCCAGTTCAACGTGGGCTTTTTCATGTGGGTGCTCAACCTGGTGCTGGTGGTGCTGGGCTTCCTCTTTCTGGGCATCAGCTGCATGGGGTGGACGGTGTTCTCCTCCATCGCGCTGTCCTTCTACGTCTCGATCTGCGAGGCCATCTGGCCCATGCCCGCCCCCTTCACCGACGACACCCTGCTGGAGCTGATCTTCGCGGTGCTGCTGCCGGCCATCGGCAGCGCCATCGTGTTCAACATCGGCGCGTCCACCGGCGGCACTGATATTGTTGCCATGATCCTGACCAGGCATTCTTCGCTGAACATCGGCTCCGCCCTGATGGCCAGCGACGTTCTGATCGTCTGCGGCGCCGCCCTCATCTTTGGCGTTTCCAGCGGCCTGTACAGCTTCCTGGGCCTGATCGGCAAGTCGTTCGTGGTGGACGGCGTCATCGAGAGCATCAACCAGCGCAAGGTGTGCACGGTGGTCACAGCCAACCCCGAGGACGTCACCGACTTCATCCTGGACACGCTGCACCGCTCGGCCACCATCGAGGAGGCCCAGGGCGCCTACACCGGCAAGGAGCTGACGGTGGTCATGACGGTGCTCACCCGCCGGGAGGCCACCCAGCTGCGCAACTTCCTGCGGCTGAACGACAACCACGCTTTCATCACCATCGTCAACTCCAGCGAGATCATCGGCAAGGGGTTCCGCGCGGCGTAAAAGTCATACTTATCTCACAAACCGGCCGCCCGAAAGGGCGGCTTTTTTGCGGTTTTGACCAGAATTCCTCCACGGCCGGGGGGCAACTCCCCCGTTCTGGCGGTAGTCAAACCGGCGCGGATGTGGTACAATAAAGCGGTAAGAGCATCCGGCGGCAGCAGCCGCTTTCCGAAAAAGAAGGAGTGTGTTTCGATGACTGAATATAAGCCTTTCAAAGAGGGCAAAGTGCGCGAGATCTATGACGTGGGCGACGCCCTGGTCATGGTGGCCACCGACCGCATCTCGGCGTTCGACGTGATCCTCAAAAACAAGATCACCAAGAAGGGCGCCGTCCTGACCCAGATGAGCAAGTTCTGGTTCGACTACACCAAGGACCTGCTGCCCAACCACATGATCTCGGTGGACACCGCCGATATGCCCGAATTCTTCCGTCAGCCCCAGTTCGAGGGCAACAGCATGCTCTGCCGCAAGCTGACCATGCTGCCCATCGAGTGCATCGTCCGCGGCTACATCACCGGCAGCGGCTGGGCCAGCTACCAGAAGACCGGCAAAGTCTGCGGCATCACCCTGCCCGAGGGCCTGCGCGAGTCGGACAAGCTCCCCGAGCCCATCTACACCCCCAGCACCAAGGCCGACCTGGGCGACCACGACGAGAACATCTCGTACGAGCAGAGCATCGAGGTGCTGGAGAAGCACTTCCCCGGCAAGGGCGAGGAATACGCCCGCAAGCTGCGCGATTACACCATCGCCCTGTACAAGAAGTGCGCCGACTACGCCCTGAGCCGCGGCATCATCATTGCCGACACCAAGTTCGAGTTCGGCCTGGACGAGGCCGGCAACGTGGTGCTGGGCGACGAGATGCTGACCCCTGATTCCTCCCGCTTCTGGCCCCTGGAGGGCTACGAGCCGGGCCACGGCCAGCCCTCGTTCGACAAGCAGTTTGTCCGCGACTGGTTGAAGGCCAACCCCGACAGCGACTACCTGCTGCCCCAGGACGTCATCGACAAGACCATCGGCAAGTACCTGGAAGCCTATGAGCTGCTGACCGGCAAAAAGCTGTAAGTTTTTCCCACACACCAAAAAGCCCCCGGAAGGGTTTTACCGCCTTCCGGGGGCTTATTCTGTTCTTTGGTGCACCCTCGCGGGGATCACTCAATATCGATCAGGTTGGGGTTGGCCTTGGGCAGCTCCTTCTTGGCCTCGGCACGGGGCAGGGTGATCTTCAGCACGCCGTCCTCAAACTTGGCGTGGATGTCTTCCTTCTTGATCTGGTCGCCCACATAGAAGCTGCGGGCGCAGGTGCCCGAGAAGGTCTCGCGGCGGACGTACCGGCCGTTCTGGCCCGACTCGTTGTTGGTGTGGCTGCGGACGGCCTGAATGGTCAGATAACCGTCCTCCAGCTGCATCTTCACGTCCTCTTTCTTGCAGCCGGGCAGGTCCACATCCATCTCGTAACCGCCCTCAACTTCCTTGACGTCGGTCTTCATCATGTTGGCGGCGCGGTGGCCCATGGTGTTGCGGGCCTCGCGGTTCAGTTCGCGGTCCATGTTCTCGAAGAACGGATCAAACCAATCATCAAACAGATTTTCATGGAAAACAGCAGGCAGTAACATAAGTCAAACCTCCAATCAACAGCCCCGAAGGCTGGTAAAACAACTTTGCCCGCCCAGCGGGGAAGGCGCTTTCCCGGGGGCCTTGTTCCCCCTGTGCCCTTCCTCCTGAGCACGGCTATAGTATAGCACCAATTTTTAGCACTGTCAAGCATAGAGTGCTAATGTTAATTAAAAGTTCACAATTCCAAGTTTGCCGTAAAATTTCTTTTGTGTATCCGTTTGTTTTTCTACGAATACGGGATATTCTGGCATATTTTAAGCGTATCTGCCAGCAGAAAGCGCAAAATGCCCCCGGAGGGCCTTGCGGTCCCCCGGGGGCATCTCAGTGCGCTGTTTCAGCGCGCACCAGCCGTTACTCGATCTCGATCAAGTTCGAGTTGGCGGCGGGCAGCTCCTTCTTCTGCTCAGCATGAGGCAGCGTGATCTTCAGCACGCCATCCTCAAACTTTGCGTGGACGTCCTCTTTCTTGACGTCCTCGCCGACGTAGAAGCTGCGGGCACAGGTACCGGAGAAGCTCTCCCGGCGCACATAGCGGCCGTTCTTGTCGGTCTGGTCCTGATTGTGGCTGCGGACAGCCTGGATGGTCAGATAGCCGTTGTCCAGCTCCATCTTGACGTCCTCTTTCTTGCAGCCGGGCAGATCGACGGCGACCTCGTAGGCGCTGCCGGTATCCTTAACGTCGGTCTTCATCATGTTGGCGCCGCGCTTACCAAAAACCTGGCGGGATTCGCGGTTCAGTTCGCGATCCATATCCTCGAAGAACGGATCAAACCAATCGTCGAACAGATTCTCATGAAAAACAGCAGGCAGTAACATAAGTCAAACCTCCAATCATGGCCCCGAAAGGGCCAACAGGTGCTTCCGGTGGGGCGGGCCCGGGGATCTTGTTCCCCGTGCCCTTTCCTCCTGGGCACGTCTATACTATAGCACCTATTTTTAGCACTGTCAAGCATAGAGTGCTAAAATTAACCTTTCTATCACAGATAAGACATATTTCATGCAATTTTGCCGTTTTCGGGCCCCGCATGGCAAAAAAACACGCCCAGCCGCTTTGGGCTGGACGTGTCCAATCAAAGTTTTGCAGGCATTCCTCAGTGGAACAGGCTGTCGTGGATGGCGCTGACGGCGCGGTCGGCCTCCTCGCGGTCGATGATGCAGGAGATCTTGATCTCGCTGGTGGAGATCATATGGATGTTGATGTTGTTGTTGGCCAGCGCCTCGAACATACTGGCGGCCACGCCGCTGTGGCTCTGCATACCGGCGCCCACGATGGACACCTTGGCGTAGTCGTTGGAGCAGGTCACCTGGCTGAACTTCTCGCTCTCCCGCAGGGCGCGCAGCGCGATGGGCGCGTCGCCCTGGGAGCAGGTGAAGATCACGTCCTTCTTGCCGTCGCGGCCGGTGGACTGCAGGATGATGTCCACGTTGACCTTCTTCTGGGCCAGCATCCCGAAGATCTTAAAGCTCATGCCCGGCTCGTCGGGGACGTTCAGGATCGAAATGACGGCCACGTCGGTGTCCTTTGCAACACCCTTGATCAGCATACCTTCCATATCTTTTGCAACCTCCTTGACCACAGTGCCGGGCACCGGGTTCAGGCTGGAGAGCACCTCCAGCTCCACATTGTATTTCTTGGCCAGCTCTACGCTGCGGTTGTTCAGCACCTGGGCGCCCAGGCTCGCCAGCTCGAGCATCTCGTCAAAGGAGATCTCGGGCAGCTTGCGGGCATTGCGCACCTTGCGGGGGTCGGCGGTGTAGACGCCTTCCACATCGGTGTAGATCTGGCACCGGTCGGCGTGCAGGGCGGCCGCGATGGCCACCGCGCTGGTGTCCGAGCCGCCGCGGCCCAGGGTGGTGATGTCGTCCAGCTTGTTGATGCCCTGGAAGCCCGCCACCACTACGATGCGGTTGCGCTCCAGCTCGGATGCGATGCGCTCCACGTCCATCCGCTTGATGCGGGCCTTGGTGTAAGCCCGGTCGGTGTGGAAGCCCGCCTGCCAGCCGGTCAGGCTGGTGGCATGGCAGCCGATCTCGTTCAGGGCCATGGCCAGCAGGGCAATGCTGATCTGCTCGCCGGTGGCCAGCAGCATATCCATCTCCCGGGCGGAGGGGTTGTGGGTGATCTCCGCCGCCTTTGCGATCAGGTCGTCGGTGGTGTCGCCCTGGGCGGATACCACGACCACCACGTCGTTGCCCGCGTTGTGGGTCTGCGCTACGATGCGCGCCACGTTGAAAATACGCTCGCGGTCCCGGACCGATGAGCCGCCGAACTTTTGTACGATCAACGCCATATACTTGTCACTCTCCTCTTTCGCTATCCTCTATAACCAGAGGGTGAAGGTGCAAAACGTCCCTGTTCCTCTGTCATTCAACCGTCGCGCCGGCGTTGTCCGCGTCCAGGCGCAGCAGTGTAAATGCTTCACATCCGTCCAGGCCTTCGAGGGCCACCAGGCCCTGTTCCAGCCTCTGATAAAATTCCTCTGCCCCGTCGCGCTCGGCCACCGCCATCACGGTGCTGCCCGCGCCCGACACATAGACCGCCAGGGCTCCGCACTCCTTTGCCAGGGCAAACACTTCCTTCGAGCCGGGCATCAGGGGGATGCGGTAGGGCTGGTGCAGCTTATCCTCGGTGGCGATGGGCAGCAGGTCATGCCGGCCGTCGCAGAAGGCCGCCGGCAGCAGCGCCGCCCGGGACAGGTTGTAGACCGCGTCCTTGTGGGGGATCTGCCCCGGCAGGGCGGCGCGGGCCGCCTCGGTCAGCAGTTTGTAGTCGGGCACCACCGCCGCAAAGCAGAGGCTGGGGTCCACTTCCCGCTTGACCGAATACACTTCCCCACCCTCAAAGACGCTGGTGGTCAGCCCGCCCAGCAGGGCCGGGGCCACGTTGTCGGGGTGGCCCTCGATGGCGGTGGCCAGGGTCAGCAGCTCCTGAGTGTTGAGCACGTCCCCCAGCATCCGGTTGGCCCCCAGCAGGCCGGCGATGATGCAGGCCGACGAGGAGCCCAGGCCCCGCGCCATGGGGATGGGGTTGGTCTGGACGATCTTCAAAGGCGGGATGCGCTTGCCCACCCGGTCGAACAGGCTCTTGGCCGAGCGGTAGATCAGGTTGGACTCGCCCCGAGGGATGCGAGTGCCGTCCGCCGCCGAGATGTCCAGCTTGTCGCTCTCCTCAAAGGTGGCGGTGTTGTACAGGGTGACTGCCAGGCCCACCGCGTCGAAGCCGGAGCCCACGTTGGCGCTGGTGGCCGGGACCGAAACTTTGATCTTCATGGCGCCCTCCTTCAGTCGTCCGCAGGCAGGCGGCGCAGCACCAGCTTGACGCTGCCCCCCACCGCCTCGATCTTGCGGGCTGCCGCTTCCAGGGCGGCGGCATCCGCCTGCCCGATCATATAAGCGCAGCCGTCATAGTGCTCGGCCACCAGCTGGCCGGGGCCATAGATGGCTTCCACCACAGCGGGGGCAGCCCCCTCCACACGCACATAGTATGCCGCCGGGGCCGGGTCGGTGAGCATCCCTTCGGCGGGCTCGGCCGGCTGCCAGAACAGGCTGTCGTGCATCTTCACCCCGTGTTTGAGGGCGTCCACCACATCGGCCACCACGGCGCTGGCGGTGGGCAGCTTGCCCGCGCCCTTGCCGTAAAAGACCACGTCGCCCAGCATATCGCCCTTGACCTTGACGGCGTTGAACACGTCGTCCACGCCGGCCAGCTGGTTCTCGTGGGGCACCAGGCAGGGCTCCACCCCTGCGGCCACACCGCCGCCGGGCAGCAGCTTCATCCAGGCAATCAGCTTGATGACGCAGCCCAGCTTGGCCGCGGCCTGGACGTCGGCCACCGTGATGTCACGGATGCCCCGGGTGGGGATGTTCTGGGGGTAGATGTGGTGCCCGCAGACCAGCGACGCCAGAATGGCGATCTTGCGGCAGGCGTCCCGGCCGTCCACATCGTCGCCGGGGTCCTTGGTCTCGGCGTAGCCCAGCTGCTGGGCGATCTTCAAAGCCTCGTCAAAGCCCATGTTCTCCCGGGCCATCTTGGTCAGCATGAAGTTGGTGGTGCCGTTGACGATGCCCTCCACCTCGGTGATGACGTTGGCCGCCAGGCACTGGTGCATCGGGGTGATGATGGGGGTGCCGCCCCCCACCGACGCCTCGAACAGAAACGCACAGTTGTGGCTCTTGGCCAGGGCCAGCAGCTCGGCGCCGTAGGTGGCCACCATCTCCTTGTTGGAGGTGCAGACGCTGCGGCCGCTCTCCAAAGCCTGCCGCACATAGGGGTAGGCAAAGCGGGTGCCGCCGATGGTCTCCACCACCACCTTGACCTCGGGGTCGGCGAGGATGACGTCGATGTTCTTGACGAACAGATGGGCGTCGGGCCGGTCCGAGAAATCCCGCACGTCCAGGATATACTTCACTTCCACCGGTTCGCCGGCACGGCGGGCAACGCTCGCCGCGTTCCGGTTCAGGACCTCATACACGCCGCTGCCCACGGTGCCAAAGCCCAAAATTGCGATCTTTGCCATAGTCTCCTCGCTCCTATCCTTTCAGAAATGTGCCTTACGCATCGTAGCTCAGCCGGACCCCCACCACCGTACTCTGCCTGGAGAGCATGGCGGCCAGCTCGTCGGGGGACATCTGCATGGTGTCGGTGCGGATGGTCACCGCCACCTGGGCGGTGCCGTTTTCCGGCGTGGCCTGGTTGATGGTGACGATGCTGGCCCCGGCGCTGCTGATGCCGGCCAGCAGGCTTTGCAGCGCGCCGGTCTGATCCCGCAGGGTGGCCATGACGGTGATCAGCTCCCGCCCGTTTTCCGAATCAAAGATGCAGTCCTTGTATTTGTAATAGGCGCTGCGGGACAGCCCCACCGCCCGTGTGGCGGCCGAAATGTTCCGTGCCTGGCCGCTGGCCAGCAGCTCCTTGGCCCGGATGACTTTCAAAAAGACTTCCGGCAGCACCTGCGCGTCCACAAGATAAAATCGGCGCTCCAACTTGTTCACCTCTCAAGCACAACTGTATTCACGGGAAATATAATAGCATCCGCCCTCCCGCATTGCAAGAGGGCGGATGCTATTTTGGCAGTTTCGACAGTTTTTCCACGGGACGCGGCGCTTCTGTTGCCGAAAGTGCAATACACAAAAGCGCCTTTTGGGGGCGGCCGCCGCGGCCGGACTGTCCGCCTGGGGCAGCACACTGTCTCTGTCCCGCGGATGCAGGCCCGGGCCTCAGGGCGCCGCTCAGTCGGTGATGACGCCTTCGGTGTCCACCTGGCTGGAGACGATGCCGCCGCTGTGGTCGTAGTTGCAGGTGGCGGGCAGGTCGTCGGCCTTGTAGTAGCCGGTGGCGCGGCCGGGGCAGCCCGGGCCGGCCAGCAGGCCGCTCTGGGTGCAGTAGGAGCGCTGGACCACGCCTTCCGCCATGGGGAATTCCCTGGTCTCATACCCCTCCTGGACGGTGTTCATCAGGGCCCGCCACGCTTCGACGCAGGTGCGGGTCCTGGCCTGGCTGCCCAGGGTCAGGGTCATGTCGTAGGGGGAGTCGTAACCCCACCAGACGGCGGTCACATAGTATGGGGTGCCGCCCACGAACGACAGGTCGCGCTCGTCGGTGGCGGTACCCGTCTTGCCGAAGGACCGCATATTGCCCGCCGTGGGGTACCGGCCGCCCGCCGTGCCCACGCTGCTGTACAGGACGTTCTGCAGCAGCTGGTTCATGATGGAGGCGGTCTGGGGGGTCAGGGCCTGGTAGCTGGTGGCGTTGTTTTCCAGATAGATGTTGCCGTCCCGGTCCAGCACACGGGTGTAAAGGTGGGGGGTGGTGTACTGGCCGTCGTAGAAGATCTGGAACGCCGCCGCCAGGTCCATGGGTGTGACGCCGTGGGTCTGGCTGCCCATGACCAGGGGGGCAAGGCCCACATCGTTGACCGGGTCAAGGGTGTCCAGCTGCAGGGTGTTGTAAAGGAAGTTGAAGATGGTGTTCGCCCCCACCAGGTCGCCCACCCGGGCGGCGATGGTGTTCAGGGAGCGGGCCAGGCCGTTCCACAGGGGGACGTCGGTATTGTCGCCGTAGTTGCCGCCGTAGTTCTTGGGCCAGCTGCGCCAGGCGTTGGGGTAGGCCCGCAGCGCCTCGTCCGACAGGCCCGACAGGCCGTTGCGGCGGCAGTAGTCATCGTCCCGGATCACCATGTCGCTCTTCAGGTAGAGGGGGGAGTTGTTCAGCATGGTGGACCAGTTGACCAGCCCGTACTCGATGCCCAGCGCGTAGGCGCCGATGGGCTTGATGGCTGAGCCGGTCTGCCTTGTCACGCTGTAGGCGCGGTTCAACGTCAGGTCGCGGGTCTTTTCGCCCAGGCCGCCCACCATGGCCACCACGTTGCCGTCGTAGTCCAGTGTGACCATGGCGGCCTGGGTGCGCACGTTGCGGTAATAGGTGACGGTGCCGTCCTCCGCCGTGGTGGTCTTGAGGGTGCCGTCGGCGTTGTAGACGGGCACGTCGTCCTCCGACAGGCTGGACACCGGTTCTTCGTGCCAGCCAGCCGGGAAGTACTGGTCGTTCGTGTTGAGCATCAGCTCTTCCATCTGGGCCTGGATCTTGGGGTTGACGGTGGCCTCGATGGTAAAGCCGCCGGTGTACAGCATCTGCTGGGCCGCGGACTCGGTGATGCCCTCCTTCTCCATGATGTCCTGCACCACTTCCTCAAAGAGGGCGTCGGTGAAGTAGGAGTTGTTGGTGGCGGTGGTCCTGGAGGTGTCCTCCTCGGCCAGGACCAGCGGCTGGGCCGCGGCGTCGCGGTATACCTCCTCCGAGATGACCCCTTCCTGCCACATATTATAAAGGATATAGTTGCGGCGGTTGATGAGGTTCTCGGGGTTGGTGCGGGGGTTGTAGTTGGTGGGGTTTTTGGTGATGGAGGCAATGGTCGCGCATTCCCACAGGGTCAGCTGGCTGACCTCCTTGCCAAAATATTCCAGCGAGGCCGTCTGCACGCCCTGGATGGTGCCGGTAAAGCTGATGGTGTTCAGGTAGGCTTCCAGGATGGTCTCCTTGGAGTAGTTGCGGTAGAGGGTATAGGCGCGGTAGATCTCGCGCAGCTTGCGCAGCGCGCCCTCGATGCCGCTGGCGCTGTCGTCATCGGTCAGGTTCTTGATGAGCTGCTGCTCGATGGTGGACGCGCCCTGCTTGGAGCTGTAGATGGGCACGATATACTCGTTGATCATCGCGCCCACCGTCCGCTTGAGGTTGAAGCCGGGCTCCGAGTAAAAGTCCTTGTCCTCGGTGCAGATAAAGGCGTACTGCAGATACTGGGGGATCTGTTCCAGGTCCACCCACATCCGGTGGCTGTTGGAGGAGCGCAGGGTGGCGTATTCGATCTGCGCGCCGGTGTCGGGGTCGGTGGCCACCACCACGCTGGACTGGCTCAGCTCGATCTGGTCCAGGTTGAGCAGGTCGCCGTCGTTGGCCGTGGCCTGCACCACATAAAACACCATGCACACCGCCAGCGCGCACCCCGCCATCACCCCCACGCAGAACAGGGTGGCAAAGATGCGGAAGAGCGCCCGCAGGACCGGATGCTTTGGCTTTTCCTTTTCAGGCTTTTGCTTTTTGGGGCCGCGGCCGCCCTGGGGTGCGCCGGCATGGCCTGTCCCCCGGCCGCCGCCGGAGGACGGGGGCGGCGCGGACTCCCGTCTGCTGCGGGTGGTGTCCACCATGCGGTGCCGCGGCGCCGCGGCGCTGTGAGCACCCGCGCCGTCGCTGCGGTGGATGCGCCTCATTTCATTCATAGCGAAGCAGATCGCCTCCTTCAAAACAAAACCGTTGTGCTTCCTGCCTTGTGATCCTTCCCCACGCTGCCGGGCGGTCAAAGCGCGGGCGCACACAGTCCGGGCTCAGGTTCAAATTCCGATACTTGGTTATTATAGCACACTTGCCCCCGGAAAGTACAGCGTCCCGGGGTGAAATTTGGCCTTTATTTGGCGTTGATTGTGTGAAAACCGCCCTTTTCGTCCATACTATCACAGAAAGGAGCCCGGCTTTATGCGTAAATTGTGGTATTTTCTCTTTTACGGCCTGTGTGCCTTTACCATCGCTTTCAGCCTGTACTGGATGGCCGCCGTCCCGCCGCGGGCCGCCCGGCCGGGGCCCGCTTCCAGCGCCGGCAGCGGCAGCCAGAGCAGCAGCCCCTCCCTGCGGGCGGGCGCGGCGCTGTCCGGCGTGCCGGAAGGTGAAGAAGGCTACTACCTCTGCGATGAGGGCGGGCGGCTTTCGGTCTACCGCTGCGACGCCGGCGGCACCCCCCGCCAACTGCTGGAACGCACCGACATCTATGTCAACCTCCTGCCCGAGGCCGACGCCCTGCGCTATAAATCCGGCTACTACGTCTGGAGCCGCCAGGAACTGGAAACTCTGCTGGAGGACCTGGGCGCCTGACCGGCCGTCCAGTTGACAGCCCGGCCTTGTTAGGTTATACTGACTGAAAGTATCTTCAACAAGACAGGAGGGGCTTTCCATGTCCAAAACCTATCTCATCACCGGCGCGACCTCGCCGCTGGGGCTGGCCTTGATGGGCCGGCTGCTGCCCGCCCTGGAGGAGGGCGACCTGATCCTGGCCCAGGGCTGCGGCGACCTTGCCCGGCTGGCCGGGCTGTGCCAGGCCAGGCCCGGCTTCATCCGCCCTTACGATGCGGATTTCACCCAGCCGCTGGCGGTCCGCGCCTTCCTCAGCGACCTGACCGACACCTACCCCACCCCCACCCACCTGGTCCATCTGGCCGGGCTGCGCCCCATCGAAGCGCCTTACGCCCACTTTGACGAGGAGCGCTTTGTCCAGGAGCGGGCCGTCACGCTGGACAGCGCCCTGGTGCTGTGCAAGGCCATCCTGCCCAAAATGGCCCAGGCGGGCTTTGGCCGGGTGGTCTTTCTGGACAGCCGGGCCTCCACCCGCGCCGTCTCGGCCAACATCCTGCAGGGCGCTTTGAACGGGCTGGCCCTTTCCCTGGCCGCCGAGTACGCTTCCGCCGGCGTCACCGTCAACTGCATCGCCCCCGGCCCGATGGCCTCCGATGCCGAGGCGGACGCCGCCGCCTTCACCCCCGACCGGGCCGCCGCCCTGCTCGGCTTTTTGCTCAGCGAGGACGCCGGCCCCCTCACCGGCGCCACCCTGCCGGCAGGTCTGTTCTGAGATCCTTTAGGGGGAACCCATTTCTGCGCGCAGTCGCGCGGCAGAAATTCCTTCCCCCTAACTCTCTTGCGCTTAGCCGGTTTTCGCGGCGCGCGAGCGCTTGCGAAAATCGGAGCGCTGCGCCAGCGGCGGCTCGCTGTTTCGTCCACTGGACGCGCTTCACCGCCGCTGCCCCTGGGGACAAAATTTGGCGCTGACCCGCGCACTCGCCGCAAAGCGGCTCGCACACTCTCAGCGCCAAATTTCCCTGGTTGTGTCCCGGCCGTACGCGCATGTCGTCCGGCCGGGACGTTTTGCAATGTTCACCCATTTAATTCTTCCATGGCTTCGCGGACGGTGTCGGCAGAGAAGAGGAATGCCCCGCCCCTGCTGTACACTTCCACATGGCCGCCAACGTACCGGATCTCATAGTCACTCATGCTCTGCCGCTCCTCTCTGTCTTGTCTGCGGGAAGGGGTCCTTCCCCTTCCCTCTGTAGATAGGATAGCAGAAACAATATCCTATAATTTGTACTTTGAAAAGTTTTTTGCAGTTTTTGCGCAAAAAATTCGCCCCCGCCAGGGCGGGAGCGAAAAGAGATCCGTTCAGACTGTTAAAAAAGTCCCGTCCAGCCGACATGTGCGGATGGACGGGACACCGACAGGGAAATTCAGCGCCGAGAGTGTGCGAGCCGCCTTTGCGGCGAGTGCGCGGTTCGGCGATGAATTTTGTTCCCAGGGGCAGCGGCGGTGAAGCGCGTCCAGTGGACGAAACAGCGAGCCGCCGCTGGCGCAGCGCTCCGATTTTCGCAAGCGCTCGCGCGCCGCGAAAACCGGCTAAGCGCAAGAGAGTTAGGGGGAGGAATTTCTGCCGCGCGGCTGCGCGCAGAAATGGGTCCCCCCTAAAGCGTGTCGGCAGACACGCTATTTAGTTTTGGGCTGCGGCCAGGACGGGGGCGCTGTTCTGGGCGCGGCGGCTGCCCGCCTCTGCCCGGCGGGACTTGTCGTAGCAGTATTTGATGATGGCCTGCCGCCGGACGATGCCGATGAACACGCCCCGGTCGTCCACCACCGGGACAAAGTTCTGGTTCATGGCCGCTTCCACCAGCTGGTCCATGCTGGTGTTGACGGTGACGGGCAGGTAATCCCGCTTGCGCTCAAAGCTGCGGATGGGGATGTCCTCGGCCCCTTCGATGTCCAGGCCGTGGTACCGCTTGAGGCCCCAGAGGATGTCCCCCTCTGTCAGGGTGCCCACATACTCCCCCTTCCGGTTCAGGATGGAGATGGAGGCATAGCGGTTGTTCTCCCACTTTTCGAGGGTCTGCCGGAGGGTGAAGTCGTCATAGACATACATCAGATCCTGCTTGGGAGAGAGGAAAAACAAAATGTTCATATACTCAAGAGCTCCTGCTTTATGTGATTTGCCGCAATCTGTCCGGGTCGGGCTGCTGTTGGGTCTGCGGCGGTGGCCGCAGGGTTTTCACATCCATGATGTCCATCCCCTTTCTCTTTTATTTTAGCACTTTTGCCCAGCGAAATAAAGTTGCGCACAGTTTTTTTAGATTTTATTCACAACTCTTTTTCACGTTTTGCGAAAATCCATCCCAAATCCATGCACAAGCGGCTGTTTTGTGCTATACTAAGGATAATTACTGCTTTTGCCCCGTCCGGGCTCCTGCTCCGCTACCCAGTATAGCAGGCCCCGTTGTCGGGAAAGCTCGAACGGAAGGAGTCCGGCCCCCATGGTTCTGAAACATTCCCTCTGCCGGCGGGCAGCCGCGGCGGCGCTGGCCGGCCTGCTGCTGGCGGGCTGCACCCGGCCGGCGGTGCTCCAGCCCTCCTCGTCGTCCCCGTCCTCGCAGCCGGCGGCGTCCGGCTCCTCCGCGCCTGAGACGGGCAGCGGCACGTCCCAGCCCGCCCGGTTTGCCATTGCCGTCAGCGAGGGCAGCTATAACCCCTACCTGAACGCCAACACCCTCACTGAGCAGGTGGCGGGTCTGCTGTTTGAAAAGCTGGTCCGCATCTCCCCCCGCATGGAGCTGGAAATGCGCCTGGCCGACTCGGTGGTGTCCAGCGGCCTCACCGTCACCATCCGGCTGCGCAGCGGCTGCACTTTTGCAGACGGCACGCCCCTCACCGCGTCCGACGTGGCCGCCAGCCTGCTGGCCGCCAAGGCCAGCGCCCACTACAGCGGCCGGCTGGCCAACATGACCGACGCCCAGGCCCCCGACGCCAGCACCGTGGTGCTGACCCTGGCCGAACCGGACAGCCTGTTCGCCTACCTGCTGGACCTGCCCATCCTCAAGGCCGCCGAGACGGCCTCCCCCCAACCCACCCCCTGCGGGCGGTACACCTACGGCACCCAGGCGGACACCCTCACCCCCAACCCCCGGGCGCCCTTCCCCGAGGAGGGGCCCGCCACCATCTGGCTGACCCCCGTCAGCGATTACGCCGAACTGGTCAGCCAGCTGGCCATGGGGGAGATCAGCTTCTACCTGGCCGAGGAGGCCGCTTCGTCGGCGGTGGCCACCTCCGAGCGCTATTTCCGCACCAACACCCTGCTGTTCCTGGGGGTGAACGGCAGCGCCAACAACCCCCTGTGCGCCACGCCCCAGGGCCGGGGCGCCCTCAGCGCCGCCCTCTCCCGGGAGGAGCTGGCCGGCCGCTTTGCCAGCGCCAGCCCCGCCACCGGCGTGCTGAACAGCCTCTACGAGTGCGTCCGCGGCCAGCAGGTCATCGCGGAGGGGGCCGACCCCGGCCAGCTCTCCACCCTGATGGCCGCCCTGGGCTACCACTGGGACGAGGCGTCTGCCCTCTACTGCGGCGCGGACGGGCAGCCCGCCAGCGTCAGCATCTTGGCCTGCGGCAGCTCGGCCGACCGGGTCTATGCGGCCCGGCTTTTGCAGCAGCAGTGGGAAAAAGCCGGCATCCAGGTCACCCTCACCCTTGCCGATGACTTCGGTGCTTACCTGCAAATGGTACAGGACCGACAATTTGAACTGTACATCGGTGAAATGAAGTTGTATAATAATAATGACCTCTCCCCTTTCTGGACCGGCAGCGCCCGCTACGGCCTGGCCGTCACCCAGCAGCTGCTGGACGCCTACGCCCTGATGCGGGCCGACAGCGCCGCCGCCCCGGACTTTGAGCGCGCCTTTGCCGGCCAGATGCCCTATATCCCCCTGTTGTGGCGGGGCGGGGTGACGGTGTCCAACCGGCGCACCAGCGGCGTTATTTCCAGCGTCAGCGACCTTTACTATTCCCTCGCCGGCCTTTCCATCGCGCAGTGAAGCGTAACAGCTTTTGAAAAATCTATACAAAAGGAGCAGAGCGATTATGATCACTACCCATTTTCCCTTGGGCGATGTCCGCTTTTCCGCCGAATACTTTTCGACTCTGGTAGGCGAAGCCGCCAAGAACTGCTACGGCGTGGCCGCCATGGCCCCCCGCGGGGTGGCCGATGCGGTCCGCAGCCTGGTCCGCGGCGAGGACTCCTCTGACAAGGGCGTCCGCGTCACCTCCGAGAACGGCCGCCTCGTCATCGAGATCCACATCGCTGTCGGCTATGGGCTGAACATCGCCACCGCAGCCCAGAGCATCACCCACCGGGTGCAGGACGAAGTCGAGCGCTCGACCGGCCTGCGGGTCGCCCGGGTGGTCGTGTCGGTGGACGACGTGATCGCCTGACCCATCCGCACCCCCGACTGAGGAACTATGATCCCCGGGCACGCCCCTGGGCAGGACAAGGAGTTAAAAACAATGATTAGTGGTAAAATTCTGCGTGACGCCATCATCTCAGGCGCAAACAACATCAACAACCAGCGTTCCCGCGTGGACGAGCTGAACGTCTTTCCCGTGCCGGACGGCGACACCGGCACCAACATGGGCATGACCATCGGCGCGGCCGTCCCCGAGCTGGAAGCGCTGGCTGACGACTGCACCGTGGGCGAGGCCGCCAAGACCGCTGCCTCCGCTATGCTGCGGGGCGCGCGGGGCAACTCGGGCGTCATCACCAGCCTGCTGTTCCGCGGCTTCTCCAAGGCGCTGGAGGGCAAAAAGGAGGCCGGCGCCGAGGACCTGGTCGTCGCCCTGGAAAAGGGCGTCGAGGCCGCCTATAAAGCCGTCATGAAGCCCACCGAGGGCACCATCCTGACGGTGGCCCGCATCGCCTCGGAGGAGGCCCGCGCCAGCGGCATCGCCGATGTGGACGAGCTGTGGGACCTGGTCCTGTCCGCCGGCCAGCGCGCCCTGGACGACACCCCCAACCTGCTGCCCGTGCTGAAAAAGGCCGGCGTGGTGGACGCCGGGGGCCAGGGCATCCTGATCATCTTTGAGGGCATGGGCAAGGTGTTCCACGGCGAGGGCATCGTCCCCGCCGCCGGCAGCACCCAGAACAAGGCCAAGCTCTCCACCGCCAACGCAGGCCGCGGCGTCTTTACCGACGACCTGATGAAGGTGGAGGACATCAAAAACGGCTACTGCACCCAGTTCCTCATCCACAAGGAGGACGGCGCCAGCGCCGCCAAGATGCGCGCCTTTGCCGAGTCCAACGGCGACAGTGTGGTCTGCATCGAGGACGATGACGTCATCAACCTCCACGTCCACACCGCCGACCCCGGCAAGATCCTGTCCGAGGCCATCAAGTACGGCTACCTGACC
This sequence comes from Candidatus Faecalibacterium faecigallinarum, assembly GCA_019119685.1. Classification (GTDB taxonomy): domain Bacteria; phylum Bacillota; class Clostridia; order Oscillospirales; family Ruminococcaceae; genus Faecalibacterium; species Faecalibacterium faecigallinarum. Next base: position 39,759 of record DWWN01000047.1, read on the forward strand.
AACTTCAAGATCGAAAATATGCACGAGCAGTTCCTGGCCCGCCAGAAACAGGGCAAGAGCCTGGAAAAGCAGGCCGAGGCCGAGCAGAAGCAGCGCGCCTCCGACGCCATCGCCAGCGAGTTCATCTACGCCGCCGTCGATCCCAGCCGGGACTACGGCTTTGTGGCGGTGGCCGCCGGCGAGGGCCTCAAGGCTGTCTTTACCGACCTGGCGGTGGACGCCGTCGTCTCGGGCGGCCAGACCATGAACCCCGCCACCGAGGACATCCTGGCCGCCGTCCAGAGCGTGCCGGCCAAGACCGTCTTTGTCCTGCCCAACAACAAGAACATCATCATGGCCGCCGAGCAGGCCGAAAAGCTGGCCGACCGCCGCGTGGTGGTGCTGCCCACCCGCACCATCCCCATGGGCATCACCGCCATGCTCAACTTTGACCCCACCGCCTCGGTCGAGACCAACACCATCAACATGATGAAGGCTGCCGACAACGTCTCCACCGGCCTGATCACCTACGCCGCCCGCGACAGCGAGTACGACGGCAAGCGGATCCGCAAGGGCGAGATCATGTCCCTCGAAAACGGCAAGATCGTGGCCACCTCCAACGACCTGACCAAGGCCGCCTACCGCCTGGCCCGCAGCATGTGCAAGAAGGATTCCAGCTTTGTCACCGTCATTTCGGGCTGCGACGTCAGCGACGAGGACGCCGAGCGCACCACCGAGATCATCAAGTCCAAGTGCCCCAGCCATGTGGAAGTCAGCCACATCCGCGGCGGCCAGCCGGTCTATTATTATATGATCAGCGTGGAGTAAAAAGGCGTTTGTTTCACACTTGTACGGAATTGTCCATTGACAAATATCCCTCCATCCTCTATAATGGAGGGCACATGAGGGAGTAATTCCGCGTGAGCGCGCGCGGCTGGCCCGTCAAGACGAATCCTTTTCCCAAAGGGTTCCGGGCAGCCTGATCGAATGGAGAATGAGACTCATGCACCGGAAGTACATCCAGTGCATGGGTCTTTTCTTTTCCGCATCTCGCAGCGGGAACGCGCCCTTGCACCGTCCCCACTGTACACTGTCAGGAGGAGTAAACCAAAACATGAAACAGGAGTACGTGCAATCCCCCCAAGAGCTGATCGCCGGGCTGAACACCAGCCCCGACGGTCTGAGCAGCGCGGAGGCCGCTGCCCGGCTCGAAAAGTACGGCCCCAACAAACTGAAAGACGCTGAAAAGCCCACTCTGCTCCAGCGCTTCATCGAGCAGCTGAAGGACCCCATGCTCATCATCCTGATGATCGCGGCCGCCGTCTCTGCAGTGACCAACTTCATCTCGGGCGAGAGCTTTGCCGAGGTCTTTATCATCTTGATCGTGGTGCTGCTGAACGCCGTGCTGGGCGTGTTCCAGGAGAGCAAGGCCGAAGCCGCCATCGAGGCGCTGCAGACCATGACCGCCGCCACCTGCAAGGTGCTGCGGGACGGCAAGCAGGTCTCGATCCACAGCGACCAGCTGGTCCCTGGCGATGTGGTGCTGCTGGAAGCCGGCGACTCTGTTCCCGCCGACGGCCGCCTGCTGGAGAGCGCCAGCCTGAAGATCGAGGAGGCCGCCCTCACCGGCGAGAGCGTCCCCGTCAACAAGGTGATCGAGGCGCTGGGCCTGGCCAAGGACCAGAGCGAGATCCCCCTGGGCGACCGCAAGAATATGTGCTATATGGGCTCCACCGTGGTCTACGGCCGCGGCAAGGCCCTCATCACCCGCACCGGCATGGACACCGAGATGGGCAAGATCGCCGGCGCCCTGGCCAACACCGAGCAGGAGCAGACTCCCCTCCAGCGCCAGCTGGAGCAGCTGAGCACCATCCTTTCCAAGTTGGTGCTGGGCATCTGCCTGTTCATCTTCGTCTTTGACCTGATCGTGGCCGGCTCCTTCACCCTGGATTCGGTCCTGTCCACCTTCATGGTGGCCGTCTCCCTGGCCGTGGCCGCCATCCCCGAGGGCCTGGCCACCGTCGTCACCGTCGTGCTTTCCATCGGCGTGACCAACATGAGCCACCGCAACGCCGTCATCCGCCGGCTGACCGCCGTTGAGACCCTGGGCTGCACCCAGGTCATCTGCTCGGATAAGACCGGCACCCTGACCCAGAACAAGATGACCGTGGTCCAGCACGTGGGCGACACCACCCCCCTGGCCACCGCCATGGCCCTGTGCAGCGACGCCCACCTGAACGAGGAAGGCCAGGCCGAGGGCGAGCCCACCGAGGCCGCCCTGGTCAACTTTGCGGCCAAGGAGGGCCTGCCCAAGGACAAGCTGTCCGCCGCCGAGCCCCGCGTGGACGAAGCGCCTTTCGATTCTTCCCGCAAGATGATGAGCACCATCCACACCGTGGACGGCGCTTATGTCCAGTACACCAAGGGCGCCCCCGACGAGATCCTCAAGCGCTGCACCTCTTACCTTGAAAACGGCAAGGTGCTGCCCATGACCGAGGCCAAGCGCGCCGAGATCCTGGCCGCCAACAAGAACATGGCCGACCAGGCCCTGCGCGTCCTGGCCGCCGCCAAGCGCGACTGGGCCGAAAAGCCCGCCAGCAACGAGCCGGCCTTCCTGGAGCAGGATCTGTGCTTCCTGGGCCTGACCGGCATGATCGACCCGGTCCGTCCTGAGGTCAAGCCCGCCATCGTGGAGTGCCGCGAGGCCGGCATCCGCCCCGTCATGATCACCGGCGACCACAAGGACACCGCCGTGGCCATCGCCAAGGAGCTGGGCATCATCACCGACGCCAGCCAGGCCATCACCGGCGCCGAGCTGGACAAGATCCCCGACAGCGAGATCGGCGAGGCCGTCAAGAAGTACGGCGTCTACGCCCGCGTCCAGCCTGAGCACAAGGTGCGCATCGTCACCGCCTGGAAGGGCAACGGCGCCATCACCGCCATGACCGGCGACGGCGTCAACGACGCCCCCTCCATCAAGTCTGCCGACATCGGCGTGGGCATGGGCATCACCGGCACCGACGTCACCAAGAACGTGGCCGACATGGTGCTGGCCGACGACAACTTTGCCACCATCGTGGGCGCTGTGGAGGAAGGCCGCCGCATCTACGCCAACATCCGCAAGGCCATCCAGTTCCTGCTGGCCTCCAACATGAGCGAGGTGCTGGGCGTGTTCTGCGCCACCCTGCTGGGCTTCACTCTGCTGAACCCCGTCCACCTGCTGTTCATCAACCTGATCACCGACTGCTTCCCCGCGCTGGCGCTGGGCATGGAGCAGGGCGAGTCCGACATCATGAAGCGCAAGCCCCGCAACTCGAAAGACGGCATCTTCGCCGGCGGGCTGGGCTTCGACATCGCCTACCAGGGCCTGCTGATCTCGGTCATCACCCTGGCCTCCTATATCATTGGCCACTGCATGGAAGTGGGCTACTTTGAGATGCCCCACGGCGTCAGCGACGACGGCATGACCATGGCCTTCCTGACCATGAGCATGTGCGAGATCTTCCACAGCTTCAATATGCGCAGCCAGCGCAAGAGCGTCTTTACCCTGCACACCCACAACAAGGTGCTGTGGGGCGCCATGCTGGGCAGCCTGGTGCTGACCACCATCGTGCTGGAAGTGCCCTTCGTGGCCGATATGTTCGGCTTCACCCCCGTGGACCTGAACGAGTACCTGGTCGCTCTGGTTCTGGCTTTCCTGGTCATCCCCATCGTGGAGATCGTCAAGGCCATCCAGCGCGCTGTCTCCAAGTCCAAGGCCGCCTGAACCGCGCTTTTTCCCGCCGCGCAGCTTTGACCATGCAACAACGGGCCTGTGTTCCCCCCTTTTGGACTGGGGCGCAGGCCCGTTTTCTAAAGCGGCGATGTGGAAACAGAAAAAATTTCAGCCAAATCTATCCAAAAAGCAAAAAAATCCCCTTCCCTTTTGGTTATTTCCTGCTATACTATGGGGTGTCCGGGCAAGTCAGTTTTTTGAACAAAACGTCCTGCCCGGCCGGTCCCCAGTCTTAAATGGCGCGGCCTGCCCCGGCGGGCCGCAGCGGCAAGCAAGGAGATTTTATGTTTGAGTTCATCAAAAAGCAGTCGCCGGTGCGGGTCATTGCCCTGGGCTTTGCGCTGGTGATCCTGCTGGGGTCGGTGCTGCTCATCATGCCTTTCAGCGTACAGGAAGGCGTGGATGTGGCCTACATCGACACCCTGTACACCTCCACCAGCGCGGTCTGCGTCACCGGCCTGATCGCGACGGATGCAGGCGACACCTTCACCTTTGTCGGGCAGCTGATCCTGGCGGCCCTCATCCAGGTGGGCGGCCTGGGCGTCACTTCGGTGGGCGCGGGCATCATCCTGGCCATGGGCCGCAAGATCAACCTGAAGGAGCGCAGCGTCCTGCAGGAAGCCCTGAACCTGGATTCGGCCCAGGGCATCCTGCGCTTTCTAAAAAGCATCTTCCTGATGACCCTCTGCTTTGAGGGCGTGGGCGCGGCGCTCAGCTTCCTGGTGTTCGTGCAGGATTACCCGCCCCTGCAGGCGCTGTGGATCAGTATTTTCCACTCGGTGGCAGCCTTCAACAACTCGGGCTTCGACATCCTGGGCAACTACCAGAACCTGATCCCCTACCGGGACAACGTCCCCCTGAACCTCATCACCTGCGGGCTCATTATCTTTGGCGGCATCGGCTTTTTGGTCATCCGGGACGTGCTGAACCACCGCTTCCGCTGGAAGAAGTTCTCGATGCACACCAAGGTGGTCATCAGCGTCAGCGCCGTGCTGATCGTGGTGGGCGCCATCCTGCTCAAGCTGACCGAGAACATCACCTGGCTGGGCGCTTTCTTCCACAGCGTTTCGGCCCGTACCGCCGGCTTCTCCACCTACCCTCTGGGCGAGTTCAACAGCGCCGGCCTGCTGGTGCTGATCGTGCTGATGTTCATCGGCGCTTCGCCCGGATCGACCGGCGGCGGCATCAAGACCAGCACCTTCTTCGTCCTGCTGCAGGGCATCAAGTCCGCCGCCACCAACCGGGGCGAAAAAGCCTTCCGCTACTCCATCCCCTCCGGCGCTTTCCGCAAGGCGGCGGTCATCACCCTGATCGCCGTCAGCGTGGTGCTGACCGGCACCTGGCTGCTGCTGGTCTTTGAGCCCCAGCTGCGGCTGGTGGACGCCCTGTTCGAAATCACCAGCGCCTTTGGCACGGTGGGCCTTTCCACCGGCATCACCACCACGCTGGGCGTACCCGCCAAGCTGGTGTCCATCCTTATCATGTACATCGGCCGCCTTGGCCCGCTGACCATCGCCTCGGTCTGGTATTTCGACAAGGGCGAGCGCGTCAGCTACCCCGAAGGCAACATCGCCATCGGTTGACAGGAGGAAACAAAATGTTTGGTAAAGCAAAGAAAGCAAAAGCTTCCTACGGCATCGTGGGCCTGGGCCGTTTCGGCATGGCGCTGGCCATCGAGCTGGCCGAGGCCGGCGAGGACCTGGTGGTCCTGGACCAGGACGAGGAGAAAGTCCGCGCCCTGCGGGACTACACCGAGGCCGCCTATGTGGTCAAGGCCCTGGACAAAAAGACCCTGGAGGAGACCGGCATCCAGAACTGCGACGTCGCCGTGGTCTGCATCGGCGAGAAGATGGACGTCTCCATCCTGACCACCCTGCATCTGGTCAGCATGGGCATCCCCACCGTCATTGCCAAGGCCGCCAGCGAGGAGCAGGGCCAGGTCCTGCGCAAGCTGGGCGCCCAGGTGGTCTACCCCGAGCACGACATGGCCATCCGGCTGGCCCACCGGCTGGAGACCACCGGTATGCTGGACTTTGTCCAGCTGAGCGAGCAGGTCAGCATTTCCAAGCTGGCGGTCCCCGCCAAGATGATCGGCAAGACGGTCGTGGACGTCAACCTGCGCGGCCAATTCGGCCTGAACATCATCGCCATCGAGAACGCCGGCAAGGTGAACGAGTCGGTCGGCCCCAATACCGTTTTCCAGAACGGCGACATCCTCTTTGTCTCGGGCGGCAAGAACGCCGTCAACAAGATGGCCGACTGGCTGGACAACCAGTAACCCCTTAAACTGAAACTACATCAAAAAACCTGCCCCTTCAGCCAGAAGCCGAAGGGGCAGGTTTTTCTCTCTCAAAGATACTTTTGATAATCCTGTGAACCGTGGAAAATGCGCGCGATCCACACTTTTTGGTTTTTCGCATCGATCAAATAGAGGGCAACATAATTTCCGATCAGAAATTTGCGGTACCCTCTGGCCCGCAGCAGAGGCTCTTGGGAGAATTCGTACATTTCCGGCGTTTCCTGCAAGTGGCGCAGACATTCGTCCAGGCGCCCGACAAAGGACGCGACTGCCTGGCGGGAATGCAAAACGTCTCCCAGATAGTGCACGATTTCTCCATAGTCCTGCTCGGCATACGGGGTCACGATCACTTCATATCCCATAGGCGTTCCGTGTCTCGTCCAACAGTTCTGCCAGGGGGCGGCCCTGGCCGGCCTGGATCTGCGCTTCGGCAGCGCCCAGCTTGGCAAAAACATCCGCCAGGGCGCACTGCCGCTCGTAGGTCTCCATGCTCATGATGACCATATCTCCATATCCATTTTTGGTAATATAGATCGGTTCCTGGCTGTCATGGCAACGCTGCGAGATGACGTTGGTGTTTTTCAGGTCTCGGATCGGTATGATCTGCGGCATTCTGCGCACCTCCTTTATGGTCTTATTATACCACGATTATGCCACACAAGCAATAAAAACCTGCCCCTGCGGCTAAACGGAGCCGAGGGGGCAGGTTTTTGCTTGGATGGTCCGGGCGCTCAGAAGAAGGACACCTGGCTGCTCTCGGGCAGGTCGCCCAGGGCGCCCACCTGGCGCAGCCGGTCAACGACCGCGCTCGAGACGCCGGCGGCCTGCTGCAATTCCTCCACCGAGAGGTATTCCTCGCCGTGGATGGTCACATTTTCCAGCGCCAGCGCCGCGCTTTCGCCCAGGCCCTTGAGGGCCGCGAAGGGCAGGCGGACCTTGCCGTCCTCCAGCACATACTTCACGCCGCGGCTCTTGCCCAGCTGGATGGGCAGGAACTCGTACCCGCGCACCAGCATCTCGTTCACCAGCTGCAGAGAGACCAGCAGGTCCTCGTCCTTGGCGTTCTTTTCCTCTTTCAGGCGGCGGGCCACCTCGTTCATGTGGGCGCGGGCCACGTCGGGGCCGCCTACGGCGGCTTCGTAGTCGATGTCGTCTCCACGGACTGTAAAATACACCGCATAAAATGCCTGTGGGTAATACAGTTTATACCACATCAGGCGGATGGCGCTCATCAGATAGGCCACCGCGTGGGCTTTGGGGAACATATACTTGATCTTGCGGCAGGACTCGATGTACCAGTCGGGGACGTCGTGTTCCCGCATGGCCTCCTCCCAGCCAGGCTGGAAGCCGCCCTTCGCCACCTTGCCCTTGCGGACCGCCTCCATGATGTCGAAGGCCATCTTGGGCTCAAGGCCCTTGCGGATCAGGTACAGCATGATGCTGTCGCGGCAGCCGATGACCTCCGCGATGGTGCAGGTGCCGCTGCGGATCAGCTCGTCGGCGTTGTTGGTCCACACGTCGGTGCCGTGGGACAGGCCCGAGATCTGAATCAGCTCCGAGAAGTTCTTGGGCCGGGCTTCCACCAGCATCTGGCGGACAAAGTTGGTGCCCATCTCGGGGATGCCGAAGGTGCCGGTCTGGCTGTCGATCTGCTCGGGGGTGACGCCCAGCTCGGCCGGGCTGGTCAGCAGGCTGTAGACCCTGGGGTCGTTCATAGGGATGCTGTCCACCGGGATGCCGGTATACTCCTCAAAGTATTTGTAGAAGGTGGGCATATCGTGGCCCAGCTCGTCCAGCTTGAGCAGGGTGTCGTGGAGGTACTTGAATTCAAAGTGGGTGGTCAGCAGGCCGCCGGCCACGTCGTCGGCGGGGTGCTGGATGGGGCAGAAATCGTAGATTTCGCTGGTATCGGGCACGACCACCATGCCGCCGGGGTGCTGGCCGGTGGTGCGCTTGACGCCGGTGCAGCCCAGGGTGAGCCGGTTCTCCTCGGCGTGGTTGACCGTTTTGCCCCGCTCCTCCAGGTAGCGCTTGACGTAGCCGTAGGCGGTCTTGTCCTGGATGCCCGAGACGGTGCCCGCCTTAAAGACGTTCTCCTTGCCGAACAGTTCCTCGGTGTAACGGTGGACGTTGCTCTGGTATTCGCCCGAGAAGTTCAGGTCGATATCCGGCTCCTTGTCGCCGTAAAAACCCAGGAAGGTCTCAAAGGGGATGTCGTGACCATCCACCAGCATGGGAGTGCCGCAGACGGGGCAGTTCTTGTCGGGCAGGTCAAAGCCGTCCTCCACGCTGCCGTCGGTGATGAACTCGCTGTGCTTGCACTTGGGGCAGCGGTAGTGGGGCGGCAGGCTGTTCACCTCCGAGATGCCCGAGAAGTGAGCCACTGCCGACGAACCGACCGAGCCGCGGCTGCCCACCTGGTAGCCGCCCGCGTTGGAAAAGGCCACCAGCTTGACCGCGATGACGTACAGCACCGCGTACCCGTGGCCGCAGATGGAGTCCAGCTCCTTTTGCAGCCGCTCCCGCACCAGGTCGGGCAGGGGGTCGCCGTAGTCCTCTTTGGCGCGCTTCCAGGTGGCGTCCCGCAGCTGCTGCTCCGCCCCCTCGATGCTGGGGGGATAGGTGCCCCGCGGGATGGCCCGGACGTTGTTGTCGATCATGGCCGCCACCTTGTTGGGGTTGGTGATGACGATCTCCCGGGCTTTTTCGGGGGGCAGGTAGTCGAACTGGGCCAGCATATCCTCGGTGGTGCGGTAGTAGAGGGGCGGCTGGTGGTCGGCGTCCTTGTAGCCGCCTGCCGCCTGCATCACCGAGCGGTAGACCGCGTCCTCCGGCTCCTGGAAATGGACGTCGCCGGTGGCGATCACCGGCTTGTGCAGGTCCTCTCCCAGCCGGATGATGGTGCGGTTGAAGTCTTTGACCCGCTCGATGCTGTCCACGCGGCCCTCCCGGACCATGTATTCGTTGTTGCCCAAAGGCTGCACTTCCAGCAGGTCATAATAGGCGGCGATCTTTTTCAGTTCCTCGTAGGGGCGGCCTTCCACCACGGCGCGGTACAGCTCGCCGGCCTCGCAGGCCGAGGTGATGATGAGCCCTTCGCGGTACTGGTTCAGCAGGCTGCGGGGCACCCGCGGCTTTTTGAAAAAGTAGTCCAAATGGGCCTTGCTGACGATCTTGTACAGGTTTTTCAGCCCCGCCTGGTTCTTGACCAGCAGGATGATGTGGTAGTATTTTTTGCGCAGCACCTCCCGGTTGCCGCCAAGGCCGGTGTTGATGCCGCTGATGTCGGTGATCTGCTTTTCCTCCAGATCACGGAGCATGACGCAGAAGATGCGGCCCAGGGCCCCGGCGTCCTCGCAGGCGCGGTGGGCCTCGTAGGGGGGCAGTTCCAGGTGCTTGTTGATGGTGCCCTGCTTATAGTTGTGCAGGCCGGGGTACATGGTCTGGGCCATGGTCAGGGTGTCGATGTAGGTGGGCTCGAACTTGATGCCGCTGCGCCCCGCCGCCGCCCGCAAAAAGCGGATGTCGAAGCCGTTGGCGTTGTGGGCTACCAGCACCCGGCCCCCGGCAAAGTCCAGAAACGCCTGCAGGGCCTCCCCTTCCGTGGGGGCGTCGGCCACCATCTCGTTGGTGATGCCGGCCAGCTCGGTGATCTTGGGGGTGATGGGCTTGGGGGGCTTGACGAAGGTGTCGAACTCGTCCACCACCTGGCCGTCCCGCACCAGCACCGCGCCGATCTCGGTCAGGTACTCGCAGCCGGGGTCAAGGCCGGTGGTCTCGGTGTCAAAGACGCAGAACTCCCCCTGCAGGGGCTGGTCCTGCACGCCGTAGACGCAGGGGACCATGTCGTCCACAAAGTAGGCCTCGCAGCCGTAGATCAGCTTGAACGCGGGGTCCTTCTTATGGATATCGTCGGCGGCCAGCATGGCCTCGGGGTAGCCCTGGCAGACCCCGTGGTCGGTGATGGCGATGGCGGGGTGCCCCATCTTGTGGGCCAGCCGGACGATGCCGCCGGGGTCGCAGAATCCGTCCAGCGCAGAGAGCTTGGTGTGCAGGTGCAGTTCCACCCGCTTTTCGGGGGCGTGGTCCTCCCGGCGGCGGCGCTCCACGATCAGCACGTCGTAGGGGTAAATGATGTAGTCATGCTCGTACTTATCGTAGGCGCAGTCCCCCCGCACCAGCAGGGTGGTGCCGTTTTTCAGCCCCTCCCACTTGGAGCAGTCCTCCCCTTCCTGGGCGCGGATCTTCAGGTTGATGGAGCCGGTATAGTCGGTGATGGAGACGGAATAGATCTTGCGGAAATTGCCCTTGACCTCGGTGGCAAAGACGTCGCCCCAGATCATGCACTTGCCGCCCTCTCCCCCCAGGTCTTTGAGGGGGGTCAGGTCTTTGGGCTTGAACATCTTGCCGTGGAAGATCTGGACCGGCTTGTCGGTCAAGTCGAGCCCTTCCACCTGCAGGGGCGGCGCGGTGCGCTTGGCCTCGAACTGGATCACCGGCGGGGCAGCCTTTTCTTCCAGTTTCTTTTCCAGCTCGCGGCGTTCGGCCTCGCCGGCGGCCGAGACGAGACGCACCGCCGGGCGCTGTCCGGTGTGGGCCTCGATACGCTCGGCCAGCAGGTCCTCAAATTTCAGGTCCTGCAAAAAGCCGGTGCCGTTGCGGGCCCCCACCGTGATCTGTTCATCCTCGATGGACAGCGTGCACCGGTCGAGAAAGCCGTTGATGGGCACGCCGTCCCCTTTCATCTCCTCAAAGATGCCCAGCAGGGCCTCCTCGTTCAGGGCGGCATAGGGGTAGTGGTTCTCAATGGAGAGCTGGTAGCCCTCATAATCGGGCTGCAGGGACGCCAAAAGCCGCGCACACAGGCCCTTGTCCAGCGGCGCGGCACTCTGCAGGGTAAAGATCACCTTCTGCCGGGCCCGCAGCATCAGGGCGTGTTCCACCACCACCTTGCCGAAACAGGCGGCAAAGTCCGGGTCTGCCATGAACTGGGGCCACAGCTGGGATACCAGTGGTTTCAAATCGTTTCTCCTTCTAGTGCTTTTTCAAAGCAGTCAAAGTCGGTGTCATAAAGATGGGCGACGCCCACCCGGGCAAAGCCCTGCCCGGCATAGGCCCGCAGGGCCCGGTGGTTATCGTGGGCCACCAGGATGCGGCAGCTCCGGCAGCCCCTACGGGCCAGGCGGGCCACGGCGTCGGCCAGCAGCCGGCCGCCCAGCCCCTGGTTTTCACAGGATGCGGCCACCAGCAGCCGCACCACTTCCCCGGCGGGCTCCAGGCGGCGGTCCCAGAAGGTCAGGGCCTCGGTGCCCTCGTCGTGAAAGGTGAGGGCATAGGCCCCCATCACCCGGCCCTCCGGGTCCTTGGCGCAGAACAGCCGGCCTTCTGCCAGGTCTGCCTGCAGGGTGGCCCGATCGGGATATTCTTCGTTCCAGGGGCAGTCGGGCCGGGCCGCCGCCGCCCGGTACAGGGGCAGCAGGCAGTCCAGATCCGTCTGGGTCGCCTGCCGGATGGTGTGCTGTATCATAATTTGTAGATCTCCTCCATGAACTGGTCCAGGATGTTGTCGCCGGTCAGCTTGCGCACCGGCTGGCCATGGACAAAGAGGACAGCCTCCCCCTTGCCGCCGGCGATGCCGATGTCGGCCTCCCGGGCTTCGCCGGGGCCGTTGACCACACACCCCATCACCGCCACCTTGATGGATTTCTTATAGCCCTGCAGGCGGCGTTCCACCTCGTTGGCGATCTCGGTGCAGGGGTACTGGGTGCGCCCGCAGGTGGGGCAGGTGATGACCTCGGGCCCCGCCACCGGGAAGCCCACCGCCCGCAGGATGTTGAACCCGGCCTCCACTTCCTTTTCGGGGTCGGCGGCCAGGGACACGCGGATGGTGTCGCCGATGCCTTCCAGCAGCAGCCCGCCGATACCCATGCCCGATTTGAGCAGGCCCATCTGGTAGGTGCCCGCCTCGGTGACGCCCACATGGAGGGGGTAGTCGGTGACGGCCGACAGCTGGCGGTAAGCCTCCATCATCCGGGGCACATTGGAGCTCTTGATGGAGATGACAATGTCGTTGAAATCGAACTTTTCCAGCAGGCGGACGTGGTAGAGGGCGCTTTCCACCATAGCCTCGGGCACCGGCGCGCCGTACTTGGCCAGGATATGCTTTTCCAGGCTGCCGCCGTTGACCCCGATGCGGATGGGGATGTGCCCGGCCTGGCAGGCCCGCACCACTTCCTTGACGCGGTCGTCGCTGCCGATGTTGCCGGGGTTGATGCGGATCTTATCCACCCCCACCGCCGCGCAGGCCAATGCCGCACGGTAATCAAAGTGGATGTCCGCTACAATGGGTATATTCACTGCCTTTTTGACCGCCTCGATGCACCGGGCATCGGCGGGGGTGGGGCAGGTCACGCGCAGGATCTGGCAGCCAGCGGCCTCGCACCGCCTGGCCTGGGCCACGTTGCCCTCGATGTCCTCCACCGGGACGTTGAGCATGGTCTGGACCGCGATGGGGTTGGACCCGCCGATGGTGACATTGCCGATTTTTACTTCACGCTTGCGCACGCGCATGGGGACACCTCCGTTTGGGATCATAACGCGCCTGTGAACAGGCGGATCACGTCGTTGTAGGTGGCGAAGATCATCAGCCCGAACAGCAGGATGAAGGTCGCCAGGGTCAAATTTTCCTGCACGCGCTCGGACACCGGGCGGCGGATCACCGCCTCCACCGCCAGGAACACCAGCCGGCCGCCGTCCAGCGCCGGGATGGGCAGCAGGTTGAACACCCCCAGGTTGACGGTGATCAGCACCAGCATCTCCAGCACATCGGTCAGGCCATAGCTGGCCGCCTGGCTGATGGCCGAGACGATGCCCACCGGGCCCGAGAGGTTGTTGATGCTCTCCCGGCCCCGCAGCAGGTCGGCCAGGGAGGTAAAGATGATGCGGCTGTAATAAAGCTCGCTGTTCACGCTCTCTTTCAGGACGTTGGCGGGGGTCTTGGCCAGGGCGTAGACGGTAAAGCCGATGTCCATCCGGGTGCTGCCGTCCTCGTCGGTGTAGCTGTCGAACTGGACGTCCGGCAGCTCGACGAGCTTGCCGTCCCGCCGGACGGTGAAGTCGGCCTGGGTGTCCCGGGTGCGGGCCAGCTCATACAGGATATCGTTGGTTACAAAGCACCGCCGGCCGTTGACGGCCACGATCTCGTCCCCGGCCTCGAGGCCGGTCTGGGCGGCGAGGGAGCCTTCCTCCACCTCATAGATGATCCGGCTGGCGATGGGCTCTGCCCGGAAGGCGGTCAGCCCCAGCAGCACCACAAAACCCAGCACAAAATTCATGAGGGGGCCGGCCGCCATGACGATGGCCCGTTTCCAGACCGCCGCCTCGGGGAAGGGGATGCCGGTGCGCTGTTCCGGCGGGATGGGGTTTTCCCCGGCGGGCGGTTCGTCCCGATTGTCCCGGTCCCGCCCGGCCTGGTTGGACTCGGGGCTGCCCTCCCCTTCCATGGCCACATAGCCGCCCACCGGCAGCAGCCGGAGGGTGTATTGGGTGCCCCCGGCGATCTTTTTCCAGAGGGCGGGGCCCATCCCGATGGAAAATTCGTTCACCTGGATGCCTGAGAGTTTGGCCGCTGCAAAGTGCCCAAACTCATGGATCGCGATCACGGCGCCGAACACCAGGAGCGACGCCAGAATGGTGATGATGATGGTCATACTTTCCCTTTCTGCTCTCGCCGCCGCGCAGTCAGAACGGCCCGGCGGAGAGGAGGATCACAAATGTGCGTGGACAAAGGCCCGGGCCATCCGGTCGCACTCGTAGACGTCGGGCAGGGTGTAGCTGCCGCCGAAGCTGTCGCTGTCCACCACGGCCTCCACCAGGCGGCCGATGTCCAAAAAGCCGATCTTATCCTGCAGGAACAGTTTGACCGCTTCCTCGTTGGCGCCGTTGGCGGCGCAGGGGCCCAGGCCCCCCTTGGCGATGGCCTTTTTGCAGGCGGCCAGGCAGCGGAAGGTCTCCTCGTCGGCCACATCGAAGGTCAGCACCTTGAGGGCGGCAAAGTCCAGCTCGGGGGCCGCCGGCCCGCCCCGCCGGGGCCAGGTCAGGGCGTACTGGATGGGGATGCGCATATCCGGCACCCCCATTTGTGCCAGGATGGAGTGGTCGCTGAACTGCACCGCCGAATGGATGATGCTCTGCCGCTGGACCACGATCTGGATCTTTTCCGGCGGCAGGCCGAACAGCCACACCGCTTCGATCAGCTCCAGGCCCTTGTTCATCAGGGTGGCGCTGTCTATGGTGATCTTGGCGCCCATGTTCCAGTTGGGGTGGCGGAGGGCGTCCTCTTTCTTTTTGTTTTTCAGCTCATCGGCTTTCATCCCGAAGAAGGGCCCGCCCGAAGCCGTGAGCAGGATCTTGGTCAGGGATTTGGCACTCTCGGCGTCCTGCAGGCACTGGAAGATGGCCGAGTGCTCGCTGTCCACCGGCAGCAGCTTGACGCCATGCTGTTCCACCGCCTGGGTGACCAGGTGCCCGCCGGTGACAAGGCTCTCCTTGTTGGCCAGGGCCAGGTCGTGGCCGCTCTCGATGGCGGCCAGGGAGGCCCCCAGCCCAGCAATGCCCACCACGCTGTTCAGCACCACGTCCGGCCCCTGCATGGCGGCCAGCTCCCGCAGGCCCTCGGGGCCGCGCAGCAGCAGCGGCGCGCCGGCCCGGCCGGCCAGGGCGGCGTCCAGCTTTTGGGCGGCCGCCGGGTCGGTGACGCAGACGGCGCGGGGATGGAATTCTTCGATCTGCGCAAGCAGCAGGTCCACATGGCTGTGGGCCGACAGGCCGAATATCTCAAACCCCTCGGCCCGGACCACGTCCAGGCTCTGGGTGCCGATGGAGCCGGTAGACCCCAGCAGGGTGATCTTCTTTGCCATAGGGCAGCCCCTCCTTTTCAGCTGTAAAACACAGCGGTGATGACCATCGAGACAAAGGGCGCGATGAACATGACGCTGTCAAAGCGGTCCAGGATGCCGCCGTGCCCCGGGAAGATGGTGCCATAGTCCTTGATGCCGCACTGCCGCTTGACCACGCTGGCGAACAAATCGCCGTAGATACCCAGCACCGCGGCCACCACCCCCAGCAGGGCGATGATGAGGTACATCGACACTCCGATGTTGCTCTGGGTGAACGCCTCGGTGCGGTCGGCGATGACCGAATACGCCACCGTGATGATGACGCCGAACAGCATGGTGCCCAGCACCCCGCCGACGGCCCCTTCCACCGTCTTTTTGGGGCTGACCTTGGGGCACAGCTTATGCTTGCCGAAGGCGCGGCCCGCGAAGTAGGCGCAGGTGTCCCCGCCCCAGGCAAAGCAGAGGATGAGCAGGATGAAGAAAATGGCGTCGTAGCTGTATTCCGACACCGGCAGCAGGATCTTCAGGTGGATCAGGGAATAAAAGCAGAACAGGATGATGCCCGAAAAAAAGACCAGACCGCTGACCTTTTGATAGCTGACGCTGCCGTTGCGCACCACCAGGTAGATGCAGTAGAACAAAAGCAGCGCAAAGGACACCGGCATCATGCTCCGCCGCGCCGCCTGGTAGCTGGACAGCATGACCAGTAAGGTATAGGGCACCTGGACAGCGTAGAGCAGCCAGTCCTTCTTGTCAAAGCCGAGGGCGGCGTACACCTCGTGCATCCCGATCAGGGCCACCGCCGCCACGATCAAATTGAAAAGCAGGGTGTTGAAGGTCAGCATGACCAGCACCAGGACGCCGATGCCCACGACGGCTGTAATCACTCGTGTTTTCATGGTTTCTCCTTGTAGGTGTGCAAAACTTAGATGCCGCCGAACCGGCGGGAGCGCCGGTTGTACTCCTCAATGGCGGCGTCCAGGTCGGCGGGGGTAAAGTCCGGCCACAGGACGTCCATCTCCACCAGCTCGGCGTAGGCCGCCTGCCAGAGCATGAAGTTGGACAGACGCTTTTCCCCGCTGGGGCGCAGGATCAGGTCGGGGTCCTTCTGGCCGGCGGTGTACAGATGAGCGGACAGCATCCGCTCGTCGATGGCGGCGGGGTCCAGCTGGCCGGCGGCGGCCTGCCGGGCCAGGGCCTGGGCCGCCCGGACGATCTCCTGGCGGCCGCCGTAGTTCACCGCCACGTTCAGCACCATGCCGGTGCGGTCGGCGGTTCCCTCCTCGATCTCGTTCATCAGTTCCTGATAGCGCGGCTCCAGGGCCGTGCGGTCGCCCAGAAAGACGATCTTGTTGTTGCGGCTCTTGTAGTCAAAGGCGCGGATCAGGTACTCCCCCAGCAGTTTCATGATGGCGCCCACCTCCTCGGCGGGACGCTTCCAGTTTTCGGTGGAGAAGGCGTAAAAATACACCGACGCCAGCCCCAGCTGGTCGCAGTAGTCGGCGATCTGCTGGAACACTTCGGCCCCCTTCTTGTGGCCGGCGGTGCGGGGCAGGCCCCGCTTTTTGGCCCAGCGGCCGTTGCCGTCCATGATGATGCCCACCGAGAGCCCCTTTGCAAAATCTTCAGGATGCTGCGGCATAACTTTCCTCCCAGGCGCTGGCGCGCTTTGTATCGCAAAAAGTGCCGCGCACCTCCCAGCGCACGGCACCTCCCGTTTGTCTGCGGCGAACTGCCGGCCCAAAATCAGACCGACATGATCTCCTTCTGCTTTTCCTCGACGGCCTTATCCACCAGCTTGATATACTTGTCGGTGATCTTCTGGACGTCTTCTTCCATGGTCTTCTGGCTGTCCTCGGTCAGCTCGCCGGCCTTCTTCATGGCCTTGGCCTTGTCCATGGCCTCGCGGCGGACGTTGCGGATGGCCACCTTGGCCTCCTCGCCCATCTTGGACACGTCCTTGGCCAGCTGGCGGCGGCGCTCCTCATTGGGGGCGGGGAAGTTCAGCCGGATGGTCTGGCCGTCGTCGATGGGGTTGATGCCCACGTCGCTGGCCTGGATGGCCTTGCTGATGGGGCGCAGCAGGCTGCGGTCCCAGGGGGTGATGGTCAGGGTGCGGGCCTCGCTGACGGCCACCGACGCCACCTGCTGGATGGGGGTGGGCGCACCGTAGTAGTCCACCGTCACCTTATCCAGCACGGCAGGATTGGCCCGGCCTGCGCGGACGGAGGCAAGCTCCCGCTCCAGATGCTCCACCGAGTTTTTCATCTTGTCCTCGAATACCTTGGTATTGCTGCTCATAGTCGTTTATCTCCTGTTCGTTATCGTATCCTGCCGGGCTGGGCAGCCCAGTTTTCACCGTGATAATGGTAGTATACCGTCCCGTCAGCCTTCGTAGACCAGGGTACCCACATTTTCGCCCTGGACAGCCCGGGCGATGTTGTCGGGGTCGGCCAGGTCAAACACCAGGATGGGCAGCTTGTTGTCGCGGCAGAGGGTGGCTGCGGTGCCGTCCATGACGGCCAGCTGGTCCTCCAGCACCTTGGAGAAGGTGAGGGTGTCGTACTTTTTGGCGTCGGGGTACTTGTGGGGGTCCTTGTCGTAGACGCCGTCCACCATGGTGGCCTTGAACATCACGTCGGCGGACACTTCCACAGCCCGCAGGGCGGTGGCGGTGTCGGTGGAAAAGAAGGGGTTGCCGGTGCCGCCCCCAAAGACGGCCACCTTGCCCGCCTCCATGGCGGCCAGGGCCGCCTTGCGGTCGAACACCGGGGCCACCTTAGGCATCTCGATGGAGGAGAACACCTCGCTGGGCACCCCCAGCTGGGCCAGCTTGTCCGAGACGGCCAGCGCGTTCATGACGGTGGCCAGCATCCCGATCTTGTCGGCCAGGGTGCGCTCCATCTTGCCGCTGGTGCGGCCGCGCCAGAAGTTGCCGCCGCCCACCACGATGCCGATCTGCACGCCCAAGTCATACGCCTTTTTCACGCCGCCGCAGATGGCGTCCATGGCGGCCTCGTCGAAGCCGGCGCCCTTTTCGCCGCCCAAAGCCTCGCCGCTGATCTTGAGAAGGATACGGTTATATTTCAATCCCATAACAGTTCACTCCACCTACAAAATATCTCATTGTGCCTATTTTACAATAAAACGCGCTCAAAGTAAACAGGCAAACGGCCTTCCGCTCATAAACCTTTTGTGAACGTGCCGCGCAGCGCCCGCAGGGCCTGTTTCTGCTCCGGCGTGATGCGCCGGCTCTCCAGCGCCTTCTGGACCGCCTTGGCCCGCACCCAGGGGTCGAGGCGGGGTTCTGCCAGCCAGGGCCAGGCTGCCCGGGGCTGTTTGGCCAGCGCGGTGGCAAAGTACCAGGCCGCCATCATTCGCACATAATATTCCTCCGAGCGCACCGCCCCCGCCCATGCCAGGTACTCGGGCCGGAACGCGCCGTCCAGATAGTAGCGCATCAGCATCCCCAGCCCATAGCGGACGGTGTAGGTCTGCCCCGACCCGATCCACCGCCGCACCGGCTCCAGCAGCTCGGCGGTATGCCGGGCGAACACCGGCGGGCTGAAGGTGTCGCAGGTGGCCCAGTTGTCTATGTAGGGCAGGAAGGCTTCCGCCCCCGCCAGCGCGGCGGAAAAGTCCCGCTCCCGTTCCAGCACAAAGGCGTGGAGGTTGTTTTCCTCATAGTACCGGTGAGGCGCCGCCGCGAGGAAGGCCGCGGCCTCCCCGCTGCCGGCCAGCTCCCGGGCATACCGGCGCAGGTCCGGCGTCCGCACCCCGATCACCGCCTCCGGCGGCAGGCTGGGCAGCAGTTTCTGCTGGAACGCCTGGTACTGCTGATCCTGCATGGCGAACAGCCGCCCGCGGACTTTTTCTTCGATGGCAGACATGGCCTTTCCCCCTTTCGGCCTGCTTCCCTCTTATCTTACCGGAAAGCGCCGCCGGTGTAAAGGCCGGATTTTGCAATTTTGCCTCTGGACTTTTGGCTTTGTCCATGGTATAATATCTGCCATAAGTGCGGGTATAGTACATCGGCTAGTATAACAGCCTTCCAAGCTGTGGAGGTCGGTTCGATTCCGATTACCCGCTCCACTAAAAAGCAGCCTAGAAACGTAAATTTCTAGGCTGCTTTTTCTTTCGTGTACCGCACTTTGTACACACTTTTGAAATGTTCCCTGCGTTATGCCGCTTTAGCGGGGCGTTTTTTTGTTCTGCTGCCGGTTTATCCGATGTTCAGTTTCCGTTTCAGGGCTTCCTGCAGGACGCCGGAAAAGTTGATGTGGGCGGCTTCGGCTTCCTCGTTCAGCCAGGAAGGGATGGACAGCGTCTTTTTGACCGCGCGGTTGTCCCGCCGGCGCTTAAAGGCCAAGGCGTCGAACGGTATGGCCACCACAAAATCTCCCTGTTCGAGGCGAAGCTGTGCCGGGTCGGACGGCACAGGCGGCTCTGCGCAGTCCTCCAGCATCAGGCCGACGGCATCCTGCGCCATCTCCACCGCTTCCTCGAGGGTGTCCCCCTGCGTGAAGCATCCCTCAATATCCGGGAACGAGACGGAATAGCCCACAGCTTCGGGATGAAAAACTGCAGGATAATAACGGATGTTCTTCATCATACAGCTCCTCCTTTTCATCGGGGCAGGTTATTTCAGCCCTGCCATTTTCAGGATGCTTTTCTCCGTGCCGGGTTTCAAATCCTTTGCGTGGAACGGGACGATCACCGTCTTGCCGGTCTGCGGATTTCGGTACTTCCGGTGCGAGCCGGTGGAACTTACATAGACAAATCCATTCGCCTGCAGCAGTTTGACGATTTCTTTCGGCGTCATCGGCATTTCAACGCACCTCCGTTCCATTATCTTTATAATAGCACGTATGATACGTATTGTCAAGAAAAGCCCGGGGGCGTCCCGGGCTTTTTTGCTTAGGCATATTCCGCTTCGCTTTTCAACAGCTGTTTGTAATTTTGGGGAAAGCCAATACATTCCAATACGATGTGAGACCGGTATTTTTCTATGCAAACACACAATTCCGCGCAAAACTTTTCTTTCGCTTCCCGTGCAGGCAAAAACCGAACGAGCGCCAAAACAGCCGCAAACAAGGTATCGACAAGCACTTCCGGGTGATTTTTCAAGTAATACCGTCCAAGCTGCACGGATGGACGGAATACTACATTGTACAATCTGGCCCCATGACAGCATTTGTTCCGCAGTACAGACAGCACGTGCATATGATTTGCAAAAACCATCCGTGTCTTTCCACAGGAGGCGGCGATCGCATTTTGTTCAGAACTATACATCGCGCGGTATAATGTAGACAGCGAAGACATCGAGAGCAGCTCAACCATCACCCAGAGCGGCATCTTATCGTCATATTTATCTTGATGATGCTTGATGACAAGACTGTCCTGATGTCTTTTTTCTTCTTTTTGCAGTGAATCCAAGACGAGCTTATGCAGTTCCGGCCTGAAAAAATTTGCCGGATCGTAATGACCAGCATAGGGAGGCTCCATGCACTTTGCCATGGCAAAGCCGTTTGCGATTCGAGCTCGAAGCATCGTTTCCACGCATTCCAGTCCATCCCGCAAAATACCACGCAACGCTTCATCAAAAAGGTAAATCTCTTTGACCTGTTCAAAAGATGTTCCTTCTATGTAATCCTGCCCGTTCTTTGCACGGAACTGCAGCGCATATCCTGTAAATCTATAATAGTTTACATTCGACAGAAATGTCACTGCATCAGATTTGGAATCCAGATACATTCCATGTTCCACAAGGCGGTCTACCTGCTGTTGGAACGACAAAGGCTTTTTCAAATCCATGACTTTCCTCCACAATAAGGAAGGCCGGGCATCCTGCGACGCCCGGCCTTGGCCCCCGAAAGGATATTCCCACGGGCAGCTCTGTTATAGATAGTATACTCCAAATCTTTTTCCATAGCAACTCTATCGGAAAAATTTTACAAATTTCTATAGGTTGCGCAAAAAGCCCGGGAAGTTCCCGGGCTTTTGCCGTCTTTTCACATCACCGCCAGGCGGAGCAGGCCCAGCGCCAGCAGGTGGGCCGGGTAGAACCAGTAGAAAAACCACTTGGCGAAGCGCTGGCCGTGCTCTGCGCGCCGGCCATTGTAGAGGTACAGGATGGCCGCGGCGGCCAGGGCCACGCCCGCCGCGCCGCCCAGGCTGGCCAGCAGCTGGAGCCAGATCGGCCGGCCCGCGCCGCTCAGCCAGAGCAGCCACCAGAACAGGAGCACTGCCCAGAAAAAGGCCCACCTGGCCTTCCGGCGGCTGCCTTTCGCCCAGGCGAACAGCAGGGTGTAAGCCGGCGCCAGCAAACTCCAATCGCTGGGCAGGATGACGGTGAGCAAAGTCAGCCCGGCCTGCGCCAGACGCCGCAGCAGGCCGGAGCGGATCTTCTCCCCCGCTTCCAAAATCAGAAAGCAGACCAGCAGGGTGAAGATCATGTTCATGCCGCAATAGTCCAGCACGGCCCCTTTGGTAAAGGCCAGGCAGAAGGGCACTTCGGACAGCGCCGCAAAGGCGGCCAGCCGCAGCCCGTACCGCCTTTTCGAGCGGGTGTAGCCGTACCCTTCCACCAAAAACCAGCACATGACCGGCGCGGTGAAATACCCCACGTCGGTAAAAACTTCGGTCCAGAAAGCCCCCGGCGTCATGAAAATCTGGGCGATATGGTTGAGCAGCATGGTGAACATGGCGATGTACTTGATGGCGTCCCGGCTGAGGACGCCGCGCCCGCCGGCCTGTTCCTGTGTATCCATTCCAAACGCGCCTCCCTTTTCTTCTATGATACCACGCCTTCCTTGAGATGGGCTTGAGATTTCGCGCTCAGGCCCGCCGGTTCTTTCCGGCGGCGTCCTGCACCAGGCCCAGAACGGTGACAGCCGCCCCGTACAGGATGCCCGCCACCGGCCAGACCAGCCAGGAATAGGCCCAGTTTCCGGTCGGGATGCTGTAGGCCAGGTATCCGGCCACCACGACCAGCCAATAGATCAGGCTGACCGCTTCCACCACCTGTTTGCGGGCCTTGTTGCGGCGGGTGTAATCCCCTTCTTCCAGCAGGCGCTGCATGGCTTCCCAGCGGGTCCCGCCATACACCAGCGCGAACACCCCCAGCCCAAACAAAGCCAGCAGGGCGCAGACGGATGCCGGGAACCAGGGGCTGTATTCCTCCTGTCCGGCAGGCGAAACGGCCAGCACCATAAACAGGGGCACCGCCGCCAAAATACACAGGCAGACACCAACTGTATTCAGCCGGGTATAATGCCGGCGGAAGTCCTGTTGGCGCTGGCGCACCATCCCGGCCACGCCGTACTCGGTCTCAAAGGGTTCCTTTTCCAAAAAGTGAAAAGGTTCCATTTTTGCGTCGCAGGCAATGAAGAGCGCCACCGCCGCGGCCACCATCAACAGCAGGATCACGATCCCGATGCCGCCGGCGGCGTTCTCGGTCAGGCGTGCGTCGGGCGCTTCGCTCAGGCCGCCCAGCATCAGCAGCACAATGGGTGAAAAGATACACAGCGCCACCCCCAAGGCCAGCCACGGCGCGTTGCGCCGGCTCAGGTCCAGATAGGCCGAGGCTTCTTCCATCGTCACCCGGCGCAGGGGGCTGTCCCCGCTGTCGGGCAGGAGGGAAATGTCCGGGACCTCCAGCTCGTCTTTCAAAAGATAGTCGGTGCTCACGCCAAACAGGTGGCTCATCTGAAGGATGCGCTCCAGGTCGGGCACCGACTGTGCTCCCTCCCACTTGCTGACCGACTGGCGGCTGACGTTCAGCTGCTGAGCCAGCTCCTCCTGGGACCAGCCCGCCTTCTTGCGCAGGGCAATGATCTTATCTGCCAAAATCATGGTTCGTTCCTCCTTTGTCCGTGCAGCAGCGTGCCGGTTTGTGTTCTGGCTATATTGTACACAAACGCGCGGTTTCAGGGAAGAAAGCGGGCTTGGCAATCTGTCAACCAGCAGTTGCGGACCGCCGAAACCGGCTCACCATCCACGGGCGGCGGGGTCCAGCTGGCCGGCGGCGGTGTAGAGCAGGGCGTTGCAGATGGCGGCGGCGACGCTGCTGCCGCCCTTGCGTCCCATGGCGGCGATGGCCGGGACGCCGAGGCGCTGGCAGACTGCCATCAGGCGCTCTTTGCTCTCCACCACGTTGACAAAGCCCACCGGCACCCCGATGACGAGGGCGGGGCGGAAGTCTCCCTGCTCCATAGCGTCGCAGAGGGCAAACAGGGCGGTGGGGGCGTTGCCCACCGCAAAGACGGCCCCCGGGTGGGCTGCCGCCGCATGGTGCATGGCGGCCACCGCGCGGGTGGTGCCGGCGGCTTTGGCGGCTGCCGCCACTGCCGGGTCGGCCATGTAGCAGTAAGCCGCGCCCCCCAGCTTTGCCAGGGTGGGCTTGCTCACCCCGGCCAGGGCCATGTTGGTGTCGGTGACGATGACGCCGCCGGCGGCCAGGGCCGCCGCGCCCTTGGCGGCGGCGCCGGGGGTAAAGCGGAGGGTCTCCGCATAGTCAAAATCGGCGGTGGCGTGGATGACCCGGCGGACCACCGCCTCCTGCTCGGGCGGGACGGTGACGCCCCGCGCCGCCAGCTCCTGCGCGATGATGGCAAGGCTGGTCCGCTCGATGTCGCCGGGCAGATGATGCTGAACAGTGCTCAAAATTCCACCCCCTTGCGGGCGGTGACGCCCTTTTCATACGGGTGGCGGCAGCACCGCATCTCGGTGGAATAGTCGGCCAGCTCCTCCATCCAGGGGGCGGGGGCGCGGCCGGTCAGGACCACTTCCTGCCCGGCGGGGCGCTCCCGCACCGCCCGTTCCAGCAGCGCCCGATCCACCATGTCCAGCTGCCAGGCGGCGCACGCCTCGTCCAAAATCAGCAGGTCGGCCGGGCGGGCCAGGGCAGCGGCGAGGTTTGCGTTCTGCACGGCGCGGGCGGCGGCCTTTTCCGCCTCGTCCATCTGAAAGACGAACTTCTGTCCCGCCTTGCCCCGGTAGATCTCGGCCCCCAGCTGGCGCAGCAGGGGCACTTCGCCGGTGTCCGCCCCTTTCAAAAACTGGACGATCACCACACGGCAGCCGTTGCCCAGCGCCCGCAGCGCCAGGCCCATGGCGGCCGTGGTCTTGCCCTTGCCCTCGCCCCAGTAAAGGTGTACCAGTCCAAGCTCCATATCAAACCTCCATCATGCGGTAAATGGCGTCCATGTCCAGCGCGCCGCGCACTGCGGCGGCCAGACGGTCGAATTCCTGTTCCTGAAAGGCGGCGTGGGACAAAGGCGCGGCCTTGACCGGGTCGATGCCCTTGCGCCGGCACAGCGCGTCCGCCAGGCGGGCGGTGGCCTCGCCGGTGTCGAACAGGCCGTGCAGGTAGGTGCCGCAGGCAGAACCCGCCGCACAGCCGTCGGTGCGGCCGTCCGCCAGGCGGCAGAAGGGTTCCCCGCCGCGCACCTCGGTGCGGCCCATGTGGATCTCGTAGCCTTCCAGTCTGGCCCCGGCAAAGGGACCGGCCAGGGCCGTGCCTGTGACGCGGGTGCGGGTCTTTTCGGGGTAGAACACGGTGTCCGCCGGCAGCAGGCCCAGCCCCCGCATCACGGCCCCCGCCTCGCCTTCGGCGCCGCCGGGGTCGGCGATGGTGCGGCCCAGCATCTGGTAGCCGCCGCAGATGCCCAGCACCGGCGTGCCGGCGGCCGCCAGCTTCAAAATGGCGGCTTCCAGCCCGCTCTCGCGCAGCCACAGCAGGTCGGACAGGGTGCTCTTGGTCCCCGGCAGGATGACCGCGTCCGGCTTTCCCAGCGCCCGCGCCCCCGTCACATACCGCACCCCCACCAGAGGGTGCTGTTCCAGCGGCGCAAAGTCGGTAAAGTTGGAGATGCGGGGCAGCCGGACGACCGCCACGTCCAGGGGCTTGTGAGCCTCGGTGCACGCCAGGCCGGGGGCCAGGGAGTCCTCGTCGTCGATCTCCACCTGGACGTAGGGCACCACCCCCACCACCGGGACGCCGGTCTTTTCTTCCAGCGGGGCCAGGCCGGGGCGGAGGATCTCCACGTCCCCGCGGAACTTGTTGATGACCAGCCCCTTGATGCGGGCCCGCTCCTCAGGCTCGAGCAGGGCGACGGTGCCGTACAGCTGGGCGAACACCCCGCCCCGGTCGATGTCGCCCGCCAGCAGGACGGGGGCGTCCACCAGTTTGGCAAGGCCCATGTTGACGATGTCGTCCGCCTTCAGGTTGATCTCGGCGGGGCTGCCCGCCCCCTCGATGACGATGACGTCGTATTCGGCGGCCAGGCTCTCGTAGGCCGCCAGGACCTCGGGGATCAGCTGCTTTTTATAGCGGAAGTATTCCCGGGCGGGCATCTGGCCCCGCACCTGTCCCATCACGATCACCTGGCTGCCCACGTCGCTGGAAGGTTTGAGCAGGATGGGGTTCATCCGCACGTCCGGTTCCACCCCGGCGGCGGCGGCCTGCACCGCCTGGGCCCGGCCCATCTCGAGGCCGTCCCGGGTGACGGCGCTGTTCAAGGCCATGTTCTGGCTTTTGAAGGGGGCGCAGCGCAGCCCGTCCTGTTTGAAGATGCGGCACAGCGCCGCGCACAGCAGGCTTTTGCCCGCCCCGGACATGGTGCCCTGCACCATGATGCAGCGGGCCCGGCGGCCTGCCGGACGATTCAGTTCCCGCATCCCAGCACCTCCCCAAGGGCCGCCAGCAGGCGGTCGTTTTCGGGCCCGGTGCGCACCGCCGTGCGGTACCAGCCGGGGCCGAGGCCGTGGTAATTGCCGCAGCTGCGCAGCAAAATGCCGCGCCGGCGCAGCGGCTCGATCAGGGGCGTTTCGCACCGGAACAGCAGGTAATTGGCCTCCCCAGGGACCACCCGGCAGCCCAGAGCCTTCAGGCCCGCCGCCAGCCGGGGCCGCTGGGCCGCGATCAGCGCCTGGACGGCCTCCACATAGCCGGTCTCCCGCAGGGCCGCCAGGCCGGCAGCCTGGGCCGGGGTAGAGACCGCCCAGGGCTGACCCGCCGCCCGCAGCTTTGCCAGCAGGGCGGTGCCGGCGCACAGGGCGTACCCCAGCCGCACCCCGGCCATCCCGTACAGCTTGGTGAAGGCTTTCAGGATCAGCAGGCTGCCCCCGTCCAGCGCCCCTTTCAGGGTGTGGGCGGCGGGATCGGCCAGGAAATCCCCAAAGCACTCGTCCAGAACCAGCAGGGCCCCCGCCTGCCGGCAGCGTTCCAGCACCCGCAGCAGCAGGGGCCGCGGGCTGGTCAGCCCGGTGGGGTTGTTGGGCTCGCAGAGAAAGACCATCCCCACCCCCGGCCGGATGGCCTCCAGAAAGCCCTCGTCCAGCCGGAAGCCCTCCGCCTCCCGCAGCAGATACCGCTCCACCGTGCAGCCCACGGCGTCCAGCGCGGCTTCGTACTCGGCAAAGGCCGGGGCCGTGACCAGCGCACGGCCCGGCCGCAGGGCCAGCGCCGCCCGCCAGATCAAATCGGCCGCGCCGTTGCCGCACAGCACCCATTCCGCCGGCACCCCTTCGGCCTGCCCAATGGCCTCCGACAGGGCCCGGCAGAGGGGGTCGGGGTAGCGGTCGCAGCCGGGGGCGCAGGCGGCCAGCGCCGCCGCCACCCCCGCCGGCATCCCCAGCGGGCTGACGTTGGCCGAAACATCCAGCAGCGGGGCTTTTGCGCCGTATTCGGCGGCAAAGCCGGCCCAGTCCCCGCCGTGGGTCAGGACGGTTTGGTTCGTTTTTCTGGTCATATCCACCTCAAAAGGGCCAGGACGCCCAGGCGCAGCGCCAGCCCCAGCCCCAAAGCCAGAAAGCCCGCCAGGTACAGCATCCGGTTTGCCCGCAGGATGTCCGCGGGTTCCACCGGGCGGCTGCTGTCGCCGATGGTGGGCTTATCGTAGTATTCTCCAAAATAGAAAGCCGGCCCGGCCAGCCGGACCCCCAGCGCCCCGGCGCAGGCAGATTCGGTCTGGGCCGAGTTGGGGCTGGCATGGCAAAAGCGGTCCCGCCGCCAGATGCGCCAGGCGTTTTTCGCGTCGAAGCCCGCCAGGCCCGCCGCCGCGATCCAGAGCAGGGCCGCCAGCCGGGCGGGCAGGAAGTTGGCCGCGTCGTCCAGATGGGCCGCCGCCCGGCCAAAGTCGATATAGCGCTTGTTCTTGTAGCCCACCATGCTGTCCATGGTGTTCACCGCCTTATAGGCCAGGCCCAGGGGCGCGCCCCCGATCAGCAGGTACAGCAGCGGGGCCGCCACCCCGTCCGAGAAGTTTTCGGCTACCGTCTCGACGGCGGCTTTCGTCACTCCTTCGGCGGTGAGGGCGGCGGTGTCCCGCCCCACGATCCGGCTGACGGCTTTGCGGGCGGCGGGCAGGTCGTCCCGGGCCAGCTCGGCATACACCTTGCCGCTCTCGTCGGCCAGGCCGCGCAGGGCCAGCGCCTGCCAGCTCCACAGCAGTTCCAGCGCAAAACCCGCCGCCGGGTGCAGCCGGTAAGCCAGCGCCACGGCCAGCGCCGCCGCCGCAAACGTGCCTAGGGGCAGCGCCGCAGCCAGCACCCGGCCGGCCGCCCGCTCCCCTGCCGGCGTGGCCGGGAACAGCCTGCGCAACAGCTTTTCCAGCGCCGTGATGGCCCTGCCCATCCCCACCACCGGGTGAGGCATCCAGGCGGGGTCGGCCAGCAGCAGGTCCAGCCCGAAGCCCCCCAGCACCGCCAGGGCGGTCAGCATCCTGCCTCCCCGGCCCGCCGGGCGTCCTTGGTGTACTGGACCGGGGCCAGGCACTGCAGGGTGTGGTCTTTGGCCCAGACGGCGGGGTCCGCCTCAAGGATGTAGCCGCCGGCATTGGGGCCGAGCCATTCGTGGTACTCCTTCCGGGGCAGGGCGAAGCGCTCCATCACCGACATCTGGGTGCCGCCGTGGGCCAGGATGACCAGCTGCTCCCGCCCGGCCGCAAAGGCGTCGTCCACCAGTTTGGCGAACACCGCGCAGGACCGGCGGCAGAAGTCGTCTTTCCGCTCCCCGTCGGGGCAGGCGCTCTCACAGTTGGAGTCCACCCAGGCGCGGTAGTCGGGGTCGTTTTCCATCTCGATGTAGTTGCGGCCCTCAAAGGTGCCGAAGTCCATCTCCCGCAGCCCCGGCACCACGATCTGTTTTGCCCCGGGGAACAGGATGTGCGCGGTCTGCCGCGCCCGGGTCATGGGGCTGACATACACCACGTCGGGGCAGAAATCGGCCTGGCACAGCGCCTCCCGCCCTTTGGTGGAAAGCGGGATGTCCCGCTGGCCCTGGTAGCGCTTTTCGGTGTTGTAATCGGTGGTACCGTGCCGGAGAAGATAAATGTTCATAGCTTGCACTCCCCTTTCAAAACAAGCGGCAGGCCGCAGAAGACCCGCACCACACAGCCGGCCCGCTCTGCCAGCAGGCAGGCCAGACGGCCGGCGGCCTCCCGGGCCGCCCGCTGGGCCGGGTCGGCGGGGACGACGCCCCCGCCCTCCTCGGTCAGGATCACGGCCTCATGGGCGGCCAGCCGGTCGGCCAGCGCTTCCAGCCCGGCCTGGCCCGGACAGCCGGCGGCCAGCTCCTGCACATCCCAGACAGCCCGGACGGACAGCTCCTCCCGGGTGCAGCCCAGCAGGCGGCAGGCAAAATCACGTTTCCCGCTCCACAGCGGGCCGGTGATGAATATCATAACAAATGCGCCTCCAACAGCTGGCCGGCCACCAGGGCCCCCAGCATCCACAGTTCACACCGCTGCAAAAACCACCCGGCCAGGTCCCCGGTGATGCCCCCGAAGTCCCGCCGGGAGACGGCGGCGTACCGCCACAGCGCGGCCAGGGCCGCAGCCAGCATGGCCCAGCCCGACACCCCGCCGAAGCCCACCAGCAGCATCGAGACGGCCAGGATGACCCCGGTCAGGATCAGCTTGACCCGCTGCCGGGCCGCCGCGGTGGAAAAGGTATGGGCAAGGCCGGTGTTTTTGGCCAGGGGCAGAGCGGCCACCGCCCAGCCCGAAATGGCCCGTTCCAGCACAAAGCCCAGCTGCATACAGCCCACCGCACGGGTGGTCAGGGGCAGGGCAGCGCACAGGCCCAGATCGGCCGCGAACCAGCTGCACAGCCGGATCACCGCAAAAGCCCCGCAGTGGGGGTCCTTGAGGATGGCCAGGCGCTTTTCCTGCCCGCCGTAGCTGGCCAGGGCGTCGCAGGTGTCGGCGTAGCCGTCCAGATGGATGCCCCCGGTGATCCAGACCGGCAGCAGGCAGAAGCCCGCCGCCCGCAGCAGCACCGGCAGGTCCAGCGCCGCCGCCGCCCATCCCCAGCACCCAAAGGCCAGGGCGATCACCACCCCCACCAGCGGGAAGGCGCAGAGGGCGTACTTCATGTTCTTTTCGTTCCAGGCGGGCTGGGGCGCCGGCACCGCCGAAAACATCCCGAAGGCCACCGCCGCCGTCTGGCCCGCGGTGGACAGCCAGCCCGGCAGACGGATCTTTTTGGCCCGGCCGGCCGCCCCGGCCTTTGCCTGTGCGGCGCGGGCTTTGATCTGCCGGGCCCGGCCCTTCCAACTTTCCCAATTCATGGTCTTTCTCCCTTATAGTAGATGGGCAGCCCGCAGGCCACCTCGCAGACATTGTCCGCCAGGGCCGCGAGCGCCCGGTGCGCGTCCGCCAGCAGCCGCAGATAAACATCGGTGCCCGGGGCATAGTCCCGCCCGCCGGCAAAGATCTCGTTGGAGACCACCACCAGCCCGCGGCACTCCGCCCGCAGATGCCGGACCCCTTCCACCACCGCTTCCAGCGCGCCGTCCGGGCCCGCCCCCGCGGGGCTGTACAGCTCGTTGGCGGCCAGGTTGCCCAGGTCCTCCAGCAAGACGTCCCCCCGCGCCGGCAGGGCCAGCCCTCTCAGGTCCACCGCCCGCTCGATGGTGGCAAAGCCTTTGCCGGCCCGCAGGGCGCGGTGCCGCTCGATGCGGGCGCGGCACTCGCCGTCCGCCGACGGCTCCATCGTGGCCAGGTAATAGCGGGGACCGGGGCGGCCCAGCAGCAGGCTCTCGGCATATTCGCTCTTGCCCGAAGTCGCCCCGCCGATGACCAGTGTGAACATATCACCCTCCCTGCGGCTGGTAGGCTTCCACGCCGCACTGTGCAAAACTGTAGCTCTCGGCATACACCGCCCGGGCCATGTCCCACAGGGGGATGGAGGCCACCGCGCCGGTGCCCTCGCCCAGGCGCATCCCCGCCGTGATGAGGGGCTTTTTGCCCAGCGCATCCAGGACAGCGCGGCCTGCCGGCTCGGCCGAAACGTGGCTGGCAAAGACGGCTTTGGCCGCGCCAGGGCAGAGCCGGACCGCGCACAGCGCCGCCACCGTGCTGATGAGCCCGTCGGCCAGCACCGGCACCCGGCAGGCCGCCCCGCCCAAAAACACCCCGCACAGCCCCGCCAGATCGAAGCCGCCCACCTTGGCCAGAACGTCCAGCGGGTCGGCAGGGTCGGGGCGGTTGACTGCCAGCGCCTTTTGGATGGCGGACACCTTGCGGGCCAGCCCCGCGTCGGACAGGCCGGCCCCCCGCCCGGTGAAGTCCTCCGCCGGACGGCCCAGCAGGGCGCAGGCCACTGCCGCCGAAGTGGTGGTGTTGCCGATGCCCATTTCGCCGGTGGCCAGCAGCCGGACCCCAGCCGCAGCCTGGCGGGCCGCCAACGCCGCCCCGGTCAGGACGGCCTGTTCGGCCTGGGCGCGAGTCATGGCGGGGCCGGCGGTGATGTCGCCGGTGCCGTTGCCCACCCGGCAGGAGAGGATGCCCTCCACCGGGGAAAAGTCGAGGATGCCCATGTCCACCGGCACCACCTCGCAGCGGGCGGTGCGGGCCATCCGGCAGACCGGGCTCTGCCCTGCCGCCAGCCCGCGGGCCACCGCCGCCGTGGCCTCTGGGCCGGTCTGGGTCACGCCCTGGGCTACCACCCCGTTGTCGGCGCAGAGGACCAGTACCGCACGGCGGTCAAAATCCAGCTCCGCGCTGCCGGTGAGGGCGGCGGCGTCCTCCAGCATGGTCTCCAGCAGGCCCAGGCTGCCCAGCGGATGGGCCAGCGAGGCCCAGCGCCGGTGGGCTTCCCGGCGGGCAGCCTCGTCCGCCGGGGCCGAAGCCGCCCTGCAGAGGGCGGCGATGGTATCAAACTGCTGCATGATGGTTTTCCTTTCTGTATGCCGCGGCGGCGTCCACAAAGCGGGCGGCCAGCTCGGGCCGGCCTGCCCAATAGAGGTGCGGGAACGCCGCGTACAGCCTGGCCGACACAAAGCCGCACCGCCAGGCCCGGCCGTCCGGCTTTTGGGCCGCCAGGGCCGCGCCGGGGCAGGTGCTGTCCCAGTGGTGGAACTCGTGGGCCGGGACAGCCTCCCCCTTGCGGAACAGGAGGCTGTCCTCCTCCGCCGTCAGGCTGGCATAGCCGAAGCGGACCAGCCCTCTGGCGGCAAAGCCCTCCCCCGGCAGGACGCCCGCCATCGGCCAGCGCTTTCCTTCCTCGTCGGCCAGGGCCTGCCCCAGATAGAGGAAGCCCCCGCACTCGGCCACCGTGGGCATCCCGCTTTGCACCGCCGCCGCAACGGCGCGGCGCATGGGTCGGTTCTGGCTCAGAGCGCCGGCGTAAAGCTCCGGGTAGCCCCCCGGCAGATAGAGCCCGCCGGCTGCGGGCAGGGCAGTGTCTTTCAGCGGGCTGAAAAAGACGCATTCGGCCCCCGCCGCCCGCAGGGCGTCCAGACTTTCGGGGTAGCAAAAGCAGAAGGCCGCGTCCCGCGCCACCGCGATCTTTGCCCTGACCGGCGGCAGGGCTTCCGCCGCGGCCTCGGGCGCCGGGCGGCGGCAGAGGTCCAGCAGGCGGTCCAAACTGGCGTTTGCTTCCAGCGCGTCCGCCAGGGCGTTCAAACGCCCGGACAGATTGTCGATCTCGGCGGCGGTGTACAGCCCCAGATGCCGGCTGGGCAGGCGGGCTTCTTCCAGCCGGGGCAGACAGCCGATGACCGGCAGGCCCGTCTCCCGCTCCAGCAACGGGGCCAGACGCGCCGCGTAGCCGGGCGAACATTCATTCAGGAGGATGGCCGCCAAATGGCTGTCGGGACGGAAGGCGCGCAGCCCCCGGATCTGGGCTGCCAGCGTCAGGCTGGCCCCGCCGGGGCGCACCACCAGCAAAACCGGCAGGCCCAGGGTATCGGCCACCTGCCAGGCGCTGGCCGCATCGGTGAGGGCCGCGCCGTCGTAATAGCCCATGACGGCCTCTACAACGGCTGCCCCGTGCCCCGCCAGATGCCGGGCGTAGAGCTGCCGCAGTCGGGCGGGCCGGGTCAAAAACAAATCCAGGTTGCAGCTGTCCACCCCCAGCGCGGCCCGGTGGAACATGGGGTCGATGTAGTCGGGCCCGCACTTGAAGGCGCAGGGGGCCAGCCCACGGCGGCGCAGAGCGGTCAGCAGGGCGCAGGCCGCCGTGGTCTTGCCGCTGCCCGACGCCGGGGCCGCCACCATGATTTGAGGCAGGTTCATACCTTCTCCTTTGCTGTGAGGATAAACACCGGGTTCTCGGCCCGCAGCAGGTGCAGGCGGCCGGGGCCCCCGGCATGGGCGGCCGCGATCTGGACGGCATCCGCCTTCCGTCCCCGGGCGGCGAAGGCTTCCAGCGCGGCGGCCAGCGTTTCCAGCGCGATGGCGGTCAGACAGACCCGGGCGGCGGGGTTCGCGGCCCAGACCGCGTCCAAAATGGGCCCCAGCTCTCCCCCTGTGCCGCCGAGAAAAACGGCGTCGGGAGCGGGCAGGCCCGCGAGCGCCTGCGGCGCGCTGCCCTGCACCACCCGGACGTTCCAGCCGCCCAGACGGCGGCGGTTTTCTTCCAGGACGGCGCAGGCGGCGGGCAGGCGCTCCACCGCCCAGACCGGGGCCCCTCCGTTGGCATAGGCCATTTCCAGGCTGACGCTGCCCGTCCCGGCCCCCACGTCCCAGACTGTCTCGCCGGGGCAAAGGGCCAGCTGGGCCAGCACCTGGGCCCGGATGGCCTGCTTGGTCATGGGGATGCCCTCCGCCCGGACGAAGGCGCCGTCGGGCCAGCCGGGGGTCCGGGCCGGCAGGCGGAAGGCCGGCTCAGCCAGAAGGACCGCCAGCGGCCCGAACTGCGCCCCGGCCGCCTGGGCGGCGGAGCCTGAAAATATCTTTTGGGAGGCAAGGCCGAGGTCCTCCCCCACTGCGACGGAGAGCCCGCCGAGGCCGGCGTCCGCCAGCTTTTGGCAGAGGGCCGCGGGGCCGCTCTCCCCCACGCCGGTGAGGAAAAAGGCCGGTTTGCCCCCGCAGACGGCGGCCACCGGGTCGCAGGGGCGGCCGTGGGCCGAGACCAGTTTCCAGTCCTGCCACGGGCGGCCAAGGCGGGCCGCCAGCAGCTGGACGCTGGACAGGCCCGGCTGCAGCTCCACCTGCACCTGCCGGCCCCGGAGCCGTTCCAGCAGGGCCGGGGCCCCCGAGTAAAAGCCGGTGTCCCCGCTGTAGAGCACCGCAGCCGAACAAGCGCCTTCCAAAGCAGATAAAATCTCCTCCGGTTTGACCGCCGGGATGCGTTCCGCCGCAATTTCCGGGGGCAGGGCCTCCAGCAGGCGGCGGGCTCCCGCCACCCGTTCGGCCCGGCGCAGGGCGTCCCAGCCTTCGGCGGTCAGGGTGGCAGCCGAGGCCCCCATCCCGATCAGGGTGATCTTTTGCATGGGTCCACCGCCTTTCTGCAGGCGTCCAGGGCCTGCTCATAGGATAAGCCGTCTGTTTCTTCCTCCGGCCGGCGGATGACCACCAGCCGCGCCCCGGCGGCGCGGGCGGCGGCGGCCTTTTCGGCAAAGCCGCCGGGGGCCCCGCCGTCCTTGGTGACGAACCAGCGGGCCCCGTACTGCTTCAGCAGCGCCTCGTTCAGCGCCTGGGTGAAGGGCCCCTGCATGGCGATGATGTTGCGGGCCGGGATGCCCGCCGCCGCACAGGCGTCGAGGGCCGCGTGGGTGGGCAGCACCCGGGCAAACAGCCGCGCCCCACCCAGATGCGCAAAGGCGGGCAGCTCCTTCATGCCGGTGGCCAGCAGGACGCCGCCCTCGGTCCCTTCCAGCAGGCGGGCCGCCGCGGGGGCGTCGGGGGCGGTCAGGGCGTCCCCGGGCAGGGGGCTGGCCGGCCGCAGCAGCCGCAGATACCCCACCCCCGCCAGGGCGCAGGCCTCCCGGATGTTCTCGCTGGCCTGCCGGGCGTAGGGGTGGGTGGCGTCCACGCAGAGCGCCGCCCCTCTCAGCAGGGCGGCCATCTCCCCGGCCTCCATCCGGCCGGTGTGGACGGCAAGGCCGGGGGCCGTCCCCTGCTCCGCCGCGCCGTATTCGGTGGCGACGCAGACGGTGACGGCCACGCCTTCGGCGGCGAGCTGATGGGACAGCCGCCGGCCCTCGGTGGTGCCGCTGAAAACGACGATCACTTTTTGTACCCCCGCGGGGTGATGAGCCTGCCGCGCTCCATCCGGGTGGAGGACGCCCCCACAAAGACGGTGGTGAACATATCCACCTCTGCCTCCTGCAGCTGGGCCAGCGTCAGCAGACAGGTGGTCTGGCCGGCCCGGCCGATGTTGCGCACCCAGCCGCAGGGGGTGTCCGGGCTGCGCCCTGCCTCCAGCAGGATGCCGCAGGCGCGGCGCAGGGTGTCCTTCCGGCGGCGGGAAGCGGGGTTATACAGGCAGAGGACAAAGTCCCCCGCCACAGCCGCCCGCAGCCGCTTTTCGATGACCTGCCAGGGGGTCAGCAGGTCGGACAGGGAGACGGTGCAGAAATCGTGTCCCAATGGCGCGCCCAGCACCGCGGCCCCGGCCAGGGCCGCCGTCACGCCGGGGATCACCTCCACATCCACCTCCGGGTAAGAGGCCGCCAGCTCCAGCAGGGGCGAGGCCATCCCGTAGACCCCCGCGTCCCCGCTGCACACCATGGCGGTGGTCCGGCCCTCGTTGGCCAGTTCCAGCGCCATGGCGCAGCGGTCCAGCTCTCTGGTCATGGGGGTGGACCGCAGTTCCTTGCCGGGGGTCAGGGGCGCGATGAGGTCCAGATAGACCGTGTACCCGCAGATCACCTCGGCTTCTTCCAGGGCGGCCCGGGCCGCGGCGGTCATCCCATAGGCGCCGCCGGGGCCAATGCCGATCACATATACTTTCTTCATTCCGTCCAGTTCCAATCCGGCCCAAAGGCCCTTGCGGCCAGGGCCAGCGTGACGCCGCCCCCGGCCTGTTTGCCCACGAGCAGCGCCCCGCCCTCTGCCCCGCAGACGGCGGCCCGCTCGCATACGTTATCCACCCCCACCGTCTGCGCCACAAAGGCCGATGGGGTAAACCGGCCCGGCGCCTGTGCCAGCCGGGCCGCGGTGTATGTCTCCAGCGGCCAGCCGTGGGCCGCGCAGAACGCCAGCAGCCCCGGCTCGCCGGCCTTGCGGTCGATGGTGCACACCTTGCAAATGCTCTTGACGCAGAGCTTTTCCCGCTCGAGCAGGGCGGCCAGCGCTTCTTCCAGCGCGGCAGCAGGGATGCCCCGGCGGCAGCCCACCCCCAGCGCCAGCACCCGCGGCGCCAGCCAGAGGGCCGGGCCGGGGTCCGTGAGGGTCAGCGCCGCGCTGCAGCCGGCTTTGTCCGCCGTCAGGGCCACCCCGGCGGGGGGCGTCCCGGCGATGGGCCAGTCGCTGTACAGCCGGAGGGTCCGGCCCGCCAGCAGTGCCGCCGAGACGTCTTTGATCTTGTGGACATCGGCCACGGCGCAGCCCTGGCGGCGGGCCCAGTCGTCGATGGGGAACAGCCCCCCGGCGTCGGTGGCCGTGGTCAGGACCGGCTGCGCCCCGCACACGCTGCCGATGGCGCGGGCCAGGGCGTTGGCCCCGCCCAGGTGCCCCGACAGCAGGGGGACGGCCCAGGTCCCCTGCTCATCCACCGCCACCACGGCGGGGTCGGTCTCCTTGCTGCAAAGGCAGGGGGCCACCGCCCGCACCGCGATGCCGCAGGCCCCCACATAGACAAGGCCCGCGCCGGTGCGGAAATGTTCGTCCGTCCAGCCGCGCAGGGTGACGGGGCCGCCGCAGCGGACTGCCTCGCCTCCGAGGGCCCCGGCCAGCTTTTGGGCCAGGGCCAGCCCCCGGGCGCTGAAGGCCAGATAATACAGCTTCACGCCCGGCCCTCCCGGTATCCGGTGGTAAAGGCGGGGTCGTAGAGCTTGCTGCGCTCGTAGCCGCCCCGGCCCAGAAAATCCCCCACCAGCACGAGGGCAGTCTTGCGGATGCCGGCGGCGGCCCCGCGCGCGGCCAGGTCCGCCACCGTACAGCGGACCAGCTTTTCCTCCGGCCAGGTGGCCTTGTACACCAGGGCCGCCGGGGTCTCGGGCGGGTAGCCGCCGGCCAGCAGCTGGGCCTGGACCTGTTCCAGCATCCCCGCCGACAGGAAGATGACCATCGAGGCCCGGTGAGCGGCCAGCGCGGCCAAACGCTCCCGCTGCGGCACCGGGGTGCGCCCGGCCAGCCGGGTGATGATGACGCTCTGGCTGACGCCGGGCAGGGTGTATTCCGCCCCGAGGGCCGCAGCCGCCCCGCAGAAGCTGGACACGCCGGGGGTGTCGTCCCAGAGGATGCCCAGCGCGTCCAGCGCGTCCATCTGCTCTTTGACGGCCCCATAGACGCAGGGGTCCCCGGTGTGCAGCCGGACGGTGTCCACCCCGGCGGCCTCCGCTTTCTGGACGGCTTCCAGCACCTGCTCCAACGTCATTTCGGCGCTGTTGTAGATGGCGCAGCCGTCCTTCGCCCGGGCCAGCAGGGCCGGGTTGACCAGGCTGCCGGCGTAGATGATGCAGCCAGCCTGTTCCAGCAGGGCCGCGCCCCGCAGCGTCAGCAGGTCGGGCGCGCCGGGGCCCGCTCCCACAAAATGTACCATCCTCAGCCCTCCTTCACGATCACGGTGACGAAATAGCCCGCGTCCAGCGCCGCGCCGGCGTCGGGGCCGTCCAGGCCGGACAGGGCCAGCTCGCCGGGCAGGCCGCAGTTGGCCACCAGCGCGCTGCGCCCGGCCAGCCCCTCGGCCCGCAACGCCTTGAGCACGGCGGGCAGGCGGCGGGCGCTCTTCATCAAGATTTTGGTCCCCGGCTGGCCGAGGGCGGCGGAAAGGTCCTCCTCCTCGGCGGCGGGGTAGATGTGCAGCGGGGTGTCGATGCCGGTCAGGCTGGTGTTCAGCCGGGCCGCCGCCGCGCAGAAGCTGGGCACCCCCGCCACCCGGGCGGTGGCAAAGCCCTCGGCCGCCAGCTGTTCCAGCAGATAGGAACAGGTGGCGTAGATGGACACGTCCCCGATGTTCACCATGGCCACGTCGAGGCCCGCTTCCAGCTTTTGGCGTACCAGCGCCGCGGCCGCCTGCTGGGCCGCTGCCCGTTTGGCCGGGTCGGGGGACATCGAAAAGTCGAGCGGCAGGATCTCCTTGCCCGCGAGGTCCACCGCCTGCCGGGTGATGTCCAGGGCCACCATCCTGCCGCCGGCGGTGCGGGGCGCGGCCACCACCGGGCACGCCCCGATGACCCGCGCCGCCTTCAGGGTCAGCAGCTCGGGGTCCCCCGGGCCGACGCCCACTGCGTAAAACGTACCACTCATTGCCTGTCGTTCCTCCATTGTCCGATCAGTTCCAGGGCGGCGGGGCTGGCGCCCAGCGGCCCGTATTCGTTGGAAAACAGTTCCACCCCCACCCGGTAAGCCCCTGCGGCCCGCCGCTCGAGGTGGCGCTGGGCCGCCGCCGTCAGGCTGTCGAGGACGGCCGCCCGCAGCCCCGCGGTATCCAGCAGGGCGATGCAGGCGTCGGTGGTGGGGGCGTCCAGCAAAGCCCGGCACAGCGCGGTGGACGCCCCGGCCGCGGCGGCGTGGGCGCAGAACAGTTCGGTGCGGCAGTCGGCGCTGCGGGAGTGGGTGTTCATGATCCCGCCCGCCAGCTTGACCAGCTTGCCGATGTGCCCCACCAAAAGCACCGCGCTGAACCCCTCGGCGGCCGCCATGTCCAGCGCTTCCCCGATGAAGTTGGAGCACCGGACCACCGGCACGCCCAGCGCGTCGAGGCCGTTTGCGGCCAGAAAATCCGCCCCGTAGTTGCCGGGGGTCAAGATCAGGCGGCCCTGGGGGCAGGCGCAGAAAGCCTGCCGCAGCTCCACCCCGATGGTGTCCACGATGGCCTGTTCGCTCATGGGTTCCACCACCCCCGAGGTGCCCAGGACGGACAGCCCGCCCTCGATGCCAAGCAGGGGGTTGAAGGTGCGGCGGGCCCGCTCGGCCCCGCCGGGGATGGAGACGACCACCTCGGCCCCGCCGGCCGCCCCGGCGGCGTCCAGCTCGGCCTGCACCGCCCCGGCGATCATCCGGCGGGGCACCCGGTTAATGGCCGCGGCCCCCACCGGCTGATCCAGGCCGGGCCGGGTCACGCGGCCCACCCCTTCGCCGCCGTCGATGCGGATCTCCGGCGCTTCGATCCGGCGGACCGCCGCCCAGACCAGCATCCCGTCGGTGACGTCGGCGTCGTCCCCGGCGTCCTTGCGGACGGCGCAGCGGGCCGTCCCCTCTGCTGCTTCCAGCGCGGCGGGCTCGACCTCCACCGGCCAGCCCTTGGGGGTGCGCAGGCAAAGCAAAGCAGGCCGCTGCCCTGTCAGCAGCAGCCTGGCAGCCCCCGCCGCGGCCAACGCCGCACAGGTGCCGGTGGTGTAGCCGCAGCGCAGCATCTTCTGCCCGCTGCGGATATAGTGTTCAAAAGCCATTCAATCAACCAGTTCTTCGCACAGGCGGTCCGCATACATCTGCCGGACGGCCTGCTCCGCGGCCAGGCCGTGCAAAACGCACTCCACCTGATAGCCTTCCGCCGCGAGGACGTTCTTCCAACTGTCGGGGCCGTCCCCGGCCATATCGTTCAGGACGTGGTCCCCAGCGGCCAGCATCAGGGGGGCCAGCTTGACCCGGCTGACGCCGGGCCGGACCGCCAGCTGCCCGCAGACTTCCGCCAGGGTGGGCCAGCCTTCCACCGTGCCCACCCGGATATCGGGCCGGCCGGCCAGGTCAAAGACGGCCTGCATGGCCGGATAGACCAGGTTGGCCCCGGCCGTGGTGCCGTGGCCCATCAGGACAACCGCCTGCCCCTCCTGCGCCGGATACAGCCCGGCCAGGATGCCGGCCAGCTGCCGCACCGCGGCGGTGCCGTCCAGCAGAGGGCGTCCCACCCGCAGCCGGGCAAAGCCGGACGCCATAGCCCCGGCTTCGGCTTTCAGCTTGTCGTACTCGACGCCGCACAAAAAGTGGGTGGGCTGGACAAAGACCTCCTCCACCCCGGCGGCTTTCAGGCGGGACAAAGCCCCGGCTACGCTGTCCACCGGCTGGCCCCGTCCGGCCAGGATGCGGCGGACCATGCCGCTGGTGTACGCCCGGGCCATGGTCCAGCCCGGCGCGGCGTCGGCCAGCGCGGCTTCCAGCGCGGCCAGCTCCTGGGCGGCATGGGGCACGGTGGTGCCGAAGCCGGCGGCGAGAAGCGCTTGTTTCATAAAAATGGTTCCTTTCATTCAAAACGCCCCTGCTCTTCCCGGAGAAGGGCAGGGGGCAGCTTGTTTTATTCAATCCGTAAGTTTGCGCTGGGCCGTGAACACCGTGTCGATCAGGCTGTCCAGGTCGGACAGATAGGTCAGGCTGCAGGCGGCGCGGCGGAGGGCGGCGGCGCCCTTCAGGCCCTTCATATAGTGGATGGCCTGGGCCCGGGCCTGGGGCATGGCGGTGTACTCCCCTTTCAGGTCCACCATTTCCTCCACCTGGCGGCGGAGGGCGTTCATCCTCGCCTGCAGGTTGGGGGCAGGGGGCTCGGGCAGGCCCTCGATGGCGGCGTTGACCCGCTCGAACAGCCAAGGGTCGCCCAGGGCGGCCCGTGCGATCATCACGCCGTCGCAGCCGGTCTGGCGCAGCATGGCCAACGCGTCCTCGGGCGACGCAATGTCCCCGTTGCCGATCACCGGGATCTCCACCGCCTCTTTCACTGCCCGGATGATATTGAGGTCGATGCCGGGGATGTACATTTGGGCCCGGGTGCGGGCGTGGACGGTGATGAGGGCCGCGCCGGCCTGCTGGCAGGCTTTGGCGCACTCCACGGCGGTGACGTGTTCATCGTCCCAGCCCTTGCGCATTTTGACTGTAACGGGCCGGGAGGTGTGGGCCTTGACCTGGGCCACGATCTCGCCGCACAGCTCGGGGTGGAGCATCAGCTTGCTGCCCGCCCCGCCCGAGACGATCTTGGGCGCGGGGCAGCCCATATTGATGTCCAGAAAGTCGAAGTCCTCCCCTTCGATCATGGCGGCGGCCTGGCCCATGATCTCGGGCACCTCGCCAAACAGCTGCACGCCGTAGGGCGCGCCCTTGGTGGCGGGCCGCAGCAGACTGAGGGTCTTGTGGTCGCGGTAGGTCAGGGCGCGGCTGGACACCATCTCGCTGACGGTGAAGCCCGCCCCATGCTCGGCCATCAGGCGGCGGCAGGGCGCGTCGGTAAAGCCCGCCATCGGCCCGAACACGGCCTTGTGGGGCAGGGTGAGCGCCCCGATGCGGATCGGTTCCATGGGTTCTCCTGTCATTCTTTTTTCTCTGCGGCAGGCGCGGAGGCCGGCTCCCCCAGGTGGATGCGGGCCAGGGTCTGCTCGGCCTTGTCCCGGGCCAGCTCCAGATGGTGGGTCAGGGCGGCGGCAGCGCCGTCCCAGTCCCCTTCCAGCGCCGGGCGGAGGATCGCCAGATGTTCCTCACAGGTCGCCGTGCGGCTGATCATCCCCACTTTGCCCGTCATGATGCGGAAACGGGTGTTCTGCCCGGTGATGGAATCATGGGCCGAGCGGAGGTACTTATTGGGCAGCGTGCTGATGAGCAGGTCGTGGAACGCGTCATCCGCCGCGTAAAAGTCGGGGATCGTCTCGGGGTTCTCCATCAGGTAGACGAACTTTTCCAGTTCCTCCCTGGGCAGCAGGCTGCCGTAGACCCGCAGGGCGTAGGGCTCGACCAGCAGCCGCACCTCGTAAATGCTGTGGACGTCCTCGTCGGTGATGGGGGAGACCATCAGGCCCTTTTTGGGCAGAATGGCGATCAGCCCCTCCTGCTCCAGCCGGCCCAGAGCGTCCCGCATGGGGGTGCGGCTGATGTTGCCCATCTCAGCGCAGAGTTTCTGCTCGTTCAAAAACTGGCTGGGGGCATACTCGCAGCTCAAGATCCTGCTCTTTAAGTAGTGGTAAGCCTGCAGCTTCAAGCTGGGCTTTGCGGTCGTGTCTGTCTCTTTCATGTCCTTCTCTGCCTTCCATATCCTGCGGGTCTCTCACAACCGCCCGCACTGGCCGGCCCTGCTGCCGGCGCTTCAAGCCGCTGGCCCTATGCGGTGCTCCGTTTGGCCGGCATGCTCTTTCATTTTATTATTTCACAATTCCGTCGGAATTACAAGGTTTCGGGCGAGGTTTCTCTTTCCTTCCACATTTTATACAAAAAAAACGCCCTGCTTTTTCCGCTTTTGCGCAAGTTTTGTGTACTCTGTTCAAACAGTTGTGCATTCTGCCCGGCCTGCGCCTTTGGCGCGGTCCCGCCACGGAGCGGCGGCGTTTTTGACAGCCCAGCGCGGCCATGCTATACTAGGGTATATCTCAACAAAGGAAGTGTACCCCTCTCCATGGCACGCAGCACCAGCTACAACACCCGCACCCGGCAGCTCATCCTGGACTACCTGACCGCCAACCGGCGGCACGCCGTCAGCGCCGCCGACATCGTCGCCCACCTGGAGGCCGAGGGCGAACGCACCAACCCCACCACCGTCTACCGCTATCTGGACAAGCTGGCCGGCGAGCACCGGGTGATGAAGTACGTCGCCGGCAAGGGCGAGCGGGCCGTCTACCAGTACGCCGACGAGGCCCACCACTGCCACGAGCACATCCACCTCAAGTGCACCTGCTGCGGCGAGATCTTCCACATGGACTGCCATTTCATGGACGAGGTGCGCCAGCACCTGCTGGCCGAGCATGGCTTCACCCTCCAGTGCGAGGGCAGCATCCTGTACGGCGTCTGCCGCCGATGCGCCGGACAGCAGCCGCCGGAGCAGGACGCGCCTTCCGGCAAACCCTGACAAAAACCGCCCGCAGGGACGTTCCCCGCGGGCGGTTTCTATTTGGTCCGGCCGCAGTCTTTGCAGAAAGCGGCGGCCGATGTATTCAGGGTCCCGCAGTCCGGGCAGTACCAGCGGCCGTCGGGCAGAGGGTCCGCCGGCACGGCCGGCTTCTTCTGCCGCCCCGGCGCGGGTCTCGGCCCCAGCACGGTATAAAGGGCCGCAAAGTTGCTGTCCCGGCGGCCCGCGCCGGCCAGGCTGCTCGGGTCCCAGGAGCGGATCTCATCCCGCAGGGTATGCCGCGGCCTGAGCGCGCAGCCGCAGCGCTGGCAGTACCGGACGCCCGCGGCGTTCGGGTGGCCGCACCGGCCGCAGACAAGAGCTTGCACGGCAGGGCACCTCCCTTTTCAGTCCGCAAAGGAAACATCCACACTGCCAAGACGGACGTGGAAGTCGATGGACTTGCCGCTGCCGTCCCCGGGCTGGTCTTTCAGACTGCTCACGCCCCAGTCCCAGTCGAGGTCCACCGAGATGCGGTAGGCCGCCTGGTCTCCCTGCAGGGTGCCCTGGATGCTCCCCGTCGTTACTTCGCACTTGTACACCGAGGCACTGGCCTTTTCAAAGCCGATGCTGCCGGTTTTCAAGCCGGCCTGAAGGGTCCC
Source organism: Candidatus Faecalibacterium faecigallinarum (assembly GCA_019119685.1). Taxonomy (GTDB): domain Bacteria; phylum Bacillota; class Clostridia; order Oscillospirales; family Ruminococcaceae; genus Faecalibacterium; species Faecalibacterium faecigallinarum. The sequence continues at coordinate 82,503 of DWWN01000047.1, forward strand.
GGCTGTCACGTTCCGGAATTTGATTTTGCCGTTGCCAGCCTCTGTCCGGAGCGTGCCGGCTGTCACATCCATGGCCAGCGTGCTCCCGTTTTCTATTTTGGTTTGGACCGTGTCCGCCTTTACATTTTGGACCGCGACGTTTCCGTTCTTCACCTCAGCCTGGAGCGCATCCGTCTCCACATCCGCAAACCGAATGCCGCCATTGTCCACTTCGGCGCAAAGGCTTGCATACGTTTTTGCAGGCAGGGTGACGGTGATGGTATTATCGTAGGTGCGTCCGTATGTAGTATGGACACCGAAGCGGTCGGTTTCCCGGCTGTAAACTTCTTCCGGCTCGATCGCATCCACATCGACGGTCAACACACCATCTTTGACGGAAAAGCCATAGGTGTATGTCCCTTTGCTGTCGGCGGCGGATTCCACCGTGATTTTGTCGGTCTGGCCCGCCTGGATCACCAGCCTTGCGTTTTCCACGTTGGCCTCCACCGCGCTGACCGGCTGGGCCGTCTCATATTGCAGGATGCGGGCTTCTTCCGCTTCGGCGGCGGACGCCGGCAGGATGCATCCCCAGACAAGCCCCGCCGCCAAAACGGCGGAACCGATACGTTTGGCAAGCCTTGTCATGGTTCCTTCCTCCTCTCAGGCAGTGAAATCAACGTCAATATCTCCGTGCTCCATATTGAAGGCCAGCGCGTGAACGCCGTCGCCGATCTGGGCGCGCAGGTTGCTGTCACCATATTCAACGGCGGTCGAGGTCGAATAGCTGCTCTGACTGCCTGCGATGGTGCCGGTGACATCGCCGTACTTTGTCGTACCCTCGCACTGAGTCACAGCCGCCTGGTCAAACACGACGTCGCCGTACTTGCTTTCAAGCGTAAGTTTCTGCGGCTGGGCGCCGGACAGCACGATGTCCCCGTACTCGGTGGTCAGCCAGGCGGTCTGGCTCTGGACATCCCGCATCCGAATGTTATCGTGGCCGACTTTGACCCGGATGCTGTCGTACAGTTTACTCGGCAGGGTGACGGTGATCGTGTTCTTCAAAATGCTCCCGTACTGGTTCAGGAACCGGAAGGGGCCGATCTGGATGTAGTCGCGGAATTCCTCTCCCTCGATGCCCTCCACATTTACCTTCAGCACGCCGTCCGCCACCGTGCAGTCGTAGCTGTACTCGCCCTTGGCGTCTGCGGCGGACTCCACCGTGATGCGGTCGGTCTGCCCCGGCTGGATGACCACATCGGCGTATTCCGTATCCACCACCACTGAGCTGACTGGCTCGGCCGTCTCATACTGGAGGATGCGGGGTTCTTCTTCCGCTTCGGCGGCGGACGCCGGCAGGATGCACCCGCACACCAGCCCCGCCGCCAGAACGGCGGAACACATACGTTTTGCAAGCTTTCTCATTTTTTCTACCTCCTGTTCGTGATGCGGGCGGCGGAGCGGGCGCTCCGCTTTCTTCTGTAAAGCAGTATAACGCTACCCCCCCCGGTGTCAAGAGGGAGTTTAGCGTTCTGTCCTTTTTGCTTTCTTTTGGAAAGCCGGCCCGTTTTTTCAGTATAGCACAAACGGGGCCGTCTGTGGGCGTTTTGCAGTGAAATGGGGGTTTTTTGCTGTGAAATGGTTATTCCTTAACCATTTCGTAGATGTCCGCGCCGCCCCAGTGCTCGAAGTAGCCCCGCAGCTCGAAGTTTTTGTTCCACTTGTCCTGCGGGTAGTCGCCGTAGCGGCGGCGGACGTCCTCCATCCGGGCGGCCATGTCCACCGGGCCGTCGGTGCCGGCCAGCGTGTCGCAGAGCTGGATGAGGCGGTCGTAGTCGTCGTAGGTGACGGCGGAAAGGGCGGCGTCCAGCTCGGCTACCGCCTCGGGCGGGATGTCGTAGTTGCCGATGTAGGCGCCCAGCCGCTGCACCTGGAATGAATGGGTCAGACAGATGCGGGCCACATCGTCGTAGCCCAGCTCGTTCATATACTTCCAGCCATAATAGACGTGGCAGAGGTGGCCGTCGCCGTACCACCGGCCGATGTCGTGCAGCAGGCCCAGCACATACGCCTTGTCCGGGTCGAGGCCGGGGCACCGGGCCGCGATCTTTTCGGCGCAGCGGGCCGCGGTGCGGCAGTGGTCGTCCCAGCGGCCATGGGTCTTGCTCACCTGGTCGTAGCGGGCTTTGGCGCCGGCCAGGATGCGTTCGGCTTCCTCACGGGCAGGATACATAGCGGTCTCTCCTTTCTTCGGCGGCGCGGGCAGGGCCTCGATGTTCTGGGCCGCCCGGCTGATGGCCCCCAGCGTCTGCACCAGGGTGCGGTCGTCCACCCGGCCGCTGTTGTTTTTGTATGCGCTGAAGCCCCCCTGCACGCAGAAGGACAGCAGCACCCGGCGCACCGGCTTGTCCCAGTATGCGGGGTCCTCCCGCAGGACCGTTTCCGCCAGGCCCTGCTCGATGCGGTCCACCAGCAGGACCTTGCGCCCGCCGTGGAACAGGGTCTCCACCAGGCGCTCGTTGTCCACAAAAGCCTCGTACAGCCGCCGGGTCAGCTGCTCGGGACGCAGCCGCAGGTCCTCGGGGCTGATCTGCCCCGCGCTGGCCAGGATGGACTGGACCAGCTCTTCCTCCATGGCGGCGGCCAGGGCGTACAGGTCGGCGTAATGGGCGTAAAAGGTGGACTTGTTGATGCCGGCCTTTTCGCACAGATCCCGCACCCGGATCTTTTCCAGGGGCTTTTGGGCCCGCAGGGCCAGAAAGGCTTCCCGGATGGCCCGCCGGGTGCGGACGATGCGCCGGTCCACCGGGTCCCCCTGTTGTTTTCCTACTTTTTTAGACATTCGTCGGTTATCCAACTCTTTTCTGTTTTTGCCGCTGGACAAGCCCTCCCGCTCCCGATACAATAGGAGGTAGAGGGGACGGAAAAGTCTTACTCTTTCTCGTACAGCACCCCGGCCTCGGCCAGGGCTGCCTGGATGCGGCGGAAGGCCGCCTCGTCGGCGCAGCGGATGGTGTGCAGGTGGACCCCGCCGGTCATGCGGGACAGCAGACTGGCGGGCGAGCCCTCGGCCTGGCGGACGAAGGCGTCCGCATCGTACCGGCTGGCCACGTTCAGGTTGGCGCGTATCTCGCCGTAGAGGGCGTTTTCCACAATGACGTCCACCACCACGCCCCCCTGGTCCACCACGGCGTACAGCTCGCGGCGCATCCCCTCGGTGGTGCTGTGGCAGCAGGCAGCCAGGCCGGTATAACCGGCGGCCGCCGCCCGCAGCAGATAGCCCCGCGGGGTGGCGTCGATCTGGGCGCCGGCGGCCCGCAGCAGGGCCACATCCCCCACCACGATCTGCCTTGACACCCCCAGCTGCCCCGCCAGCGTCGAAGCGCTGACCGGCCCGCTGCTCTGGCCCAGTTTTTGCAGGATGGCTTCCCGCCGGGCAGATGCGTTCATGCAGGCACCTCCCTTCACTGGCTCAGGCCCAGGACGGTGCCGTAGTTGCCGGGCAGCTCCACGATCAGGCGGCCGTTTTCAACGCGGGCCGCCACGTCCTGGCTGCCGGCGCAGTCCGCCAGCAGGTCCTCCGCGTCTTCGGCGGGCACCGGCAGCGGCAGTTCCAGCCGGGCCGGGGCGTCGGCGTTGTTCAGGACGGTGACGAGGGCGCGGCCGTCCAGCACCCGGGCAAAGGCATAGCGCTCGGTGGTCAGCAGCAGCTCCTGCGGCTTGCCGTAGGTCAGGGCCGGCTCAGCGGCTTTCAGCCTGCCCAGCGCCGCGTATACGCTGGTGATGGGGTTCGCCTCGAGGGCGCCCTCATAGTCTGCCAGGTCCAGGCAGGGGCGCAGGGGCCAGTCGCTGCCCCACTCCTTCTTGCCCTCGATGCCAAATTCCGAACCGTAATAAATGGACGGGATGCCCCACAGCGTATACACCAAAATGGCGATGTGCCGGATATGGGCGCGGTTGCGCAGCTTGTTGGGCAGGCGCTCCACGTCGTGGTTGTCCGAAAAGGTGTACAGCCGGGTGTCCCCGCACAGCCCCTGCAGCCGGCGCATGGTGTGGGCGATCTCGAAATAGTTGTGGTCGTTGTGGCTGCTCCACAGCCCCTTGTGCAGCTCGTAGTTGGTCACTGAATGGAGCATTGCGGGGTTGGCCCACCGGCTGTAATCCCCGTGGATCACCTCGCCCATCAGCCAGAAATCGGGCTTGAGCCCCTCGGTGAAGCGGCGCAGGTTCTGCATAAAGCCAAAGTCCAGCACGTCGGCGGCGTCCAGCCGGATGCCGTCGATGTCGAACTGTTCCACCCAGAACCGGACGGTGTCGAAGTGGTACTGCTGCACCGCGGGGTTGCGCTGGTTCAGCTTGACCAGCAGGTTGTGGCCGCCCCAGTTGGCGTAGGAAAAGCCGTCGTTGTACTCGTTGTTGCCCCAGAAGTTCACATCGCAGAACCAGTCCCGGTAGGCCGAGCCTTCCCGGTGCTCCTGCAGGTCCCGGAAGGCGAAAAAGCCCCGGCCCACATGGTTGAACACCCCGTCCACGATCACCTTCTGGCCGCGGGCATGGCAGGCCGCCACCCAGGCGGCGAACTCCTCGTTGGCGCCCAGGCGGCGGTCCACCCGGCGGTAGTCCACCGTATCGTAGCCGTGGCTGCCGCTCTCGAACAGCGGGCCAATATAGATGGCGCTGCAGCCCAGCTCAAAGGCGTGGGCGGCCCAGGCGTCCAGTTTCTGGAACGCGCCGGGCACGGCCTGACCATCGTTCTTGTGGGCGCAGCCGCACAGCCCCAGAGGGTAGATATGATAAAAAACAGCGCTGTCATACCAAGGCATAAAAAGATCCACTCCTGTATCGTCTATCGGATTTCAGGCCGCCGGGCGGCAGCCTGTGGGAACAGTATACCACAATTTTGGATGATATGCACCAGTTCTTCCCAGTTTCAGCAAAAAAATATTGCTTGTTTAACAAAGTTTAACTAAAATTTTGCAGGTAAGGAGAATCACAGTATGTATCAGTTCATGGTCCCCCAGTCTTTTTGGGACGGCGAATGCTTCGACGCCTACCGCTGGATGGGCGCGCACCCGGAGGCAGGGCCCCGCGGCGAGGCGGGCTGGCAGTTCACCCTGTTCGCCCCTGCCGCGCAGGCGGTCTCGGTCTGCGGCAGCTGGCCCGGCGGCGAGGACGTCCCCATGGAGAAAAACGAGGCCGGCTTCTGGCGCGTGTACATCCCCGGCCCCACCGAGGGCGATACGTACCAGTACCGCATCACCAAGGCGGACGGCTCGGTCCAGATGCACGCCGACCCCTACGCCTTTGCCAGCGAGCTGCGGCCGGGCACGGCCAGCCGGCTGGCGGTGCTGTCCTTCCCCTTTGACGACGGGGAGTGGATGGCCCACCGGGACAAGTGCCGCAACCTGCCCATGAACATCTACGAGATGCACGCCGGCAGCTGGAAGCGCCATCCCGACGCCCCCGCCCCCGACGGCGGCGAAGGCGGCTGGTACAACTACGAGGAACTGGCCCGGGAGCTGATCCCCTGGCTGACCGAACACCACTACACCCATGTGGAGCTGCTGCCCCTGGCCGAGCACCCCTTTGACGGCAGCTGGGGCTACCAGACCACCGGCTATTTCTCGGTCACGAGCCGGTACGGCACGCCGGCCCAGTTCGCCTACTTCGTCAACGCCTGCCACCGGATGGGCATCGGGGTCATCATGGACTTTGTGCCGGTCCACTTTGCCGCCGACGCCACCGGCCTGGCCAACCTGGACGGCACCTGCCTGTACGAGTACGACAGCGACGTGGGCCAGAGCGAATGGGGCACCCACAATTTCAACTACTACCGGGGCGAGGTGCGCAGCTTTTTGAGCAGCGCCGCCGCCCTCTGGATGGATGTGTACCACTGCGACGGCATCCGCATGGACGCCATTTCCCGGGCCATCTACTGGCTGGGGGACCCGGCCCGCGGGGTGAACCAGGGTGCGCTGGACTTTCTGCGCGGGCTGAACCACGGCCTGAACCAGCGCTGGCCCACCGGTGTCTACATCGCCGAGGACTCCACCAACTACCTCAAGATCACCGCGCCCACCCGGTACGACGGCATCGGCTTCGACTACAAGTGGGACATGGGCTGGATGCACGACACGCTGGACTATTTCGCCACCCCCTTTGGGGAGCGGCCGGCCCAGTACGGCAAGCTGCTGTTCAGTATGCACTACTTTTACAACGAGCTGTACCTGCTGGCATTGAGCCATGACGAGGTGGTGCACGGCAAAAAGACCATCATCGACAAGCTCTGGGGCACCTATGAGGAAAAGTGCAGCCAGCTGCGCACCCTCTATTTTTATATGTTCACCCACCCGGGCAAAAAGCTGAACTTTATGGGCAACGAGCTGGCCCACTTCCGGGAGTGGGACGAGAAAAAGCAGCTGGACTGGAATCTGCTGGGCTATCCCTTCCACGACAGTTTCCAGAAGTTTTTCGCCGAGCTGGCCCGGCTGTACGCCAGCGAGCCCGCCCTCTACGTGGGCGAGTACGACCAGCGCTGTTTCGAGTGGGTGGCCTGCGAGAGCAGCGACGAAGGCGTCTACGCCTGGCTGCGCCGGGGCCGGGGCCAGTGCCTGCTGTGCGTGATGAACACCCAGGACAAGCCCCACAAGCAGTTCCCCCTCTACCTGACCGTCCCGGCCGCCGCCGGGGAGCTGCTGAACACCGAGGCCCCCCAGTGGGGCGGCAGCTTCGAGGGGCCGGGCGCCCTCCACACGGTGGACGGGGGCGTCTTTGGGCGGGACTACACCCTCTTTGCCGACCTGCCCGCCATGGGCAGCCGGCTGTTCCGCCTGACGCTGGAAGCGCCCCACCCCGACGCGGCCAAGGCCAGCGCCGCCAACGCCGCCAAAAAAGCCCGGGCCGCCAAAGCCCGCGCTGCCCGCGCCGCCAAAAAAGCCGCCGGCACGGCCAAAAAGTAAAAACAAACTTTTCTATTGAAACGTCCCGCCCGGACGACATGTGCGTACGGGCGGGACACATACAGGGAAATTTGCCGCTGAGAGTGTGCGAGGCCGCCAGGCCGAGTGCATGGTTCAGCGGCAAATTTTGTCCCCAGGGGAATATTAGGGGGAAGGAATTTCTGTCGCGCGACTGCGCGCAGAAATGGGTTCC
>DWWN01000048.1 GCA_019119685.1 Candidatus Faecalibacterium faecigallinarum
AGCTGAGGCGCGTCCAGCGGACGAGACAGCCGAAGCAGAGCAGGGGCAGCGGTCTGTTTTTTGCAAGCCCGCAGCGACGGGCGCAGCAAAAACAGGGCACCGCAACCGTGGCCCGCAGGGCCGGAGAGGGCTATCCTTGCGGGCTGAGGCAGTCTGCCCCTCCCCGTTTGCTTCTGCAAACTTGCCAAAAAAGTAACAATAAGCGGGCAGGAAGATTGTTAGGATTCACAAACTTGCTTTGGGGAGGCCAAAAGCGATTGACTTTTTCGGTTAGTAAGCGTAAACTTACAACCGTGAAGTTTGTATGAACGAACCGCATCGCGCATAGATGGGAGTGAGCGTGTATGATGCCTTTGACGATGGCAAGGCCGGGTGAGACTGTCACCATCCGGCGGATCACCGGGCGGGACGAGGTGCGCCAGCACCTGGCCGAGCTCGGCTTTGTGGTGGACAGCCCGGTGACGGTGGTCAACGAGATCGCCGGCAGCCTGATTCTGCAGGTGAAGGACGGCCGCATCGCCCTGGACAGCCAGATGGCGAGCCGCATCCTGTACTGACGGGCCTTTCCTTTTGGTAAAACGGCCGGGGCTGCCGCCCTGACGGTTTTGTAGATTGCAAATCAGTGGGAGGAAACAAGCTATGAGAACGCTGAAAGACGCCAAGGTCGGCCAGACCGTGACCGTCGCCCGCCTGAACGGCGCGGGCCCGGTCAAGCGCCGCATCATGGATATGGGCATCACCAAGGGCGTCCAGATCTATGTGCGCAAGGTCGCGCCGCTGGGCGACCCCATGGAGCTGAACGTCCGCGGCTACGAGCTGAGCGTGCGCAAGGCCGACGCGGAAATGGTCGAGATCAACTGACCCCGCGGCCGAGAAAGGAGAACTGTACATGGCACAATGGAAGATCGCACTGGCAGGCAACCCGAACTGCGGCAAGACCACCCTGTTCAACGCCCTGACCGGCGCAAACCAGTACGTCGGCAACTGGCCCGGCGTCACCGTCGAAAAGAAGGACGGCAAGCTCAAAGACAACAAGGACGTCATCATCCAGGACCTGCCGGGCATTTACTCCCTGTCCCCCTATACGCTGGAGGAAGTGGTGGCCCGCAACTACCTGGTGAACGAGAAGCCCGACGCCATCCTGAACATCGTGGACGGCACCAACATCGAGCGCAACCTCTACCTGACCACCCAGCTGCTCGAACTGGGCATCCCGGTGGTCATCGCCGTGAACATGATCGACCTGGTGCGCAAAAACGGCGACCGGATCGACCTGGACAAACTGGGCGAGGCGCTGGGCTGCAAGGCTGTGGAGATGAGCGCCCTGAAGGGGGACGGCTGCGACGCCGCTGCCAAGGCCGCCGTAGCGGCCGCCCAGGCCGGCCGGACCGCCAAGCTGCCCAAAGTGTTCACCGGCTGCGTGGAGCAGGCCATCGAGCGCATCGAGGGGCTGCTTCAGGGCAAGGTGGAAAACCGCTTTGTCCGCTGGTACGCCGTCAAGCTGTTTGAGCGGGACGAAAAGGTGGTGGCCGAAGTGAAGCTGGACGCCGCCGCCGCGGCCCAGATCGAGCAGGCCGTGGCCGCCTGCGAACAGGAGCTGGACGACGACGCCGAGAGCATCGTCACCAACCAGCGCTACACCTTCCTGCACACGGTGGTGCAGAAAGCCTGCACCCGCAAGGCCCGCAAGGACAACCTGACCGTCTCCGACCGGATCGACCGGGTCGTCACCAACCGGGTGCTGGCATTGCCCATCTTCGCCCTGGTCATGCTGGGGGTGTACACCATCGCGATGGGCGGCACTCCCGTCTCCTTCGGCACCATGGGCACCGACTGGGTGAACGACGTGCTGTTCACCGAGATCGTGCCGCCGGCGGTGGAGGGCTTCCTCGTGTCCATCGGCTGCGCCGACTGGCTGGTGGGCCTCATCAACGACGGCATCGTGGCCGGCGTGGGCGCGGCGCTGGGCTTTGTGCCCCAGATCCTGGTGCTGAGCTTTCTGCTGGCCATTTTGGAGGACATCGGCTACATGGCCCGCATCGCCTTTGTGATGGACCGCATCTTCCGCCGGTTCGGGCTGTCGGGCAAGAGCTTCATCCCCCTGCTGGTGGCCTCGGGCTGCGGCATCCCCGGCGTCATGGCGTCCCGCACCATCGAGCAGGACCGCGACCGCAAGCTGACCATCATGACCACCTGCTTCATCCCCTGCAGCGCTAAAATGCCCATCATCGGCCTGCTGGCCGGCGCCATCTTCGGCGGCAGCAGCCTGGTGGCCGTCAGCGCCTACTTCATCGGCATCGCGGCCGTGGTCATCAGCGGCATCATCCTGAAAAAGACCAAGGCCTTTGCCGGCAACCCCGCCCCCTTCGTCATGGAGCTGCCCGCCTACCATGTGCCCGCCTGGGGCAACGTCCTGCGTTCCACCTGGGAGCGCGGCGCTTCCTACGTCAAGCGGGCCGGCACCGTCATTTTGACGTCCACCGTGGTGCTGTGGTTCTTGCAGGGCTACGGCTTCACCGATGGCGCGTTCGGCGCGGTGGAGGACGCCAACACCTCTCTGCTGGCCGTCATCGCCGGGGCAGTCGCGCCCATCTTCGCGCCGCTGGGCTTTGGCAACTGGCGCGCCACCACCGCCTGCGTGGGCGGCCTGATCGCCAAGGAGAACGTCGTCTCCACCCTGGCCGTGACCTTTGGCGTGGGCGAAGTGGCGGAAAACGGCGAGGAGATCTGGGGGCTGATCGCCGCCAACTTCACCGCGCTGTCGGCCTACAGCTTTATGATCTTCAACCTGCTGTGCGCCCCCTGCTTTGCCGCCATGGGCGCCATCAAGCGTGAGATGAACAACCCCCGCTGGACCGCCTTTGCCATCGGCTATATGTGCGTGTTCGCGTATGTCATCGCGCTCATCGTCTACCAGCTGGGCGGGCTCGTCACCGGCGAGGTGAGCTTCAACCTGTTCACCATCGTGGCGGCGGCGCTGCTGGCCGCCCTGCTCTACCTGCTGGTGCGCAAGAACCCCTATGAGACCGCCAGCGGCGTGCGCATCGACCGCAAGCGGACGGTGCGCGCCTGACCCTGAAAGGAGGGCCTGCCATGCTGTCGTTTTTAGCTGCCAATTTGTCCACCATCGTGGTGGGGGCTGCCGTGTTCGGCCTGGTGGGCCTGTCGCTGCGGGCCACCATCCGGGGCCTGAAAAGCGGCAAGTGCGCCGGGTGCAAGGGCTGCCCGGGCGGATGCAGCGGCCAGTGCGGCTGCCATCACACCGGGCCCTGACCCGCTGACACACAACGGCGCGGGCTGCCTCACCGGACGGCCCGCGCTTTTGCGATACCCACAACAAGGGAGGATGCCTTTTTATGGAACTTTCCGCCGCCCACCTGCGCTATCTGCTGGCCATCTACGAGACGGCCGCCACCCAGCGGGACATCTGTTCCCGCACCATCGCCGAGCGCCTGGGTGTGACAAGGCCGTCGGTGGCGCGGGCCCTCGACCAGCTGATGGACCGCGGGATGATCGTCAAGGCCCATTATGGCAAGGTCTACCTGACCGACCGCGGGGTATTCGTGGCGCGGCGGGTCCAGCAGCAGGTGCAGCGCGTGCTGGAGCACTTCCCGCCGGTGGAGCCGGGCGTCAGCCTGACCGGCGCCGAGTGCCTGGCCGCCGCCCTGGCCCTGACCGCCGCCCTGCCCGAACGCGCCTTTACCGGCGCGTACGACCGCCTGTTCGGCCCCGGCGGGGACGCGGACCAGGCCGCCAGCGGCTGAGCCGCCCCGGCCGAAACCTACAAACCCTACAAAAACTACAATTTCTACAGTTTCACTGCCCCCTCTGGACGCTTCAATGGCCCCGGAGGGGGTGTTCATTTTGTAAGAATTGTAGGGATTGTAGCCCTCTCCGGTTAGGCTTGCCTGGCGGTTGCCTGTGCTCCCCTCTCAGGCGCTTCGCGCCAGCTCCTCTTGCGCTTAGCCGCTTTTTGCGGCGCGGGGCGGTGCCCGCTTGCAAAAACCGGAGCGCTGCGCCACTCACAGCTCCCTGCTTCGTCCACTGGACGCGGTCGCTGTTCGTGCCCCCGCGGGGGGGAGCCAAGTGTACCACCGTCAATCCCGGCAAACAGAGTGGTAAGGCGAAGGCGGGAGCAAGTTTGTCTTACCACCGCCTGACCGCCACCCACGGGCGTGCACTTGCCTCGCCCCGTGGGAGAGGTGGCACAGGACGCGTAAGCGGACTGTGACGGAGAGGGCAACCGGCTGGCGAGCCTGAAAGGAAAGCCACAACAAAACGAGCCTCCGTCCATT
>DWWN01000049.1 GCA_019119685.1 Candidatus Faecalibacterium faecigallinarum
AGCTGAGGCGCGTCCAGCGGACGAGACAGCCGAAGCAGAGCAGGGGCAGCGGTCTGTTTTTTGCAAGCCCGCAGCGACGGGCGCAGCAAAAACAGGGCACCGCAACCGTGGCCCGCAGGGCCGGAGAGGGCCGCGTTTACGGGACTGCGCAGCAAAAACAGGTCACTGCAACCGTTGCCCGCAGGGCCGGAGAGGGCTTGACATTCCCGCCCGCCTGCTGTATACTAAACATAGAAAGGGTGCTGCCGGACAAACGGTAGTCCCCCTGGTCCAGTTACAGAAGTAACCGTACGCCCTGGGAAGCTGTAGCGGTTACTTCTTTTTTATTGCCTTTTGTTCCTGTCGGCGTCTATGAGCCGGAGGACTAAGTCAATTAGGCCGATGATTAAAATGCCGGTTTGAATCAAATCGGAGTAAGTAACCATAAGCCAGCCCCCCTTTCTTATGCAGTCAGGAGAGCAAAGAAGCACCTCTGACCGCACAAAAGTCGGACCAGAGGGGCATACCGCTTGCCGTTTATCGACAACACCCAACCAAATAATACCATACGCACAGGTAAATGGCAAGAGCCTCCGCCTTTGGGGCGGGGGCCTTATTTTGCGTTCTTTGCCCGGTAGGCGCGGGGGGAGCAGCCGTAAAAGCGGCGGAACTGCTGGGAAAAGTTGCTGGGGTTGTCGAAGCCGCAGCCGGCGGCCACCTGGGCGATGCTGTCGGCCGGGCGGGCCAGAAGGGCGTCTGCGGCCTGCATCACGCGGTATTTCAACAGGTACTGCATGGGCGGCACGTGGATGGTCTTGCCAAAGCAGCGCAGGCATTCCCGCTCGCCGATGCCGGCGGCCCGGGCGATCTCGGCCAGGGTGAGGGGACGGTCGAAGTGGTCCTGGATGAAGGTCAGCATCAGCTGCACCCGCGCCTCGTCGAGGTTGGGGCGGGGGGCTTTGGCCGAAAGCTCGGCCGCAAAGCGACGCCGCAGCGCCAGGCACACCTCCGAAAGCCGGGCCCGCACCGTGAACTCGTACCCGTCGGGCTCGGCCTCCAGCGCGCGGTAAGCCTCGACGAAGGCCGCGATGGCCCCGGCTTCGGCCTGCCGGTCGAACACATAGGCCCGGAAGGCCCGGCACCCGGCCAGGGGCGTGATGTACTTTTTGGCAAAGACGGTGTCCTTGCCCCCCGTCACCAGGCTCTGGCTGAACACCAGCGAGCGTATCTCGCAGGCGGTGGCGGTGTTGGCGCTGTGCAGCACACCGGCGTTGACGGCGATGCAGTCCCCTTCGTCCAGGTGGTACTGGGCGCCGGGGGTCTCCACCGTCAGCTGGCCGGACAGGATGTGGATGACCTCGAACTCGGCGTGCCAGTGCCAGGGCAGGGAATGGCCGGGGCCGGGGGCGTAGTGCTCGGCGTACCCCGCGCAGGGGAAGTCGAGGGTGCCCTGGGGTTTCAGCTCCCGCTGCTGGGGCGAGAGGTCGAGCGGCGGGTTGATGCCGCAGGCGTGCAGGCTCATGGCTGGCCTCCTTTGATGCGGCGCGCGGCCTTCCGGGCGGGCCGGGCGCGGGTTGGTCCGTTTATTGATAGTATAGGGCGTTTTTTGTATTGAATCAAGTGCCATTTGGCGCTATCCTATAAAAAACAACGTTTTGGGAGGATTCCAACCTATGGTCCATCTGCTGCTGGGCGTCATCTACCTGGCCTTTATCAGTCTCGGCCTGCCCGATTCCCTGCTGGGGTCGGCGTGGCCCTCCATGTACGGGCCCTTCGGGGTGCCGGTGTCCTTCGCGGGCATCATCTCGATGATCATCGCGGTGGGCACCATCGTTTCCAGCCTGAACAGCGACCGGCTGACGGCCCGCTTCGGCCCCGGCCGGGTGACGGCGTGCAGCGTCGCGCTGACGGCGCTGGCGCTGTTCGGCTTTTCGCTCTCGAGCGAGTTCTGGATGCTCTGCCTGTGGGCGGTGCCCTACGGGCTGGGCGCGGGCAGCGTGGACGCCGCGCTGAACAACTACGTCGCCCTCCACTACGCCAGCCGCCACATGAGCTGGCTGCACTGTATGTGGGGCGTGGGCACCCTGGTGGGGCCCAACCTCATCAGCTGCGCGCTGAGCGGGGGCCAGGGCTGGCAGGCGGGCTACCGGTACATCTCGCTGCTGCAGGTGGCCCTGACGGCAGTGCTGGTGTTCAGCCTGCCGCTGTGGAAGCGCCAGCCCTCCGCCGCCGGAGAGGCCGAAAGCGCCCATGAAGCGCTCGGCCTGCGGCAGGCGGCCCGCATCCCCGGCGCAAAAAGCGCGGTGCTGGGCTTTTTCTGCTACTGCGCCCTGGAGCAGACGGCGGGCCTGTGGGCCGGCAGTTACCTGGTGCTGCACGGGGGCCTGTCGGCTGAGCGTGCGGCCGCGCTCGCAGCGCTGTTCTACATCGGCATCACGGCGGGCCGGGCCGTCAGCGGCTTTGTGTCCGGGCCGCTGGGGGACGTGCGGATGATCCGCCTGGGCCAGGGCATCATCCTGGCGGGCGCGGCGGCGCTGCTGCTGCCCTCGTCCTTTGCGATGCAGGCGGGCCTTGTGCTGGTGGGGCTGGGCTGCGCGCCCATCTACCCCAGCATCATCCACGCCACCCCCGCCCGCTTTGGCGCGGCGCGCTCCCAGGCGCTGATCGGCCTCGAGATGGCGGGCGCCTATGTGGGCACCTGCCTGATGCCGCCGCTGTTCGGCGCGCTGAGCGAGCGCCTTTCCATCAGCCTGATGCCGCTGTACCTGCTGGCGCTGCTGGCGGTGATGTTCCTGGCCAACGAGCGCGCCAACCGCGCCTCCGGTCTGGTCCGCTCCGCCCGCCCCGCCCGGGAACGTGGGTGAAAACGGGCGGAGCGCTCTGAACGTTTCTGATAACTCCCCTCTCAGTCTCGCCGCCCTGACGGGGCACTGTGACGGAGAGGGCAACCGGCAGGCGAGACTGGAAGGAAAACTACAATAAAAACGGGCCTCCGTCCAAAAGGGCGGGGGCCTTGTCATTTGCCTGTGAGTATGGTATTATTTGGTTGGGTGTTGTCGATAAACGGCAAGCGGTATGCCCCTCTGGCTCGACTTTGTGCGGTCAGGGGCACTTCTTTGCTCTCCTGACCGTCAGGAAAGGGGGGCTGGCTTATGGTTACCTATTCCGATTTGATTCAAACCGGCATTTTAATCATCGGCCTGATTGACTTGGTCCTCCGGCTCATAGACGCCGACAGGAATAAAAGGCAATAAAAAAGAAGTAACCGCTCTAGCTTTCCCGAGCGCGCGGTTACTTCTCTAACCGAGCCAGGGGGACTACCGTTTGTCCGGCAGCACCCTTTCTGTATCCAGTATAACGCAGGCAGGCCGGATTGTCAAGCCCTCCCCGCCCGAAAGGCTCAGCGTTCCGCCGCCGGCGTCTTGACACCCGGCGGGGAATCTTCTACACTATAGAAAAGCTGGAAAAGCTGCGGCGGGAGGTGTTCCGATGGGCAAAGGTGTGCTGCCTTTTCTGGGCTGGTGCGCGGTGGGCCTGGTCTTCGAGGGGCTGGCCGCGTACATATGGTTTTGCAAAAAGCCCGCCTCGTTCGGGTGGGCCAGGACGCCGGACGTCGCCGACGTGAAACGCTATAACCGCGCTGTGGCAAAGCTCTATATGGCCTATGGCGCGGTGTTCGTCCTGCTGGGGCTGCCGCTGCTCGCAGCGCCCCTGCCGGGATGGGCCGCCTGGCTGATGGCAGCCGGGGTCGTGGGGGAAGGCGCGGCCTGCCGGGCGGTCTACGCGCGGGTGATCTGCAAAAAGTACAAAAAGCACTATGGAGATTGGAGAGACTAATCCGCTATGATCAAAATAGACCTCATCACCGGTTTTCTCGGCGCGGGCAAGACCACGCTGATCCACGCCTACGCCCGCTGGCTGATGGGCCAGGGGCAGAAGATCGGCATTCTGGAAAACGATTACGGCGCGGTCAACGTGGACCGGATGCTGCTGCAGGACCTGGAAGGGCCCCAGTGCAGCCTGGAAATGATCGCGGGCGGGTGCGGGCCCGACTGCCACAAGCGGCGCTTCCGCACCAAGCTGATCGCGATGGGGATGCTGGGGTACGACCGGGTGCTGGTCGAGCCGTCGGGCGTCTACGACGTGGACGAGTTCTTCGACGCGCTGTACGAGTCCCCGCTGGACCGCTGGTATGAGCCGGGCAGCGTGCTGGCCGTCCTGGACGCGAACCTGGAGCAGGCGCTCACCCCCGGGGAGGAGTATCTGCTGGCCAGCGAGGCGGCCGGGGCTGGGTGCGTGGTCCTGAGCCGGTACGGGCAGGCCGGGCCCGAGCGGGCCGCTGCGGCCCTGGCCCGCCTGGACCAGGCGCTGGAAGCGGTGGGCTGCGCGCGGCGCTTTGCCTCCGGGCAGGACGTTCTGGCCAAAGACTGGGCAGAGCTGACCGGTGACGACTTTGCCCGGCTGGCCGGGTGCGGCTGGCGGCAGGCCCGCTTTGCCAAACGGCAGGCGGAAGCCGGGTTTGCCTCGCTGGCGCTGCTCAGCCTGGACTGCGGCCCCGGCGAGCTGCGCCGCCGGGTGCAGGGCCTGTGGGCCGACGAGAGCTGCGGCCGGGTGTTCCGGGTCAAGGGCTTTGTGCAGGGGCCGGAGGGCTGGCTGGAAGTGAACGCCACCCCCGCCGGCTTTGACCTGCGGCCCATCCGGGAGGGGCAGGCGGTGCTCATCGTCATCGGCGAGGGGCTGGACGGCCCCGCCATCGCGGCCCGGCTCGGGGCCGAGCTGCCCGCCTGAGAGACCCCGCCGCTTGGATACAAGTTGACAACGCGCCCCGGCTGTGTTATACTATCCTTAATTTGCACAGACTAGGAGGTGTGATCGGTCCATGGAAGACGGTTCGGATGGGGACCCCCATACGGCAGCCTTTGTTTCTCCGCGGCGTTTGAATATGAATCGGTTGAACTTATAAGGGCATAGTCTGCGCTTTTGCAAGCGGCGGACTGTGCCTTTTTGCGTACGGCACCGAGACATTTGATATTTTAGAAACGCTACAAACGCCTTGAAAATAGAACGGAGAATGATTGTATGATTGGCGCTTTAATTTTGCAAGCTGTACTGATCGCGGTCAACGCGCTGTTTGCCAGCTCGGAGATCGCTGTGATATCCATGAGCGAGGGCCGGCTGAAAATGCTGGCCGACGAGGGCGACAAGCGGGCCAAAAAGCTGCTGACCCTGACAAAGCAGCCCTCCAAATTCCTGGCCACCATCCAGGTGGCCATCACCCTGGCCGGCTTGATGGGCGGCGCGTTCGCGGCTGAGAACTTCGCCGACCCCATCGTGGACCTGATCCTCTCGCTGGGGGCCAGCGTGCCCCGGCAGGCCCTGCACTCGGCGGTGGTGGTGCTCATCACCCTGGTGCTGACCTATTTCAGCATCGTGTTCGGCGAGCTGGTGCCCAAACGCCTGGCCATGAAAAAGACCGAGAGCCTGTCCTTGAGCCTGGCCGGCATCCTCTATTTCATGTCCAAGATCTGCGCGCCGCTGGTCTGGCTGCTGACCGTGTCCACCAACGCGCTGCTGCGGATGCTGGGCATCGACCCCAACCAGAACGAGGAGATCGTCACCGAGGACGAGATCAAGATGAAGCTGATGGAGGGCGCCCAGCAGGGCACCATCGAGACGGACGAGAACGAGATCATCCAGAACGTCTTTGATATGAACGACACCTCCGCCGAGGAGGTCAGCACCCGCCGCCGGGACGTGGTCTGCCTGTACCTCGAGGACGACATGAGCGTCTGGGCCGACACCATCCGCAACAGCCACTATACTTACTTCCCGGTCTGCGGCGAGAGCCAGGACGACGTGGTGGGCGTTTTGAACACCAAGGACTACTTCCGCCTGGACGATCTGTCCCGCAAGTCGGTGATGAAGAACGCGGTGGATAAGCCCTTCTTCGTGCCGGAGGGCATCCGCGCCGACCAGCTGTTCAGCCGGATGAAGCAGGAGCGCAAGTATTTCGCCATCGTCATCGACGAGTACGGCGGGATGAGCGGCATCGTCACCGTCCACGACCTGATGGAGGAACTGGTGGGCAACATGGACGACGAGGACACCGTCCGCGAAGTGGAGATCCGCCAGCTCAGCGACGGCCGCTGGGAGATCCGCGGCTCGGCCGACCTGGAAGAGGTGGCCGAAAAGCTGGACGTCCAGCTGCCCACCGACGAGCACGAGACCTTCAACGGCCTGGTGTGCGGCATCGTGGGCCGCGTGCCCGACGAGGGCGAGCAGTTCACCTGCGAGGGCTACGGCCTGAAGATCCACGTCAAGAACGTCACCGGCCACCGGGTGGACACCGCCATTGTGGAAAAGACCCGCGAGCCCTTTGACGGGACGCAGGAAGAAAAGGATAAGTAAACCCTAGAGAAGGGGGACTGCTTTCGCCCGCAGATGCGGGGCGGGGGAGTCCCCCTCTTGATTTTGCCCTGAAATAAGGTATAATAGACCCGTGAAAAAGCAAACCGCATCGAAAACCGCGGCCCCCGCGCTGCGGACTGGAGGATTGGAATGGAGCGAACCTATATTTCCGACGTGCGCAGCCATGTCGGCGAAACCATAAAAGTGCAGGGCTTTATCGAGAACCTGCGCAGCAGCAAGGCGATGGCCTTCATCGTCCTGAAGGACATCACCGGCAAACTGCAGATCACCATTGAAAAAGAGGACCACCCCGACCTCGTCCCCGTCATCGACCAGCTGACCGGCGACTCGGTCATCACGGTGGTGGGCAAGGCCCGCCTGGACGATTACGTCAAGCTGGGCGGCATCGAGATGATCCCCGAGGCCATCGAGATCGAGAGCATCGCCGACCCCCTGCCCATCGTCCGCAAGGAGATCGCCGCCACCAAAAAGAAAAAGGCGGTCGAGCGCTCCAGCATCGACCAGCGCATCGACTACCGCTGGATCGACCTGCGCACCGACGAAAACCAGCTGATGTTCAAGGCCCAGACCGTCATGGTCAACGCCATGCGCCAGTACCTGCTGGACAAGCACTTTATCGAGATCCACACCCCCAAGCTGATCGCGGCCGCCAGCGAGAGCGGCGCCGAGGTGTTCAAGGTGGATTACTTCGACCGCAACGCCTACCTGGCCCAGAGCCCCCAGTTCTACAAGCAGATGGCCATGGCCAGCGGCTTCGAGCGCATCTTTGAGGTGGGGCCCGTGTTCCGCGCCGAAAAGTCCTACACCAACAAGCACACCACCGAGTTCACCGGCTTCGATCTGGAGTTCAGCTACATCAACTCCTTCCGGGACGTGATGGCCATGGAGGAGGGCCTGCTCAAGGCCGCCCTGCAGGCCGTCAAGGACGCCTACGGCAAAGAGATCGAGGAGATGTTCGGCCTGCCGGTCATCGTGCCCGAGACCCCCTTCCCGGTGATCAAGCTGGCCGACCTGTACAAGGGCCTGGAGGAGGACTTCGGCTACACGGTGGACGAGTCCGAAAAGGGCGATTTGACCACCGAGGCCGAGCGGCTGAGCTACGACTGGGTCAAAAAGCACTATGACCATGAATTCCTGTTCGTCACCGACTACGCGGCCGAAAAGCGCGCGTTCTACCATATGCGGGACGAAAACGGCGTGCCCCAGGGCTACGACCTGATCTGGCGCGGGGTGGAGATCACCACCGGCGCCCAGCGCGAGCACCGCTACGAGGTGCTGAAAAAGCAGGCCGAGGAAAAGGGCCTGGCCGAGGACGTCAAGTTCTACCTCGAGTTCTTCAAGTACGGCTGCCCGCCCCACGGCGGCTTCGGCCTGGGCGTGGACCGTCTGACCATGCTGCTGGTGGGCCTGAGCATCAAGGAGTGCATGTTCCTGTTCCGCGGCCCCAACCGCCTGACCCCGTAAAGTTTATTTAGGGGGGACCCATTTCTGCCTGCTGCGCAGGTCAGAAATTCCTCCCCCCTAATGTTCCCCCGGGGACAAAATTTCCCGCCGAACCATGCACTCGCCGTAGGGCGGCTCGCACACTCCCGGCGGAAAATTTCCCTGTATGTGTCCGGGCTGTACGCACATGTCGTCCAGCCCGGACGGATCATGAAGCGCAGGGGCCTGGGGGCTTGCAAAACCCGGCAAAGTGTGCTACTATAGGCAAAGCGAAACAAGCAAAACGCAATGACGGAGAAAGTACGCGCTGCCCGCCTGGCGCAGAGAGGGGCTCCACCGGCTGCAAGGGCCCCCGGATGGCGGCGGCGCGGAAGTTCGCTCCCGAGCGGCCCGCGGGAACGGCAGGTCCAGCCTGCCCGGTAGTGCGGGACGGCGCGCCCCGTTACGGCGTTCGAGTGCCGCGCAGACGTCGCACCTGCGCGGAATTTGGGTGGTACCACGGAGTTAAGCAACAGGGCTCCGTCCCTTGGCTGGTTTGAGCCGGCCGGGGGACGGGGCTCTTTTTTTGTTCCGTCCCGAAGTGCAAGACACAGTTTTGAAAAGGAGAGGAAATGTATGCAGGCAATCATTGAAGAGCTGGCCCGGCAGGCCGAAGCGGACCTTGCGCAGGTGGCCTCCAAGGAGACGCTGGCGGCCTTCTGGCAGAAATACCTGAGCAAAAACGGGCAGGTGCCCGCGCTGATGAAGCAGCTGCGCACCGTGGACGCGGCCGAGCGCCCCGCCATGGGCAAAGCCATCAACGAGCTGAAACAAAAGGTGCAGGCCGACTACGACGACGCCGCCGTCCGGGTGAACCAGGCCGAGCTGGCCGCCCGCAACGCCGCCGAGACGGTGGACATCACCCTGCCGGCCAAGATGCGCCCCGCCGGCGGGCTGCACCCCCTGACGCTGGTGCGCAACCAGATCATCGACGCCTTTGCGGGCATGGGCTTTGAGATCTACGAGGGCCCCGAGATCGAGGACGACGACCACTGCTTTACCCGCCTGAACGTGCCCAAGGACCATCCCGCCCGGGATATGCAGGACACCTTCTACCTGACCGACGAGCTGCTGCTGCGCACCCAGACTTCCACCGGCCAGATCCGCACCATGGACGCCGAAAAGCCCCCCATCAAGGTGCTGGTGCCCGGCCGGGTGTTCCGCTCCGACTCGGACGCCACCCACAGCCCCATGTTCCACCAGATGGAGGGCCTGGTGGTGGACAAGGGCATCACCCTGTGCGACTTGCAGGGTATGCTGGACGTGTTCGTCCAGCGGCTGTTCGGCAGCGAGGTGCGCACCCGCCTGCGCCCGTCCTACTTCCCCTTCACCGAGCCCAGCGTCGAGGTGGACGTCAGCTGCTTTGAATGCCACGGCAAGGGCTGCAGCCTGTGCAAGCACACCGGCTGGATCGAGATCTTGGGCGGCGGCGTCGTCAACCAGAAGGTGCTGCGCAACTGCGGCATCGACCCCGAGGTGTACTCGGGCATCGCCTTCGGCATCGGCATCGAGCGCATCGCCATGCTGAAATACGGCATCAACAACATCGGCCTGATGTTCGAGAACGATCTGCGGTTCCTCGGGCAGTTCCACGAATAAGAGGGAGGAGCGAGTGATATGAAAGTACCTTTCAGCTGGCTGAAAGAGCTGGTGGATATCGACATTACCGCGCAGGAGCTGGAGGACAAGCTCTTTTCCTGCGGGTTTGAAGTGGAGGAGCGGACCGACCTGTCCGCCGGCATCGACAAGGTGGTGGTGGGCGTCATCACCTCCATCGAAAAGCAGGAGGGCACCCACCTGAGCCGCTGCGTGGTGGACTGCGGCGGCTACGGCCACGACATCCGCATCACCACCGGCGCGCCCAACATCTTTGTGGGGGCCCATGTGCCCGCCGCCCTGGACGGCTCGACCCTGCCCGGCGGCATCCACATCAAAAAGCGGATGATGCAGGGCTTTGAGTCCAACGGGATGCTCTGCTCGGGCGAGGAGCTGGGCCTGAACGAGGACCTCTACCCCGGCGCAGGCGTCTACGGCCTGCTGATCCTGCCCGAGGACACAACCCCCGGCGCGGACATCTGCCCGGTGGTGGGCCTCGATGACTCCATCTTCGACATTTCCATCACCGCCAACCGCCCCGACTGCCAGTCCATCCTGGGCATTGCCCGGGAGGTGGCCGCCGTCCTGGGCAAGCCCCTGCATATGCCCGCCATGGACTACCAGGCCGTCTGCGAGCCGGACGCCCCCATCTCGGTGACGGTGGAAGCCCCCGACCTGTGCCCCCGGTATATGGCCCACTATGTGCGCAACATCCGCATGGGGGAGAGCCCCCGCTGGATGAAGCGCCACCTGGCCCTGTGCGGCCTGCGCTCCATCAGCAACGTGGTGGACATCACCAACCACACCCTGCTCGAGATGGGCCAGCCCATGCACGCCTTTGACCTGGACAAGGTGGCCGGCCGCTGCATCGACGTCCGCCGCGCCCGTCCCGGCGAGAAGATCGTCACTTTGGACGAGAAAGAGTTCACCCTGACCGAGAACAACCTCGTCATCTGCGACGCCGAAAAGCCGGTGGCCCTGGCCGGCGTCATGGGCGGCGCCAACTCGGGCATGGACGACAAGACCCACAGCCTGCTGTTCGAGTGCGCCACCTTTGCCCGCGACTCGGTCCGCAAGACCAGCCGCGCCCTGGGCCAGTCGAGCGACTCCTCCGCCCGGTACGAGAAGGGGGTCGATTTCAGCTCGCCCAAGCTGGGCCTGGCCCGCGCGCTGCACCTGATCCAGCAGCTGGACTGCGGCGACATCACCACCCTGGCGTTTGACTGCACCGACGGCCGTTCCACTGGCCGCAAGGTGATCGACACCACCCCCGACAAGATCTGCGCCGTGCTGGGCATCCGCGTGCCCGACCAGACCATGATCGACATTCTGGAACGGCTGGAGTTCACGGTGGAAGTGGACGCGGGCGGCGTGTGGCACGTCAGCGTCCCGCTCTACCGCGAGGACGTGGAGGGCTACCCCGACCTGGCCGAGGAGGTCATCCGGGAGTACGGCTACAGCCACATCGTCCCCACCTTCCTTAAGACGGCTGCCGTCACCAACGGCGGCCTGAACGGCGAGCAGCAGCGCGTCCTCAAGGTCAAGCGGATGCTGGCCGGACAGGGCTTCTACGAGGCTTCGACCCTGGCGTTCTACTCCACCGCCGAACTGGATATGCTGCACATCCCGGCGGAGGATACTGCCCGCAAGGCCATCCGCATCCTCAACCCCATCAGCGAGAACCTGTCCATCATGCGCACCCTGCTGGCCCCCTCGATGCTCAACGTCATCGTGGACAACCTGAAAAAGGGCAACGGCGCCGGCCGCCTGTTCGAGATGGCCCCCGTCTACCTGCCCAAGAGCCTGCCCCTGACCGAGCGCCCCCACGAGCGGCAGACCCTCTGCATGGGCGTGTTCGGCCCCGGCGAGGACTTCTTCACCGTCAAGGGCGCCATGGAGGCGCTGGCGGCCTCGCTGGGCCTGGCCTTCACCTACGAGCGGGAGACCGCCACCCCCTGGCTGCACCCCGGCATCGCGGCTTCGGTCTGGTGCAAGGGCAAGCGCCTGGGCGTGTTCGGCAAGCTGTCCAATGAGATCAACGCCGAACTGAAGATCGCCAAGGACGAAAAAGAGAACCAGAACATCTACCTGGCCGAGCTGGACTACGAAGCCCTGTCGGCCTGCGTGGAGGGCGAGCTGCACTACCAGCCCATCAGCCCCTATGCGCCGGTCAAGCGCGACCTGGCCCTGGTGTGCGATGAGGCCGTCACCTGCGGCGCGATCGAGGACGCCATCCGCAGCGCCAGCCCGCTGGTCACCGGCGTGGAGCTGTTCGACGTCTACCGCGGCAAGAACCTGGGCGAGGGCAAAAAGAGCATGGCCTTCTCCCTGGTGCTGGCTGACCCCGCCGCCGAGCTGGACGCTGAACAGGTGGACCGCGCCATCAAGAAGATCCTGGGCAACCTGAAGTACAAGCTGAACATCGAGATCCGCTGAGCTTTAGTTTGCTGATTGAATCAGAAAGGAGGGACCGTAAATGGAACGCTTTAAGAAAGTGTATACCCAGGGCGCGCTGGATGTGCTGGAGGTCTGGGTGGACACCGAGACCGGTGTGAACTACCTGTACCACAGAACCGGCAACGCCGGCGGCCTGACTGTCCTGCTGGATAAGGACGGCAAACCCGTTGTGACGGAGGCCTGAACCGGCTGACAGAAATTACCAAGATAAGAGCTGCCTGTGCACTGCATGGGCAGCTCCTTTTTTGTCCAGAATAAGGGCGTCGGGGGAAGGCGAAAAGAAAATGGAAAAAAGTGCAAAATAACCCTTGACAAAACCCTGCGGGTGTAGTATTATATTCGAGCGCTCCACGGAGCGGCCCACAAAACCAAAGAGAGCTGCTGAAAAGCCTTGAAAAAAGTGCTTGACAAGCTCGCGGGTCTGTGGTAAAATAAATAAGCTGTCAGCTGAGAAGCAGACAGGCAGGACCTTGAAAATTGAACAATATCGAATACTTGTAACGGAACCTTTAATGTGTATTTGGACACTTAAAAATTCCAAAAAGTAATTCACAGGACGCAAGCGATTGCGTGCTGAGGAACAAGATTTAACACTTTTCAAAGTGATAAATATCATTTTCTAAAGAGTTTGATCCTGGCTCAGGACGAACGCTGGCGGCGCGCCTAACACATGCAAGTCGAAC